>JANMSV010000077.1:0-8452 GCA_031389685.1 Betaproteobacteria bacterium
CGCGGCGGTGCGCTGCCGCCGAGATCGACGCGGCCTGGCGCATCCAGGCGAGCTCGTGCGCGTCCTTGAGCAAGCGCATCTCGTCGAGCGGCGCGCGCACGTCGCGCAGTTCCTGCGGCGCGGCGACGCCGGCGCGCGCGCCGGCGCGCACCGCGTTCAGCCAGCGCATCACGCGCGCATCCCAGTCCGCGTCCGCGCCTACCGGGTACCAGAGCGCGGGCCGGTCGCCGAGCAGCGCGGGCATTTTCTCGTCCAGCGCGGCGATGGCGTGCGCCTCGTCGAAGCCGAAGCGCTCGCGCGCGCCTTCCGGCCCGTGCCGGTGGCCGTCCCAGATCTCGCGCTCCACGTTGCGCTCGCGGCAAAAAAAGATCGAGCGCGGCGCGGCGCCGCCGGCGAGCACCAGCACGGCTTCGGGTTCCTGGAAACCCGTGAGGTAGTAGAAGTAGCTGTCGTAGCGGTACGGGTAATGCGTATCGCGATTGCGCGTGCGTTCCGGCGCGGTCGGGATCAGCGCGATGCCCTCGCCCAGCGCCTCGGCCAGCCGCTGCCGGCGCTCCCTGTGTACTGCGGCGTCCTGCGTCAGGTCATTCGCCTTCATGTGCCCCGTTCCTTTGCGCCTTGCAGCAGCGCCGCGAGCTCGGCCAGCCGTCGGGCGCTGCCAAGGTCGCGCCAGAGTCCCGCATGCAGTTCGCCCGATAGCTGCCCGAGCGCGGCCGCCGCGCGCAGCAGCGGCGCCAGCTGCGCTTTCTCGCCCGCGCGTACCGGTGCGACGAGCGCCGGGTTGAGCAGCGCGATACCCGTGTAAGTGTAGCGCGCCGCCGCGTCATTGCCGGCCTTGCCGCCCTTGAGCGAGAAGTCGCCCGCCGGGTGATGGGCCGGATTGGGTGCCAGCACCAGGTGAGCGAGGTGCGCGCCGAGGTTCCGGCCGCGCAGGGCGGCGAGGTCATAATCGCAGTAGATGTCGGCATTGACGAGCGCGAAGGGCGCCGCGCCGAGCAACGCGCGGGCCCAGGCGATGCCGCCGGCGGATTCGAGCGGCTGCGCCTCGCGCGAGTAGGCCAGCAACAGCCCGAAGGCGCTACCGTCGCCCAGCCGCGACTCGATTTGCGCCCCGAGCCAGGAAACGTTGATCACCACTTCGCGAAAGCCCGCGGCGGCGAGGCGCTCGAGCTGCCAGGCGATGAGCGGCTTGCCGCCCACCTCCACCAGCGCCTTGGGCACGCGGTCGGTGGTGGGGCGCAGGCGCTCGCCGCGCCCCGCGGCGAGGATCATCGCCTTCATGGTTCGAGCTCGTCGAGCAGGCGCGCGAGGGGCGCGAGCGCGCCGTAACGCCGCGCGACCGCGCGCGCGTAGCCGAGGAAGCGCGGCGTGTCGGCCAGATACTTTTCCTTGCCGTCGCGGTAGGTGAGCCGCGCGAAGATGCCGAGCACTTTCAGGTGGCGCTGCAGGCCCATCCACTCCAGGGCGCGCCAGAATTCCGCGAAATCGGGGTCCACCGGCAGGCGCGCGCGCTGCGCGCTTTCCCAGTAGCGCGCGGCCCAGTCCAGCACGTGCTCCTCGTTCCAGCTGATGAACGCGTCGCGCGTGAGCGAGGCGATGTCGTAGGTGATCGGGCCGAGCACCGCATCCTGGAAATCGAGCACGCCCGGGTTGGGCTCGCACACCATGAGGTTGCGCGGCATGAAGTCGCGGTGCACGTAGACCGCCGGCTGTGCCAGCGCGCTGCGCGCCAGGAGCGCGCACACGGACTCGAGGGCCGCGTCCTGCGCCGCGCTGAGCTCGCGCCCGAGGTGGCGTGCCACGTACCACTGGGGAAACAGCGCCATTTCGCGCCGCAGCAGGGCCTGGTCGAAAGGCGGCAGCTCCCCGGGCCGCGTCGCCAGCTGCCATTTGAGCAGCGCGCCGATCGCCTCAGGCATCAGCGCGCCGGCGTTTTCCTCGGTCAGTGCGTCGAGATAGGTGCTGCGGCCCAGGTCTTCCAGCAGCAGGAAACCCTGCGCCAGGTCCTGCGCGTGCACCTGCGGCGCGTGCACGCCGGCGTGGCGCAGCATCTGCGCTACGCGCACGAACGGGCGGCAGTCCTCCTGGTCCGGCGGTGCGTCCATGACGACGTAGCTGCCGCCGTCGGGCAGCGTGGCGCGGAAATAGCGGCGGAAACTGGCATCGGCGCAGGCCGGCGCGACGCCGAACTCCGTGCCGCCGAGCGTCCCGGCCAGCCAGCGCTTGAGCGCATCGAGCCTTGCGTCCACGTAATGCGTTGCGCCTCGCGCGGAATTGTGCGATTTTACACCTAAAGGTCGGTCTCACTTCTTTGTACATGCAGCGTCTTCCAGCGCGTAAGCTGGCCCTCCAGGTTGCCGGCTGCGCGTCGCTGCTGCTCTCACTGCACGCCGCGGCGCAGGCCCCGGCGAGCCCCGGCGAACCGGCAACCATCGACGCGCGCCGCATCGAGGGCATTTCCGGCCTCGAGGTGACGGCGGAGGGTGGCGTTGAATTCCGGCAGGGCGAGACCTCGGTGTACACGGAGTACCTCAAGTTCAACCGTGAATTCGGCCGCGTCGAGGCCGAAGGCGGCGTGCGTCTCGGTCAGGGCGCCGACCGCTTCAACGGCACGCGGCTGCAGTACAGCACCACCGACCACACCGGCGTGCTGGAGGACCCGAGCTTCCTCATGCGGCGCAAGCAGACCGCGCGTGGCGGCGCCGAGCGCATCGAATTCCTGGGCCCCAACCGCTTCCGCCTGAGCGGCGCGCACTTCACCACCTGCGAGCCCGGCAACGACGACTGGCGGATCGAGGCCCGCCAGCTCGACCTGGACTACGACGAGGAAGACGCCGTGGCGCGCGGCGCGCGGCTGCGCTTCCTTGACACCACGATCCTCCGCACGCCCTATTTCAGCTTCCCGCTGAACAACCGGCGCCGCAGCGGGATCCTCGCGCCGCAGTTTTCGCAGAACTCGCTGCGCGGCGCCGAGCTCGGCCTGCCGTTCTACTGGAACATCGCGCCCGAGCAGGACGCCGTCATCACGCCTACCCTGATGTCCAAGCGCGGCGAGCAGTTGAAGACCCAGTACCGCTATCTCGGCGCGAGCTACGGCGGCGCCCTGCGCCTGGAGTACATGCCGGAGGACCGGGTGCTGCGCCAATCGCGCACCGGCTATTCGCTGCAGCATGAGCAGCGCTTCACGCCGCAGCTGGTCGGCCGCGTGGACATGAACCATGTCAGCGACGACCGCTATTTGGTCGACCTGTACAGCGAGGTGCGCCAGGTCTCCGCCAGCAACCTGCAGCGCGACGGCTACCTGCAGTACACGAGCAGCATCGGCGGCACCGGGCTGCAGATGCAAGGTCGCGTGCAGCGCTACCAGACGCTGCAGGATCCGCTGGCGCCCATCGTCCCGCCCTACCATCGCCTGCCGCAGTTGAATTTCAGCCTCACGCGCAACGATATCGGCGCGTGGCTCGACGCCGCCGCGCCGCTGGAGTACGTGCGCTTCAGGCACGACACGCTGGTCGAGGGCGAGCGCAGCTCGTTCAATCCGGTGCTGAGCGCTCCGTTGCTCGGCCCGGGCTACTTCGTGACCCCGAAGCTGGGCGCGCGCACGGCGCACTACAGCCTGACCCGCGCCGCGCCCGGGCAGCCGGAGCGCCAGTCGCTCAGCGTGCCCTGGATCAGCCTGGATAGCGGGCTGGTGTTCGAGCGCGAGGCGCAGTGGGGCGGCGGGCAACTGACGCAGACGCTCGAGCCGCGCCTGTATTACGTCTATGCCCCCTACCGGGCGCAGGAGCAGGCGCCGCTGTTCGACACCGTGCTGGCGGACTTCAACTACGCGCAGCTGTTCTCGGAGAATCGCTTCGTCGGCGGCGACCGCTTTGGCGACGCCAACCAGCTGACCGCGGCGCTGACCTCGCGCTTTCTGGATGCGCGCGGGGTGGAGCGCCTGCGTGCCACCATCGGCCAGCGCTACTATTTCGCCAACGAGCGCGTCGGCCTGACCATGGCCACGCCGCTGCGCACCTCGCCCGAGTCCGACTGGCTGGCCTCGGTGGGCGGGCGCGTCGCGCGCAACTGGAGCTTCGACGGCACCTTGCAATACAACCCGCGCGACTCGCGCTCCGAGCGCTACGGCGCGCAGCTGCGCTACAGCCCCGAGATCGCGAAGGTGCTGAATCTCAGCTACCGCTACAACCGCGACCTGCTGCGCCAGGCGGATCTTTCCGCGCAATGGCCGGTCACGGCGGGCTGGTATGCGATCGGGCGCTACAATTATTCCTTGCGCGACGCCCGCGTGCTCGAAGCGCTGGGCGGCGTGGAATACAACGGCGGCTGTTGGGTGTTCCGCGCGGTGGTCCAGCGCATCCAGGCGGCCACCGACGTCAGCTCCAAGGCGATCTTTTTCCAGCTCGAGTTCAACGGCTTCGGCCAGATCGGTTCCAACGAAACCGTGAACCTGTTCAAGCGCAACGTGCCCGGCTATTCGGTGACCAACCCGCGCGACCTGTCGCTGGTCCCGCCCGGCGTGCGGCAGGAACTGCCGTTCGAGCAGGTGTACTGAATGTGCCGCCTGCCGGGCGTTGTTACGAGCGCCTTGGCGCTGGCGCTTGCCGCCGCGGCGCCGCCGGGCGCCGCGGCGCAGCCGCCGGTGCTCGTCGACCGCATCGTTGCGGTGGTGAACAAGGATGTGATCACCCTGACCGAACTCGCCGAGGGCACCGAGTCAGCCCAGCGCGAGCTCAGGCGGCGGCGCATCGCCGCGCCGGAGCGCGCATTGCTGGAGCGGCAGGTACTCGAGCGGCTGGTGCTGGACAAGGCGCAGCTGCAGCTTGCGGCGGAAACCGGGTTGCGGGTGGACGAACTGCAGCTCGATCGCGCCGTGCAGCGCATCACAGAGAACAACAAGATGACGCTGGCTGATTTCCGCCGCGCCCTGGAACAGGACGGCGTGTCCTTCGAGTCCTTTCGCGCCGACCTGCGCCAGCAGATGCTGCTGCAGCGCTTGCGCGAACGCGAGGTGGACGACCGCGTGCAGGTGAGCGAGGGGGAGATCGACCTGTTCATGGAGGAAAACAAGGTCTCGGCGGCGAGTGCCGCCGAGTACAACGTGGCGCACATCCTGGTGCGCATCCCCGAGCAGGCGAGCCCCGAGCGTCTTGAGCAGGCGCGCACACGCGCCGCGCGCGTGCGCCTGCAGGCGCAGTCCGGCGGCGACTTTGCGCAGCTGGCGGCGAGCACCTCGGATGGCGCGGACGCGCTGCAGGGGGGCGCGATGGGCTGGCGCGCGTCCGGGCGGCTGCCCGAGTTGTTTGTGGAGGCGCTGCGGGGCATGCAGCCCGGCGAGGTCAGCGCGGTGCTGCGCAGCCCGGCCGGTTTCCACGTTCTGAAGCTCCTCGAGCGGCGCGGCAGCGGCGCCGCGGCCCCCGTGACGCAGACGCGCGCGCGCCACATCCTGGTGAAGACCAGCGAGGTGGTGTCGGAGGAGGATGCGCGGCGGCGGCTCGCCGGGTTGCGTGAGCGCATCGCCGCCGGCGCCGATTTCGCCGAGTCGGCGCGGCTCAACTCCGAGGACGGCAGCGCGGCGCGCGGCGGCGACATGGGCTGGATCTACCCGGGCGACACGGTGACGGAATTCGAGCGCGCGATGGAGGCGCTCCAACCCGGCGAGCTGAGCCAGCCGGTGCGTACGCCGTTTGGCTTCCATTTGGTGCAGGTGCAGGAGCGGCGCGCCGCGGACGTCACCGCCGAGCGCCAGCGCCTGCTGGCGCGCCAGACGCTGCGCGAACGCAAGGCCGACGAGGCCTACCAGGAGTGGCTGCGCCAGCTGCGCGACCGCACCTACATCGAAATGCGGCTGGAGGACCGCTGAAGATGGCCGCGCGCCGTCCGGTGATCGCGCTGACCTCGGGCGAGCCGGCGGGCATCGGGCCGGAGCTTTGCGCCGCGGCGGCGCGCAAGTTCCGCGGCGCGAAGCTGGTGGTGATCGGGGATGCGGGGCTGCTGAAGGGCTGTCCCAATATCGAGCATGTGCCGCTTGCGGTGCCGCGCAAGGCCGGAAAGCTGAATCCCGAGAACAGCCGCTACGTGCTCGAGATCCTCGACCGCGCGGTCGACGGCTGCCTCGCAGGCGAATACGACGCGATGGTCACCGCCCCTGTGCACAAGGGCGTGATCAACGACGCCGGCATCGCGTTCACCGGCCACACGGAGTACCTGGCGGCGCGTGCACGCGTCCCCCACGTGGTGATGATGCTGGTGGGCGGCGGGCTGCGCGTGGCGCTCGCCACCACGCATCTTGCGCTCGCGGATGTGCCGCGCGCCATCACGCGCGAAGGACTGGTCGCGACGCTTCGCGTGATCGATGCCGATCTCAGGAAGCGCTTCCGCATCAGGCGTGCGCGCATCCTGGTGTCCGGGCTGAACCCGCACAGCGGCGAGTCCGGGCACTTGGGCACCGAGGAGCGCGAGGTCATCGAGCCGGCCCTGCTCGTTGCGAAGAAGCTGGGCATCTCGGTGCAAGGCCCGATACCCGCCGATACGCTGTTCGTTCCGTCGCGGCTGAAAGGCGCCGACTGCGCGCTCGCCATGTACCACGACCAGGGCTTGCCGGTGCTCAAGTTCGCCAGCTTCGGCCGCGGGGTCAACGTGACGCTCGGCCTGCCTTTCGTGCGCACTTCGGTGGACCACGGCACGGCGCTGGAGATCGCCGGCAAGGGCAAGGCCGACGCGGGGAGCCTGCTCGAGGCGCTCAAGCTTGCCGTCAAGCTCGCACCGTCCGCGTAAGAGGTTCGGCCAGCACTTCCTGCACGACCCGGGCGTGGTGCGCAGGATCGTCGCGGCGATCGCGCCCGCGGCGGATGATTTCATCGTGGAGATCGGTCCGGGGCAGGGTGTGCTGACGCTGCCCCTGGCCGGGCGGGTCAGGCAACTGGCGGCGATCGAGATCGACCGCGACCTGGCGGCCGCGCTGCCGGGTGATCGGATCGAGGTGCACGTCGCCGATGCGCTGGAGTTCGACTTCGGCGTGTTTCCGCAGGGCGCGCGCATCGTCGGCAACCTGCCGTACAACATCTCCACACCCTTGCTGTTTCACCTCGCGCGCTACGCGGACCGCGTGCGCGACCTGCATTTCATGTTGCAGCTAGAGGTGGTGGACCGCATGGTGGCGCGGCCGTCGACCCCCGAGTACGGCAGGCTGTCGGTGATGCTGCAGACGCGCTTCAGGATGGAGAAACTGTTCCGCGTCGCGGCGGGCGCGTTTCGCCCGCCGCCCAAAGTGGAGTCCGCATTGGTGCGCATGCAGCCGCTGGCGGCGCCGCTCGCCTGCGACGCCGATGAACTCGCGGCCGTAGTGCGCAAGGCGTTCAGCGCGCGGCGTAAGACATTGCGCAACGCCCTGCCGCTTGGCGCGGAGGATTTCGCCGCGCTCGGCATCGACGCGACGCTGCGCCCGGAGAACCTTTCGCCGGAGGATTACGTCCGCATTGCGCAGCGCACCATTCTGCCCCGAGGTTGAGGCGGGGCGAGTTCGGCGGGTACAATCGACCCTTATCCCGAACAACCAACCAAAGCGGCCACAAGAACCTGTCGAACGAGGAGAACGAACCATGAATCTCAGATTACTAGTACCGGCCGCGCTGTCGGCAGCGGCGCTGGTGGGCTGCCAATCCATGTCAGGCGAATCGCCACGCGCAAGTGCGGGCCTGGCCGCCACCAGCGGCAACAAGACGGTCGGCGAGGTCACGTTCGAGCAGATGGGCGACAAGGTGCGCATCACCACACAGGTCATCGGCCTGAAGCCGAACCAGGAGCACGGCTTCCACATCCACGAGGTGGGCGACTGCAGCTCGGGCGACGGCATGAGTGCCAAGGGCCACTTCAATCCCTACGGCAAGCCCCACGGCCGGGGCGCCGAGCGCCACGCGGGCGACCTGTCCAACCTCAAGGCGGACGCCAACGGCCGCGCGACGCTGACCGTGGACCTCGACATCATCACCGTGACGCCGGGGCCGGCGAGCATCGTCGGGCGCGGCGTCGTCGTGCACGCGCAGCCGGACGACTACACCTCGCAGCCGGTGGGGAACGCGGGTGCCCGCATGGCCTGCGGAGTGATCAAGGCGAGCTGATTACTTCCTGCGCTCGATGAACTCGATCTTGTAGCCGTCCGGGTCCTCGACGAAGGCGATCACCGTGGTGCCGCCTTTGACCGGGCCGGCCTCGCGCGTCACCTTGCCGCCTTTGCCGCGCACTGCATCGCAGGACTGCGCGGCGTTGTCGACCTCGATGGCAATGTGGCCGTAGGCCGAGCCGAGGTCGTACTTGTCGACGCCGTAGTTGTAGGTAAGCTCGATGACCGAAGCGCGCGACTCCTCGTCGTAGCCGACGAAGGATAGTGAATATTTCTGCTCGGGCCGGTCGGTGGTGCGCAGCACTTTCATGCCAAGCACCTGCGTGTAGA
>JANMSV010000133.1:0-21261 GCA_031389685.1 Betaproteobacteria bacterium
CCGGAGATTCTGACTTCGCTCGCGGGTATCGACGAAGCGGGGCGACTCGGCGACACGATCGCTGCGCACCTGCCGCTCAAGCTCGAGCAGAAGCAGGAAGTGCTCGAGATGTTCGACGTGAAGGCACGGCTCGAACATCTGTTGAAGCTCGTCGAAGGCGAGCTCGACATTCTGCAAGTGGAAAAGCGCATCCGCGGCCGCGTCAAGCGCCAGATGGAGAAGAGTCAGCGCGAGTACTACCTGAACGAGCAGGTGAAGGCCATCCAGAAGGAGCTCGGCGAGGGCGAGGAAGGCGCCGACCTGGAGGAGATGGAAAAGCGCATGCGCAAGGCGCACTTGCCCAAGGATGCGCGCAAGAAGGCGGAATCCGAACTGAAGAAGCTCAAGCTCATGTCGCCGATGTCGGCCGAGGCGACCGTGGTGCGCAACTACATCGAGACCCTGGTCAACCTGCCGTGGCGCAAGAAGTCGAAGATCTCGCGCGACATCAAGGCGGCGCAGACGATCCTGGACGAGGACCATTACGGCCTGGAAAAGGTCAAGGAACGCATCGTCGAGTACCTGGCGGTGCAGACGCGCGTCGAGAAGATGAAGGCGCCGATCCTGTGCCTGGTAGGCGCCCCGGGCGTGGGCAAGACCTCGCTCGGCCAGTCCATCGCCAAGGCCACCAACCGCAAGTTCGTGCGCATGTCGCTCGGCGGCGTGCGCGACGAGGCGGAAGTGCGCGGACACCGCCGCACCTACATCGGCTCCATGCCCGGCAAGATCCTGCAGAGCATGACCAAGGTCGGCGTGAAGAACCCGCTGTTCCTGCTCGACGAGGTCGACAAGCTGGGCATGGACTGGCGCGGCGACCCGTCCTCCGCCCTGCTCGAGGTGCTGGACCCGGAGCAGAACCACACCTTCACCGACCACTATATCGAGGTCGAGTACGACCTGTCGGAGGTGATGTTCGTCGCCACGGCCAACACGCTCAACATCCCGGCGCCGCTGCTCGACCGCATGGAGGTGATCCGGCTCTCGGGCTACACCGATGAGGAGAAGGTGAACATCGCCATGCGCTACCTCTTGCCCCGGCAGACGAAGAACACCGGACTGAAGGACGGCGAGCTGGCGGTGAGCGAGCCGGCGGTGCGCGACATCGTGCGCTACTACACGCGCGAGGCCGGCGTGAGGAGCCTGGAGCGCGAGATCTCCAAGATCTGCCGCAAAGCGGTGAAGCAGCTGCTGACCGACAAGAAGGTGGCCGAGGGAAAATCGCACCGCATCACCGTGACGCCGAAGAACCTCGACAAGTTCCTCGGCGTGCGCAAGTACAGCTTCGGCATGGCGGAGAAGCAGAACCAGGTCGGCCAGGTCACCGGGCTTGCCTGGACCGAGGTGGGCGGCGAGTTGCTCACCATCGAGACGGTGACCATGCCGGGCAAGGGCAAGACCATCACCACCGGCAAGCTGGGCGAGGTGATGCAGGAGTCCATCCAGGCCGCGCTGTCGGTGGTGCGCAACCGCTCGCGCAGGCTCGGCGTGAAGGAGGACTTCTACCAGAAGAACGACATCCACATCCACCTGCCCGAGGGCGCCACGCCCAAGGACGGACCGAGCGCCGGCATCGGCATCGCCACGGCGATGGTGTCGGTGCTCTCCGGCATCCCGGTGCGCGCGGACCTGGCGATGACCGGCGAGATCACGCTGCGCGGCGAGGTGCTGCCGATCGGCGGCCTGAAGGAAAAGCTGCTGGCCGCGCACCGGGGCGGCATCAAGACGGTGCTGATCCCCGAAGAGAACGTGAAGGACCTGGCCGAGATTCCGGACAACGTCAAGAACCGGCTCGAAATCATCCCGGTGAAATGGATCGACAAGGTGCTTGAGATCGCCCTGGAGCGCCAGCCCGAGCCGCTGCCCGACGTCGTGGCGGAGGCGGCGCCGCTCCCGAGCGCCGAGGAGAAACCGGCGACGGCCGCGGCCGTCAAGCATTGAGGGGGAGCCGTGAACAAGTCGGAGCTGATCGAGCACATCGCGCAGCAGGCCGAGCTTTCCAAGCTGGCGGCGGAGCGCGCGGTCGATGCAATGGTCGGCGCGGTGAAATCCAGCCTGAAGCGGGGGCAGATGGTCACCCTGGTCGGCTTTGGCACCTTCTACCCGGGCAAGCGCGCGGCGCGCACCGGGCGCAATCCGCGCACCGGGGCCGCATTGAAGATCGCGGCGGCGCGCGTGCCCAAGTTTCGCGCTGGCAAGGCGCTCAAGGACGCAGTAAACTAGCGCCCCTTTGCGGGTGCTTAGCTCAGTTGGTAGAGCGTCGCTCTTACACGGCGAATGTCGGCGGTTCGACCCCGTCAGCACCCACCACGATAGGAAATAGGAGCGGTAGTTCAGTTGGTTAGAATACCGGCCTGTCACGCCGGGGGTCGCGGGTTCGAGTCCCGTCCGCTCCGCCAACCACCTTCCTGAATGTTCGAATTCATACATAAACACAAGCGGCTGGCGCAGATCGTGCTGGGGCTGATGATCATTCCCTTCGCGTTCTTCGGGCTGGAGTCCTACACGCGCTCCATGGGCGGCAAGGACGCCGTCGCCACCGTCGACGGCGTGGGCATTTCGCAGCGCGAGTTCGCCGAGGAGTTACGCCTGCAACAGGAACGGCTGCGCGCCGCATTCGGGCGCGGCATCGACGCCGAGGCGCTCGACACGCCCGAATCGCGCCGCGCGCTGATCGATTCTCTGGTGTCGCAGCGTCTGGTGGCCGACGCCGCCGTGCGCGCCGGTCTGTCGGTGAGCGACAGCACGCTGCGCGAGACCATCGCCGCGATCCCCTCGTTCCAGGCCGATGGCGCTTTTTCCAAGTCGAACTACGAAGCCCTGCTGCGCGCGCAGAACATGACGCCGCAGATGTTCGAGGCGCGCATGCGCTACGACATGTCGCTGGCGCAGCTGTCGCGCGCCATCGCCGAGAGCGCACTGGTCTCGCGCACCGTGACCGAACGGCTTGCAGCGCTGCAGGCGCAGCGCCGCGAAGTGTCGGAGGCCCTGGTCGCTGCCCAGCCTTATCTGGCCCAGGTGAAAATCGCCGAGGCGCAGTCGCGCGCGTACTACGACGCCAATCCGGCGGAGTTTCGCGTCGCAGAACGCGTGCGCGCCGAGTTCGTGGTGCTCTCTGCGGAGGCGCTCGGGCGCCAGGACCCGGTGAGCGAGGCGGAACTCCGGGTGGCCTACGAGGCGCGTGCGGCGCAGTACCGCGTCGAGGAGCAGCGCCGCGCCAGCCACATCCTGGTGAAGACGCAGGCAGAGGCCGACCAGGTGGCCGCCGAGGCGCGCAAGGCGCCGTCGCGCTTTGCCGAACTGGCGCAGAAGCATTCGCAGGACCCGGGGTCGGCCGCGAAGGGCGGAGATCTGGGCTATTTCGGCCGCGGCATGATGGTGCCCGCCTTCGAGAAGGCGGCATACGCGCAGAAGGAGGGCGAGATCGGTGCTCCGGTGCAGAGCGATTTTGGCTGGCACGTGATCCGGGTCACCGGCCTTCAGGCGGCGAAAGCGCGCAGCTTCGAGGATGTGCGTGCCGAGCTTTCCGCCGAACTCGGGCGCCAGAAGGGCGCGCGGCGCTTCGCCGAATCGGCCGAAGCGTTCAGTAACATGGTGTATGAGCAATCCGACAGCCTGAAGCCTGCGGCGGAGCGCTTCAAGCTCGTGCCGCAGACCAGCGGCTGGATCACGCGCACGCCTTCGGCGGAGGCCGGATTGCTCGCCAACGCCAAGCTGCTCGGCGCCTTGTTCGCCGGGGATTCGATCAACACGCGGCGCAATACCGATGCGGTGGAAGTGGCGCCCAACGTGCTGGTGGCGGCGCGCGTGCTGGAGCATCAGCCGCAGGCGCAGCGCCAGTTCGAGGAGGTGCGCGCGGCCATTGAACAGAATCTGCGTGCCGCGCAGGCCGCCCAGCTGGCGCAGAAGGACGGCGAGGCCAAGCTCGCCGCGCTGCGCAAGGGCGCCGACGCGGGGATCACCTGGGGGGCGCCGAAAGCGGTTTCGCGCCGCAGCCCGCAGGCGGTGCCTGCGGGCGCGTTGCGCCAGATCATGTCCGCCGACACCGAAAAGCTGCCGGCGTACGTTGGCGCCGAGCGCGGCGCCGACGGTTATATGCTGTATCGCGTCGGCAAGCTGCTCGAGGCCGAACCCAGGCCCGAGCCGCAGCAGCTCGCGGAATTGGAGCGCGCCGGACAACTGGCGGGCGCACAGCAATTCGAGGCTTTTGTCGCCAGCCTTCGCGCGCGCGCAGACATCGAAATCCACACCGCCAACCTAGAGAAGAAGCCCTAGGCACGCGGTAGAATCGCCACAGCCTGCGTGCGATCGGCGCCGCGGGAAACGCGCGTGGAGGATGAATGCCGGGCGAGGGCGTTGCCGCTGCAGCCAGGAATTGCGATGTCGCCGTGATCGGCGGCGGACCGGCGGGCTCGACCGCGGCCGCGCTGCTGGCGGAGCGCGGCTACCGGGTCGCGCTGCTGGAAAAATCCCGGCACCCGCGCTTTCACATCGGTGAATCCCTGCTGCCGGCGAACCTGGCGCTGTTCGAGCGGCTGGGCGTGGGCGCGGAGATCCAGGCCATCGGCATGCAGAAGTGGGGGGCGGAGTTCGTCTCGCCCTGGCACGATTGGACCTCGCGGCTCCCGTTCGCCGACGCCTGGGACAAGTCGCGGCCCTTCGCCTACCAGGTACGCCGCTCGGAGTTCGACGAGATCCTGTTCCGCAACGCGGCGCGCAAGGGCGCCATGGCGCTGGAGGGCTGCCGGGTGCGCGAGCTCGAGTTCCTCGGCGAGGGCGGGGCGCTGCTGCAGGTGCGCCGCGACGACGGTGGCGAAGAACGCTGGCGCGCGCGCTTCGTGGTCGATGCCTCGGGGCGCGATACTTTCCTTGGCAACCGTTTCAAGGCGAAGCGGCGCAATCCCCGCCACAACAGTGCCGCGATCTACGCGCATTTCCGCCATGCGCGCCGGCACGCAGGGCGCTGCGAGGGCGACATCACCATTTTCTGGTTCGCGCACGGCTGGTTCTGGTTCATCCCGCTGCCGGGGGACGTGACCAGCGTCGGCGCGGTGGTGTGGCCCTACTACATGAAATCACGCAGCAAGCCGGTGAACGAATTCATGCTCGATAGCATCGCCTTGTGCCCGCAACTCGCGGCGCGGCTGGCGGGCGCCGAGCGCGTGACCGAGGCCGAGGCGACCGGCAATTACGCTTACGCCTGCGACCGCACGCACGGTCCGGGCTACATCCTGCTCGGCGACGCCTACACCTTCATCGATCCGGTGTTTTCCTCCGGCGTGCTCCTGGCAATGCACAGCGCCTTCACCGGCGCCGACGCGGTGGACGCCTGCCTGCGGCGCCCGGGCGAGGCGCGGCGCGCGCTGGCGTGCTTCGACCGTCAGACGCGGCGCGCGCCGCGCGAATTTTCCTGGTTCATCTACCGTGTGACCAATCCGGTGATGCGCGAATTGTTCATGGGGCCGCGCAACATACTGCGCATGAAGGAAGCGCTGCTCGGGCTGCTGGCGGGAGACGTATTCGAAACCTCGCGCATCCGTTCTTCGCTGCTCGCTTTCAAGGCGCTGTTCTACCTGAAGTCCCTGGCGGGCCTGGGCGACACCGTGCGGGCCTGGCGCCAGCGGCGCGAGAACATCCGCGACGCGCAAGCCTCCAGTGCCGGGCCCTGAGCGTGGCGCGGCGACTGGCGCACACGCTCGCCATCCTGGCCCTGCTGGCGTCGGCGCCTGCGGCGGCCGACAATTTGCCCCTGTGGGAGTTGGGGGCCGGGATCGGCGCCTTCGCGCTGCCGGATTACCGCGGCGCGGACCAGGGGCGCGGCTACCTGCTGCCGGTGCCCTATGTGGTCTATCGCGGCAAGTTCCTGAAGGCGGACCGCAAGGGCGTACGCGGCGCGCTGTTCGATTCCGAGCGCCTGGACCTGAACCTGAGCGCCGGCCTCTCGTTGCCGGTGAACAGCGAGAGCAATACCGCACGCGGCGGCATGCCGGACCTGGCGCCCTCGCTGGAGCTTGGTCCCTCGCTGGAAATCGCGCTGTGGCGTGCGCGGGATCGGCGTGACGTGCTCGCGCTCCGCCTGCCGCTGCGCGCGGCCTACACGCTGCAAAGTTCGCCCCGCGCTATCGGCTGGACGGCGACGCCGCAACTCAATCTCGATCTCGCTGGCCGCGGTACGCTTTCCGGGTGGAATCTGGGCCTGCTGGCAGGACCGATTTACGGCAGCCGGCGACAGCACCAGTACTTTTACGGCGTGGCGCCGGAGTTTTCGACTCCGGCGCGCCCGGCCTACGAGGCGCCGGGCGGGTACGCCGGGATGCAGTTCATCGCCGCGGCGAGCCGGCGCTATCCCAGCTTCTGGGTGGGCGCGTTCCTGCGCGCCGACACACTGCGTGGCGCGGCATTCGAGGCGAGCCCGCTGCTCAAGCGCGACACCTACGTCGCGGGCGGGTTCGGCATCGCCTGGCTGTTTGGCGAGTCGGAGCAACGCGTAGAGGCCCCGGAGTGAGCACCGCATGATCCTGCGCGCACTGCGGACCTACGCGGTCCTGACCTACGGCTTCGGCCTGCTGGGCATCGGTGGCCTGGTCTGGAGCATGCTGGCGCTGCCCCTGCGCGTGCTCCTTCCGGCACAGCGTGCACGCGGCCTCGGGCGCCGGTTGATCGCCCGCGGCTTCCGCTTTTACCTCGGCGCGCTGGAGGCTTCCGGCGGCTTCCGCTTCGACCTGTCGGCGCTGGACGCCCTGCGCGGCGCAGGGCCGCTGATCCTCGCGCCCAATCATCCTTCGCTCCTGGATGCCGTCATGCTCCTGTCGCGCGCGCCGCAGGCGGCCTGCGTGCTGAAGGCGGCGCTCCTCGACAGCGTGATCTTCGGCGCCGGTGCGCGCCTTGCCGGCTACATCGGCAACGATTCGCCGATCGACATGGTGCGGCGCTCGGTCGCCGAGTTGCGTTGCGGCGGGCAATTGCTGCTGTTCCCGGAGGGAACGCGCACCACGCGCGCCCCGCTCAATCCGCTGCGCGGCACCATTGCGCTGATCGCGCGCCAGACGGGCGTGCCGGTGCAGACGGTGTTCATCGAAACCGACAGCGCCTTTCTCGGCAAGGGCTGGCCGCTGCTGCGCCGGCCAGCGCTGCCGGTGCGCTACCGCGTGCGGCTCGGCCGGCGTTTCGACCCGCCGCGCGACCTGCACGTGTTCATGCGCGAGCTGGAGCAATACTACGCGCGTGAATTGCCGGCGCACCCTGCGCCGCCGCAGCCGTTGCCGGCGGGCGTGCAGTCGCGTCCGGCGTGAGCGCGGGCGCGGCCTCGCGCTCGCACCTGGTGGTGATCCCGAGCTACAACCCCGGGCCCCAGGTGTACGAGACGGTGCGCGCGGCCCGCGCGCACTGGTCGCCGGTGTGGGTGGTGGTGGATGGCAGCACCGACGGCACCTGCGAGGGTTTGCAGCGTATGGCGCAGGCCGATCCCGGCTTGCGCGTGCTCGCGCTTGCGCAAAACCTCGGCAAGGGCGCGGCGGTGATGCATGCATTGGAACAGGCCGCGGCCGCCGGCTACAGCCACGCGCTGACCATGGACTCCGACGGCCAGCACCCGGCGGCCTGCATTGCGGAGTTCATGTCCGCATCCCTGCGCGCGCCGCAAGCCATGGTGCTCGGTGTGCCGCGCTTCGACGCCAGCGCGCCTGCGTTGCGCGTGAATGGGCGGCGCATCTCCAACTGGTGGGCCAACCTCGAAACGCTCTGGGCCGGGATCGGCGACTCGCTGTTCGGCTTTCGCGTCTACCCGGTGGCGCCGTTGCTGGCAGTGATGCGCGGCCAACCGTGGATGCGGCGCTTCGATTTCGATCCGGAAGCGGCGGTGCGCCTGTGCTGGCGCGGCGTGCCGCCGCTCAACCTCACCGTCCCGGTGCGCTACCTGCGCCCGGACGAGGGCGGCGTGTCGCACTTCAACTACTGGCGCGACAACCTGCTGCTCACCTGGATGCACCTGCGCCTGATGCTGGGCTTCCTGCTGCGACTGCCGCTGCTCGCGCTCAGAGCATCCCGCCGTTGATCGGGATCGTTTGCCCCGTGACGTAGGCGGCGCGCTCCGAGGCGAGGAAGGCCACCAGGTCCGCGACTTCCTCGGCGGTGCCCACACGCTGCAGCGGCACCATCTGCCGGATGAGTTCTTCCGGGAAGGCCCCCGCGCTCATGGCGGTGGCGATCAGGCCGGGCGCGACGGCGTTCACCGTCACGCCGCGCTTGCCGACTTCGAGCGCGAGCGCGCGCGTGGCGGAGATGAGAGCGCCCTTGGCGGCGGCGTAGTTGACCTGGCCGCGGTTGCCCGCCACCGCACTGACGGAGGCCATGTTGACCACGCGCCCCCAGCGCGTGCGGATCATCGGCAGGATCAGCGGCTGGGTGACATTGAAAAAACCGTGCAGGGACACGTCGATCACGCTGCGCCACTGGCGCTCGCTCATGCCGGGGAATGCGGCATCGTCGTGGATGCCGGCATTGTTCACCAGGATCTGCACCGGGCCGCGCTCGAGCTCCGCTTCGAGCGCTACGCGTGCAGTCTGCGCATCCGTGACATCGAAGGCCAGCGCCGCGGCGCTGCCGCCCCGCGCGGCGATCTCGGCTACCAGCGCCCTGGCCGTCTCCAGGTTGCGGTGGGCGTGCACCAGGACATGATGGCCGTCGGCCGCCAGGCGGCGGCAGATGGCGGCGCCGATGCCGCCGCTGCCGCCGGTGACCAGCGCCGTCACCGGGCTCACGTCAGTCCCGCGTCGAGCACCACGGTGGCGCGTCCGCCGAGCAGTTCGCCCGCGTCGCAAGTGACGCTGAACCGGTAAAGGATATGGTCGTCCTCGCCGCTCAGCCTTTCCGCCATCACGCGCAGGTCGCCTGCCACGTCGTCCAGGCGCGCGACCTGCAGCCGCACCGAACGCACGCTCGCCAGCAGTCCCGGCCGCAGCCGCCCGCGGGTGAGCAAGGCGCCGTGCACGGCCATCGCCTGCGCGCCGTACTCGATGCCGCAGGCGGCGGGCAGCTGCTGCGCGACGCGCATCGGATTGCCCACATCCCGGTGGCTGCTGGCGCGGCAGAGCACGTGGTGTTCATCCCACTCCAGTACGCCGTCCAGCAGGCACATGGCGTCGCGGTGCGGCAGGTGGGCCGCGATCCAGCCTCGGTCTAGGTGCATGGCGTGACGGCGGCCTCGAGAGTGACGCCCTCCAGGTAGTCGAGCACCGCGGTGCCGCTGGTGCCGCGCGCCAGCAGCCCAAGCAGCGGCAGGCAGCGCGCCGCGGGGATGGCGCGGCGCAGCGCCTCCAGCGCAGGATCCGCGAAGGTGTCGGGCGCGCGCGTCCCGAGATCCAGACGCAGTTGCGCCAGGCTGCGCGCGGAACTGGCGGGCACGATCACCAACCCGATGCCGAAGGTGTCGGGTATGGGCCGTTTGGCGTGCAGGGGTTCGGGGTACGGCGAGTCGTAGGCGATGAGCAGCACCGGCTCGCCGCGCGCGCACGCCAGTGCACCGGCTTCCAGCAACCCGGCGCCGAAACTCGCATCGAAGGCGCATACGCTGGTCGAGGGCGCCATGCTGCGCGTCGCGATACTCCAATAGCCGGCGGGCGCATTGTGGACGGAGTTGTGGAACCGGGTCGGCGAAATCAGCCGCTCGCTGCCTGCAAGCTGCTCGCAGATCGCGTGGCAGGTTTCGCCGTCGGCGGAGGAGGAAGCGAACACCGTGGCGACGCCCGCGGCCTCCCGTTCGCAGGCCGCGAGCGCGCCCGCGCCCGCGGCGAGCGCGATCTTGATGGCGAGGCCGCTGCGCCGGCGCTCGTTGGGGGGCAGCAGCAGCGGCACCGGGACTGCGGCCGGCGCCGCGGCATAAGGGAGCTCGCCCGCGAGCACCGCGCGCGCCGCCGCCCAGTCGGCGAATCCCGGTCCGATCAGCGCCACGCCCTCGATGGCGAGCGGCGTCATGCGTGCCCCAGCACCAGGCTGCAGTTGGTGCCGCCGAACCCGAACGAATTGCTCAACACGCGGCGTACCGGCGCCGCCCGGTTCTCGAGCAGGTAATGCGCACGCAACGCCGGGTCCAGGTGCTCGGTGTTCGCGCCTCCCGGCATGAAGCCATGACGCAGCGCCAGCAAGGCGATCACCGCCTCGATGGCGCCGGCAGCGCCCAAGGTATGGCCGGTGGCGCCCTTGGTCGAGCTGCAGGCCGTCGACGTGCCGAACACGCCGACCACCGCCTTGTCCTCCGCCGCGTCATTGCTCGGGGTCGCCGTCCCGTGCAGGTTGACGTAGTCGATGTCCGCCGCCTCCAGGCCGGCGTCGGCGAGCGCCGACTCGATCGCCATGCGAGCGCCCAGTCCATCGGGATGCGGTGCCGACATGTGGTGGGCGTCGCTGGACTCGCCCACGCCGAGCAGCGCGATCGACTCCTTGTCGATGAGGGGTTCGAGCAGTGCGAATGCCGCGCCTTCGCCGATCGACAGGCCGCACCGCGCCTGGTCATAGGGACGGCAGGGCTCATGCGCCAGCAGCTCGAGCGAATGGAAGCCGTACAACGTGGTGAGGCACAGGCTGTCCACGCCGCCCACCACCGCGGCATCGATCAGGCCCGCCTCGATCATCCGCGCGGCCGTGCCGAACACCTTGGCGCTCGAAGAGCAGGCCGTGGACACGGTCCAGGCCGGGCCGGAAAGGCCCAGGCTGCGCCGCACGAAATCCGACACCGAACCCGTGTTGTGGGTACGCGCGTAGTCGAAGTCCGCGGGCAGGGCGCCGCTCGCCGCATCACGCCGGCGATAGGCGAGCTCGGTCTGCAGGATGCCGGACGTGCTGGTACCAAGGAACACGCCGATGCGCCGCGCGCCCAGGCGCGCCGCCGCCGCGTGCACCGCGCCGGCGAAACCGTCCTGCGCCAGCGCGAGCGCCGCCAGCCGATTGTTGCGACAGTCGTATTGCTGCAGCGCCCGGTCCAGGCGCACTTCGTCCAGGCCGGTCACTTCGCCGACGCAGGTGTCCAGCGCCGCCGTCTCGAAGCGGCAGGGGCCCAGGCCGCTGGCGCGCGCGCGCAGCGCGGCGAGCGTCGCGTCCAGGCCGCGTCCGAGGCAACTGGTCAATGTGGTGCAGCTGAGTTGCAGCGGGCGCACGCGAGTCAGTGTCGCTTCGCAATTCGGGCAGTCAGCAGCACATTGGCGAACGGCGTGCCGCGGCTCATGGGCTCGGCCTGCACGGTGAACCCGAAGGCTTCGAGCGCCGTGCGCCATTGTGCCACGCTGCGGCAGTGGAACCGGGTCGCGCCATGCCCGCGTGCCAGCGCCACCGTCCAGTCGACCCAGTAGCTGATCCGGAACGGCAGCCCCGCCGCCGCGTCGCCTACGCGCAGCAGCAGCACTCCGCCGCCGGAGAGCGCCTGGCGTACGCGGCGCAGCACCTCGTGCTGCTCTGCGAGCGACATGTAATGCAAAACGTCGAGAATCACCACCACGTCGGCGGTGCCGAAATCCGCGACGCGGATATCGCCCTGCTCAACCCCGCAGCGCGCGCCCAGCGCCTGGTGCGCACGCGCCACGTCGCGCGCCATTAATTCGATGCCGCGGTAAGTCGCGTTCCGCGTTGCGGGCGTTGCGATCAGCAAGGCCGCGAGCAGCCCCTGGCCGCAACCCAGGTCAAGGATCCGCGCACCCCCCGGGATCAAGGCGGCTTCCAGCAGGTGGCGAAACACCGGGTCGCCGCGCAACTTGCCGCGCGCGAATTTCCAGGCAAAGCGGCCGGCCGAGCGGAACTGGGCGCTCGCCTGGCCGCTGAGGCGGGCGTAGGACGCGGCGCCGTTCAATCGAGCGCGGCGCGCAGCGTGACCGGGCGCAGCCCGGCCGTGCGGGCGGCCTCGAGGACCCGCGGCAGGACCTCGAGCACCACCGGAGTTCCGGCGCGCGTGCGCGCGGCGTTGCCGTCGTGCAACAGCAGGATGTCGCCGGCGCGCAGGTCGCGCGTCAGCCGCGCGGTGACCGTAGCGGCATTGTGCGAGCGCGTGTCGAACCCGCGCCGTGTCCAGCTCACCAATTGCAGTTGCAGCCGCGACAGCGCGGAATCGAGGAAGGGATTGCGCAGCCCGGCGGGCGCACGGAAAAAACACGGCGCGCTGCCCGCCAGCTCGCCGAGCGTCTCCTGCGCAGCCTGGATTTCCTTGACGTATCGCTTTGGGCCGAGCAGGGCGAAATCGTGGCGGTGGCGCTGCGAGTGATTCTCTACGCGATGGCCCGCGGCCACGATGTCGCGTACCAGCTGCGGGTGGCGCGCGGCGCGCTCGCCGATGCAGAAGAACGTCGCCTGCGCGCCGTGGCGCGCGAGCAGCTCGAGTACGCGCGGCGTGACTTCCGGGTCCGGCCCGTCGTCCAGCGTGATGGCGAGGGCGCCGCGTGCCGCGGCGGCAGCGGGGAGCCGTGTCCAGTTCGATCCCAGCAGGCGGGCGCGCGGCAGCAACCCCCCGGCGAGGATCGCGGCCTGGTTGGCGGCGAACGCGGCGAACGCCCAGGGCCAGACCTCGGGGCCGAGCGCGACGCCGGCGACGGCCGCCGCGTGCACCACGGCGGAAGCGCGCACGAAGCCGTTCGGTCGCCAGCGCACGGGTGCGGGCGCGACGCGTGCCGGCAGGGCATTCACCGCATTGGAGCGTTGCATCGACACGGTCCGATTATCGCCCATCGGCGCGCCGGCCAGCGTGCAGCGCGGCGAACAGCAGGGCGAGCAGCGTGCCGAGGGCGACGGTGGAGCCGATGGCGCGCAGCACCGGGACGCTGGAGGAGGCGAGCACGCCGAAGCCGATGACCGTGGTGGCATTGGCGAGCGCGAGCGAGGCGAGCACGGCCGGCGCCGGCGCACCGCCGTCCGTGCTGCGGTCGAAGAACAGCGCGTAGTTCGAACCGATCGCCACCACCAGAAGGAAGCCCACCAGGTGCAGCAGGGTGAAGGTCTGGCCGGCGGCGGCCAGCAGGGCGGCGCAAACCAGCACCGCGGCTGCAAGCGGCGCTGCCACCCGCCAAACGCGCACCGGGGAACGCAGCACGAGCAGGAGCAGCAGGAGCACCGCGACCACACCCGCGGCGGAGAGCGCGATGGCCTCCCTCAAGTAGCCCGCGTACAGCGCGTTGGCCTCGGCCTTGAGATCGAGGAACAATGCGCCGCTGCCCGCGAGCGCATCGCGCACGCGCGCCGCGTCGATGTGCAGTGCTCCGGGGCCGCTGGTGGGGGCGCGTAGCGGCAGCAGTGCCTGCCAATCCCCGGGCCGCCGCAGCAGCAGGGCGCCGAGCGCCACGCCCATCGCCGTGCCTTCGAGATCCGCGCGCTGCAGGCCCGGGCCGCTGCGCGCACGCTCCACGTCCGCGACGAATCCCTCCAGACGCTCCGCGCGCAATGGCATGCCGCGCAAGGCCCGCTGCAGGCGCACACGCAGTTCCTGCGGCTCCGGGAGGCTGGCGGCGCGCGCACGCTGCGTCGCCATGCTGGGCAGGTAGCGTGCCGGGCTGTCGAATCCGGAGATTACGCCCGCCGCGACCAGCGGGCGCAGCGCCTGCGCGGCGCGTTCCGCCGCGGCGAGCGCCGCCTCGGCGTCGCTGCCGCCGGCCACGACCAGGTAGCGCGCATCCGCCGCGCCAAGGTCGGCGCGCAGCTTGCCGTCGTAGGCCTGGTCCTCGGCGCGGATGGTGCTCAGCGCCGACAGGTCCTGCGCCCAGGGCGATACGCCCTGCGCCAGGAGTGTCGCGGCAGCGCCGAGCGCAAGCGCCGTCACCAGCCAGCGTCCCCGGCCTGCGAGCGGCACGGCGCGGGCGAGCCAGGTGCCCAGGGGCGCGAGATCGCGCACGCGAAAGTCCGCCGGGAGGAGTACGGGCAGCACGTAGCGCGTGAACAGCGCCGCGGCGAGCAGGCCGCAGACCGAATACATCCCGAGCTGCGCCAGGCCGGGGAATCCCGAGAACAGCATGGCCGCAAAACCCAGGATCGAGGTCAGCACGCCGAGGCGAATGGTGGGCCAGAACTCGCGCATCCAGGCGTTGCGCCGGTCGGCGTCGCTGGCGGCGTTCCCGGTTTGCACGAACAGGTAGATGGCGTAATCCACCGCTTCGCCGATCAGCGTGGCGCCGAAGCCAAGGGTGATGCCGTGCACTACGCCGAAACCGGCGGCCACCGCCGCCACGCCGACCAGGGCGCCGGTCAATACCGGCAGCAAGCCCAGCGCCAGCGCGATGAACGAACGATACGCCGCGAGCAGCAAGGCGCCGATGAGCAGGATCCCGAGCATGGAGACGCGCAGCGCTTCGTCCTTGATCTGCGCGCGCGACTCGACCGCGAAGACACTCGCGCCGGTCATGCGCAGCTGCGCCTGCGGCGCCGGTGCCCTCGCCGCAGCGGCTGAAAATGCAGTGCGCACTGCCGCGAGCGCGGCTTCCTGCGCATCCGTGTCGGCACCCACGGCGGCGGTATGCGCCAGCAGTAGCGCGCGCTCGCCGTCGCGCGAGGACCATACGCCGCCCGCGTAAGCGGGGCGGGCGCCCCCGGAAAGTTGCGTCTCGAGCAGCGCGTTCAGCTCCCCGGTGGGATCGCGCGCGAGCACGGCCTGGGCGAGCGCGCCGGCGGAGGAGGCCACGAGGTCCAGGGTGTCGGCGATCGCAGTACGCAGGCCCGGTTCCGCGAAGCGTTCCGGCGTCACCTGCGCGCTGAGCAGATAGCGATGCTCGAACAGCAGCTCGCGCTCGCGTTCTGCGCCGTCCGCCGCCCCGTTGGCCACGTAGGTGAAGCGCGGGTCCGAGCGCAGGTTTGCCGCCAGCGCCCGCGACAAGGCGGCGCGCGCCGGCGCGCTGTCCCCTTCGATGGCGATAAGCACCACGCGCCCGAGCGCGCCGTCGCGCAACTGATCGACCAGCAACTGCTGTGCGGGGCTGGGCGAGCGCGGCAGTAACGCCGACAGGTCCGCGGTGTAGCGCGCGCCGGCGGCGATCGCTGCCGCGGCGGCCATCGCGGCGAGCCACAGCGCGAGGGGCAGCAGCGCGCGCTGCTTCATGGCGCCGGCAGGCGCTGCACGCTCATCAGCGAGCTGTCCCCGTTCGCCTGCTGGATCTCGATCACCGAGATGTCGGCGTGCCGCCCGGCGATGCGCACGCGCTCGACCAGCGTGCGCATCGCGGGATCGACGGGGATGAGCGTCAGCACCCAGGACGCTGCGCTGCCCTGGAGCGAGAGCCGGTACACGCGCTCCAGCGCCTGGCGATCGCCCGCCAGCGTGCCGCGGATGCTCTCGGTGAACGCGGCCACCTCGGGATGGCTGCGCAGGTCGAGCTGCAGGTGGCGGCCGGCGCGTTCCAGCGTCAGCGTCTCGCCCTGCAGCAGCAGCAGTTCGGGCCGCGGACGCAAGGTGCGCTTCTCCAGGCGGTCCGGTGCGGTGAAGCTCAGCTCTCCGGAAGCCACCAGCGGCTGCTCGAGGACGCGCACGGTCCTTTTCTCCACGAAACTGGCGCGCGCCGAGCGCGTTTGCGCAAGACCCTGCATCAAGCGATCCAGGGTCCAGGGCTCGGCCGCGTGCGCGGCGAGTCCGCAGGCAAGCAGCGCCGCGAGGACCAGGAGATCAACGCACCGCGCCATGGTCCCAGAAGTCATAGAAGTTGAACCAGTTGTAGGGCGCCGCGCGGCAATGGCGCTCCAGGCAGGCGACGTACGCCGCGAGCGCGGCTTCGGGAGCCTGGGGCGCGGCGGCGAAGTCGGCGATCGGCTCGAATTGCAATGCATAGCGCTTGCCGCCGAGGTACAGGCCGGCCATGAACCAGACCCGGCAGCGCAGCAGGGCCGCCATGCGCATTGGCCCGAGCGGAAAGCGCGCCGGCGCGCCGAGGAAGGGCAGGGCAATCTGCTCGTCGTCACCGAGGCCGCGGTCGCAGAGTACGCCGACGGCGCCGCCCTCGGCGAGGCAATCGCGCACCCGCAGCATCGAATCGAATTTGCCGAGTGCGATCACATCCTGGCGCGCGTCCGGGCTGATGGCGGCGAGCATCTCGTTGAGCATGCGCGCATTGTCCTCGTACATCACCATCGCGACACGCAGGCCCGTGCTGCGGCGGCCGCGGGCGCGCAGTGCTTCGAAGCTGCCCAGATGCGCGCCGGCGAGCAGGGCGCCCACGCCGCGCTGCATCTGCTCGCGCAGCGGCTGTTCGCCGTACAACTCGATCTCGAACAGCTCAAAGCGCCCGTGCAGCAGGTAGATCCGGTCGAGGACGGTGGTGGCGAAACCGTAGAAATGCCGGTACAGGTCCGCAAGCCGCGCAGGCCGGCCCAGGGCGCGGGCCAGGAAATCGCGCGAAGCGCGCCGGGCCGCGGGCGCGAACAGCAGGTAGTACGGGGTTATCGCATGCAGCGCCAGGCGCGCCACGGGCCGGCCCAGGCGCAGTGCGATCCAGCTCATCAGCCGCAGGACCCAGCGCCGGCTGCGCTCGGGATTGCGGCGCCAGGCGGCGCTCATGCCGGCGCGAGCCTGAGCGTTGCGGTGGCCACGAGCTGCCCCCCCGTCCGCAGTTCAAGGCGCAGCGCGCCGGCGCCCGCCTCCACGCAGCTGGCTTCGACCAGGCTGTCCGGGCCGACAGGGCGCAGGAATTTCGCCGATGCGATCTCCAGGCGGGCGCTTGCCGCGCCCAGCGCCGCGAGCGCCTCGGCGAGCAGCAGTGCGCCGGGCACCATGGGCGCGCCGGGAAAATGGCCGGCAAACGCTGGATGCGTCGCCGGGAAATGCAACTGGACGACCTTCATGCCTTGCCGGGGCGCCGGTGGGCGCGTGCCAGCGCGCGCAGCGCCTCGCGCGGCAGCTTGCCGCTTGCCGCCCGCGGCAAGCGCTCCAGCAACACCAGTGGCCGCGGCAGGAAAGCCGCGTCGATGCGCTGGCGAAGGCGGGCGAGCAATTCTTCGCGGCGCAAACCGGGGGCGACGACGAAGGCGGCGAGCCGGGTGATGCCGCCGGTGTCGTCCTCATCGGGCATGTAGAACGTTCCGTCGCTTACGCCCTCAATGGCGAGCAACTGTGCGTTCAGGTGATCGAGCGAGGAGCGCTTGCCGGCGATGTTCACCATGTCGGAGACGCGCCCGTGCAGGAGAAACCGGTCCGGCGCGAGCGCCTCGATCACGTCGCCGATGGCAGTGGGCTCCTCGACATGGCCGCCGCTCGCCCAGGCACGGCCGTCGCGCACCTCGATCTCAACGCCGGGAAGGGTGCGCCACTCGGGTTCGCGCGCGGTGCGGCGCGTCGCGATCTGGCCGGTTTCGGTGCAGCCGTAGATCTCGAGCAGCTCGGCGCCGAAGCGCGCCTCCGCCAGCCGGGCCAGTTCCGTGCTGAGTGGCGCGGTCGCGCACAGCAACAGGTCGGCGGGCGGGGGTTGCGCCACGTCTTCGAGCAGCGTGCGCAGGTGAAACGGCGTGCTCACCAGCAGGCGCGGCCGCGGCAGCCGCTCCAGCGCCGCGCAGACGTCGTCCGGGTAAAACGGCCGTTCTGCGCAGAGCGCGCCACCACCCTGCAAAGCCGCCAGCACGGTGGATTCAAATCCGTACATGTGCTGCGGCGGCACGGTGCCGAGGATTGCTGCCGGCCTGCCCGCGGGCAGGCCGAGCCGCGCGAGCGCACCGCGCACGTTGCGCACCAGCCCTCCCCAATGCTTGCGATGCGGCACCGGCGTGCCGGTCGAGCCCGAGGTGAATACGATCGCGCACAATTGCCGCTCGTCGATCTCGGGGACGCGCGGAGCATCCGGCGCGCCCGGCGCGAGCGCCGGAAAATCCAGCCGCGGCAGCTCGATCGCCGCCAGCGCATCGTCGGTCAACACGTAGGCGTCCGCGGCGAACTCGCGCAGCCAGCGCACGGTCTCCGGCGTGTGGTTCGGCGGCAGCAAGGTCACCTGGCCGCGCAGCAGCGCGGCGCCGAGACCGACCGCGAAGCGGTAGCGATCGGCACAGGCGTTGAGCATGTGCCCCCGCTGCGGCAGCAGCTTGGCGAGTTGGGCCGCGTCGGCGAGGTACTGCGCGGCGGCCACCGGCCGGCCGTCGCGCCAGGCAAGGGGCGTGGACCCCGCCGGGCCGGCAATGAGGGGAGCGCTGGCCATGCTCGCGGCCGCCGCACCGGCGCCGCCGGCTATCGCGGCCCGGGCGTCGGGCGCACGCCGCTGTCCCAATACGCCTGCACGCTGCGCACCGCGTCGCGCAGCACGCCACCATGGCCCAGTTCCGGGCAGACACGCACGCGCACCAGGGATTCGGCGATGAACATCGTGCCGACCAGCGGCAAGGTGAGCAGGTTGGCGAACACCGACCAGGTGGGCAGGGGCGAGAAGAAGAACAGCAGCGTGGAGAGCATCACAATCGCGGCGCAGAACACCGCCCAGGCGACGGTGACACTGCGCGAGTAGGCTTCGCCGCGCGGGCTCAGCGTGCCCTCGACGACGCGCGCGAAGCGCGTGCACAGCGCTTCCTGCCCGCGGCGCAGGCTGGCGCCGAACGCGGCACCCAGGGCAAGGAACATGGCGACGTTCTGGAAGTAGTACACCCATGCGGTATTGCGCTCGAGCCACGGCCAGTAGCGCCACGCGAGCGCCACGAGCAGGGCGCAGCCGACCAGCGCCAGCAGCCGGTGCGCCGAGCGCCAGGCGACGACCAGCGCCAGCAGCGCCCAGGGCGCGGTCGACGCCGCGGCGCCCAGGGACGTCGGCTGCGACGTGGTGGTGAACAGGTGCGCCAGCAAGTCGTAGCCCAGAGCGAACGCGATCAGCAGCGCGAGCCAGCGGCCTGTGCGCCCGCGCTTCACTTCGTGCGGTTCTGCGCGATGAAGCGGGCGAGGTTGGACAATGAGCCGAAAATCACCGCGTTGTCCTCGTGGTCGGAACGCAGCCGTACGCCGTAGCGTCGCGACACCACCAGCGCCAGTTCCAGGATGTCGATGGAATCGAGGCCGAGGCCTTCTCCGTACAGCGGCGCCTCAGGCACGATGTCGCCGGGCGGCACGTCGAGGTTGAGTTCGGCGGTGATCAGCCCGGCCAGTTCCTGCACCAGTTCAGGGTCGGCGACGGGCGCGAACTGGGCGCTGAGGGGTAGGCTGGACATGGGAGTACCCGCCAGTTTAGCCGCTGCTCGCGCCTTGTTCAATCACGCGGCGGCGCGGAATGCGAGCACCGCGTTGCTGCCGCCGAACGCGAAGGAATTGGAAAGGGCCGCACGCAGGCGCTGACTCTTGCGTGCGCTGCCGATGACGTGCGTGACGCCCGCGCATTGCGGGTCCAGTCCCGCCGCATCGCCCAAGGTGGGCGGGACGGCGCCGTGGTGCAAGGCGAGTACCGTGGCCACCGCCTCGATGGCGCCCGCCGCGCCGAGCGGGTGGCCGTGCGCCGACTTGGTCGCGCTGACCGCGACGTTCGCGGCGTGTGCTCCCAGCGTCGCGGCGAGCGCGGCGATTTCCACCGTGTCGCCTTCGCGCGTGCCGGTGGCATGGGCATTCACGTAGTCCACCTGCGAGGCCTGTAGCCCGGCATCGTGCAGGGCGGCGCACATCGCGCGGACCTGGCCGTCGCGGTCCGGGCGCACCAGATTGCTGCGGTCGCAGGATTCGCCGAAGCCGGCGAGTTCGGCGTAGATGCGCGCCCCGCGCCGCTCGGCGCGCTCCCAGTCTTCCAGCACCAGCGCCGCCGCACCCTCGGCGAGCACCAGCCCGGCGCGCGCGCTCTGGAACGGGCGGCAGGCGTTGGCCGCCGTTTGCTCGTCGCCTGGCGCGAGTACCTGCAGCGCCATCCAGGCGCGGATCACGCCGAACGCGAGTGGCGCGTCCGACCCCCCTGCCAGCATGACCGGCGCCGCACCCGAGCGCACGCGGCGCATGGCTTCGCCGATGGCGATGGCTGCCGAGGAACAGGCCACGGAATAGGTGGTGCAGGCGCCGCCCAGGCCGAATCCGATGGCGAGGTGCGCGGCACAGGCGTTGGTCATCGCCTGTACCACGGTGAGCGGCGGCAGGCGGTCGCGCCCGGCAAGGAACAGCTCGCGGTGGCCGCGTTCGAACGTGAGCGTGCCGCCGAGCGAAGTACCCCAGGCGACGCCCCATTCGTCCCGATTCCCATCCGGGGACTCTGCGAGCCCGGCATCGCGCCACGCGGCAAGTCCCGCGGTCACGCCGAGCTGGCTATAGCGGTCCATCGTGTTGGCGCGCGCGCGCCCCAATGTGGCGGCGGGATCGAAATCCACACAGGCCCCGGCCGGAACGGCGAGGGGCCGCGGCGCGTCCGCCGGCGTGTACAGGCTCAGCCCGGAGCGAGCGGCGAGCAGCGCATCGAAAGATGCCTGCGCCGTGGCGCCCACCGGGCTCACCATGCCGAGCCCGGTGATCGCCACACGCCGCGCGCTCATGGCTTTCCGGCCGCGATGTTCTCGATCAACGCCACCAGCTCGCCGCATTTTCGCGGCGGGGCGGCATCCTGGTCCACGGTGACGCCAAACTTCTCCTCGATCTCGAACATCAACTCGAGCAGCGACAGCGAATCCACGCCGAGGCTCGCGAGCTCGGTGGCCGCATCGGCGCTTTTCAGCTCGATGCCCAGGCGCTCGTCGACGAAGCGGTAGACCGGTGCGGTGTCTTGCATGCCGTTATTTGCCCGCGGCCTTGCCGATTTTCTGCACCGCCGTCCTGAGGCGCGTGGCGTCGGCTACCCAGAAATCCTTGAACTCCGGGGCATCGAGGTAGCTGATGGGCGTGCGTACCTTGGCCATCGCGCCGGCGAACAGCGGATCGGCGACTGCAGCGCGTACCGCCGCGCGCAAACGGTGCTGTGCGCTCGCCGGAATCGCGGCCGGCGCCACCACCGCCGACCAGATGTAGAACTCGACGTCCTTGAATCCCAATTCGCCAAACGTCGGCAGGTCGGGCATCAGGTCGAGGCGCTTGGCGCCCCAGCCGGCGAGCGCACGCATCTTGCCTCCCTGAATCTGGCCGACCGCTGCCGCCGGACCCGAGGCGAGCGCCTCGACTTGCCCGCCGAGCAGCGCGGTAACCGCCGGTCCGCCGCCTTGGTATGGAATATGGAACAGCTGGATGCCCGCCGCATTGGCAAACATTTCCATTGCCACGTGCAAGGTGCCGAAGATGCCGGAGGACGAATAATTGATCTTGCCGGGATTGGCCTTTGCCGCGGCGACCAGGTCCGCCACCGACTTGTA
>JANMSV010000170.1:0-16676 GCA_031389685.1 Betaproteobacteria bacterium
ACACGGTTGAGCTCGTCCCAGATCGCGAAACGCTGCTCTTTCGTCATTCCGGGCATCGCCTGGTCCCAAAGGACGCGGCCTTCGACGCAATCCATGATGTAGAAGGCACGCCCGATCACGCCCTCGTCCTCGCACAGCGCATAGGTCCTGGGCACCGGAATGTCGGTCTTGCCCAGGGCGCTGATCACCCGGAATTCGCGCTCCACCGCGTGCGCCGAAGGCAGGAGCCTGCCCGGGGGCTTGCGGCGCAGCGCGTAGCGCCGGCCGCCCGCCGTGACGCGGTAAGTAGGATTGGACTGCCCGCCCTTGAACTGCTCGACTGTGAGCTCGCCGCGCCAGTCGTCGATCTTGCCGCGCAGGAACTGCGCGAGAGGCGCGACGTCGAAGCGATGCCGTTCCTCGACCGGCTTGACGCCGATGAACTGCTCGAACATGCCGCGGAGCTTACCTTAGAACCCCCGCGCCTTGAACCGCGGCGGGCGCTTCAGCAGCCGTTGGCGGACGTGAGTTCGCTTCCCGGCTGGGGCCTGGTGCGCTGTGGCGCGAGCAGGACGCCCAGCATCGTCGTCACCAACTCGCGGTCCACCGGCTTGGCGAGGAACGCAGCCGCGCCGAGCAGACGGCAGCGCGTGGTCGATTCGTAGTTCGGCATGACCGAGATCACCAGACGCCGCGTCGGCTCGTGATCGTCGACGATCAGGCCGTCGCGGCGGTCCGTGGCGGTCGCCACGGCTGGCCCAGGATCAGCGGCTGAGCAGCGCCGCTCCGGACAGCGATTGGTTTGCGTTGCCGCTCAAGCCGAAGGTGGTGATCAGGTTCACGGCATTGGAGCCCACGAAGGTGCCGTGCGCACTGCCGCTGGTCGTGCCGCCGCACGTGGTGCAGGTGCCGGTCACGCGGACGCCCCCAACCCCGGTGAAATCGGCGATCGAATGCGAGGCAATGGTGTTCAATTGCGAGTTCCAGGTGCTGCCACCAGCCGACGCGTTGAGGTCGTAGCTGGTGACCATCTGGTTACTGAAATTGACGCCCACGCTCAGCGAGTTGATTGTGCCCGCGACGCCCAGTTGGTTGGTGGGCGCGGGCCCGGTCCCGCTGTACGTATACGTTGCGCTCACCAGGCTCGCCGGGAGCGCCGCGAGGTTCGTCTTATCTGTCGTCCATATGACGTGAGTCGAACCGGCCGTGTCTTGGCCGCCGACTGCTGCCACGCCGCCGTGCCAGGACGTCCAGTTCACGCTGCCTGAGCTTCCCGTGGTGGATGCCGCGCCATTGTCCACGACCGTCACGCCGTTGCCGGAGCCGCCGAAGCCGCCTCGTCCCGCCGCAAGTGAGTAGGCGACCAGCGTACCGTCCCCGGTTCCCGGCGCGACCCTCGGGCCGCGCGTGCGGATGAGTCGAACGAGGTTGCCCAGCTCCACATCCTGCTCCACATGAGCAATATCCGCCGCGTCGGGCGCGGGATTCACCGACGGCCGCGCGTTGCGCGGCGCGATCGAATGATCAAAGAAGCCGGGCACCGTACGCAGGATCACGGGCACCTCGCCCGCGCTCGCCGCATAACCGACCTGGTTCGGCTGGATCTCAACCTCGCCCGCGCCGGTGCGGATGAAGGTCATGCCCGTATTGACCTTGTTGTAAGCCCCCGGCTTGGCCCCGTCGCCGCTCACCGGGCCCGTCGCCGGAAAGTAGTAGGACTCGTGATCGGTGCCGCGCACGCCCATGTGGGCGATCGGCGTCTCGATCACATAATTCTTCTTGTGCGTACGACCGATGGCGCCGGTCACGGCGCGAAAACCGCCGCGCTCAAGGCGGTAGCGAACTTTTTCAGTGCCGTCTTCTTGGCCGGAGTAATGGAATTCGACTAGCGTCAGGCGGGATTCCGGCTGCACGACGACGATCGCGCCGTCGCCCATTTTCAATTGCGCCAGGCCCCCGGACCCCGTCATCACCATGTCGCCCACGCTTATTGGAACGCCTTTGCGCGCGGCGCGTTCGCCACCACGGGCCTGCGCCAGTCGCACGTCGCCTGCCACGAACTGGATCACCCCGGCGGTCTGGGCTTGTACCTGGCCCACGCTCGCAGTACCGAGTACCAACCCCAGTAAAATCGCACTCTTTTTCATATGCGCCTCCGAGTAGCTGCTCGCTGTCAGGTGCCATGCAGGATGCAGCACCGACCGCGCCCTGCTCAGGACCTATTGGGCATGCCTGACGCATTTTGACCCAATTCCTAGTCGAATTGGCGGCGCAGCGTCAGCCACCACTCCGTGCGCCGGAATTCGTATATCGGGATGTTCGAATGCTGGACGGAGCGCCCCACCCCGAATCGGGCCTCCAGCTTCGGTGCGAGCGCGTACTGGAGGGACGCCTCGTAATCTGCGCGCCTGTCTTCTCGCAAGACCAGGAAGGCGGGGTCGAACTTTTCAAAGTTTGAATTTTGCACGCTGGCCGTGCCGGCAAGCCTGAGCTTCGGGGCGAGGACGGTCTCCAGCGCGAGGCGCGCCCCCATCCCCTGGCGGTCGCCGCCTGGGTTTCCCCCCCGGTCGTTGTCGCCACCTGCCATGATCGCGACACTGATCGTCGACCCATCGCCAATCCGGGAGATGGCCCCCGCGCCCATTGTTACAAAGTCGGCATCGAAGATTCGCAACTCTTCGGGCGGATGGCGGTAGCTGCCGGCGTACATGAAGCCGAACAAGGTGCCGAGAGAACCCGGGGCCGCGGAAGTTTCCATGACATCGACGCTCAGGGCGCTTATTTGTCGGCTGGTGCGCCCGCCCACTGTATTGCGCACTGCCTGCATCTGGGCGCGCAGCAGCTGCCGCTCGCCGGCCCAGGCGAGGCCGAGGCTGGCGAGCGCCCCACCGACATTGAACGCGGATTCGTGCGCATAGGCACGGTGCAAAAATTCGGCAGCGCCGATGACCGAGGTGCGCCCGCGGAGCGGCATCGCCGCCTCTACGCCGCCGCCGACGCTGCCAAAGCTGTCGTCCTTGCGCACGTTCTGGTTGGCAAGCTGCAGCACCGCCAGCAGGCCCGGCACGAAAATCGAACCTTGCGCGGGCGCCTGATTCACGTTCGAGCTGGTCCCGGCGGTCAGGCTCAGGTATCCGCGCATGATGGCGCCGCCGCCCCGCGCGTCCCGTGTTTCGCCGAGAAATGCGAGCAACTGCATGCGCAACGCCGGCGGCGGATCGAGCGCCAGCAGGGCCTCGAACGCGGCTGCGGCCTGCCAGCGATTGCCGAGCGCGAGGTAGGCCCGGCCGCTGTCGATGCGCGCGCCGGCGTGGCCGGGATCAAGCGCCAAGACGCGCGAGAACGCAATCGTGGCGCGATCCGGGCGCCCGGCATTAAGCGCCGCGCGGCCGAGCGCATAGTCATAGGCGATCTCGCCGATCAGCGCGTCTTCTTCGGCGGAGAGGAGGGCGTAAGCCTCCGCGTGCTTGCCCGCGGCCGACAGCGCGGTAGCGCGCGCCAGCAGGTCCTCCAGCGTGGACTGCGCTGCGACACTGCAGGGTCCCGCCGCAAGCATGGCAGCGAGTATCAGCGCGAAAAAAAGTCCGGTACGACGGCGCATGGGTTCAATGGTCCCCGGCGCCGCCAAGCAGCCTATGCCGTTGCGCGCTCCCTTGGCGTGCATTCGCGCTGAGGTTATCCTCTGGAATTGTCGCCTACATTGTCCCGGCAGAACAGGGTGCTAGCGAACTCGGACACGAAACACTTTGCACAGCGCGCATTGGCCGTTGCCGCCGGCGGCTTGCTGCTGGCGGGGCTATTCTCGCAGACGACCGTGTATGCGCGCCTGTCCTGGTGGCTCGACGATGCGCTGCAGCACCGTCTCGCGGTTTCCCTGCCGCTGGACAGTGTGCTGGTGGTGGACGTCAACGAAGCCTCCATGCAGCACCTGGAACCGCAACTCGGCGCGTGGCCGTACGCCCGGGACGTGTATGCCAAGGCGCATCGATTCCTGGTGGCAAACGGCGCGCGCGCCGTCGCCTACGACATCCTGTTTTCCGAGGCACGCGACGGCGATGACGCCTTCGCCGCCGCGCTCGATCGGCGCGCCGTGCTGGCCGCTGTAGCCTTGCCATATCCGTATGACAGATCCGCGCAATACCAGGCGCAACTGGTGCAGGTCGCGCTTGACGACGCCCCGTCGCATTTTCGGGCCGCCGCGCTCGCGCATCCCTGGCCGGACCTGACGCTGCCGCTGGCGAAGTTTACGCAGGCATCTGGGGCGCACGTGGGCGTCATCAGCACGATTGCCGACGGCGACGGGGTGGTGCGCCGCATTGCGCCGCTGCACCTCGCGTACGGCAAGGTACTTCCCGGATTTCCGCTGGCGGCATTGCTGGCCGCGCAACCGGACCAGTCGCTGCGCGTGGATGCCAGCCGGTTGGCGTTGGGCGATCGCGGCTGGCCCGTGGCTGACGATGGCAGCATCGCGCTGCGCCTGCCCGCCAATATCGCGGACCTGACGGTGCTTCCGTTTCACCAGCTGGTGGAGGCTGCCGACGGGGCCAAGGGCAGCGCGCACATCGGCGACATCGTGAGCGGCCGCATCGTGTTTGTCGGCAGCTCGAGCGCAATCCTGGGGGATTTCACATTGACGCCCGCGGGACGGCTGCCGGGCCTGCACGCCAACGCGCTCATCGCCGAAAGCCTGCAAGCGGGCCAGGTACTCAGCCCGCCCCAGCAGTGGCTGGACATTGCGCTCGTGCTGCTCGCCCTTTCGCTTCCGGCGGGCATGGCGGGCCGCGGTGCCGCGCTGCAGCCGCGCGACTACCTGCTGGGCCTGGCCGCGGGCGTGGCCCTGGTAGCCGGCGCGGGCATCGCGTCGGCGGCCGCCAGCCAGCAATCGCACTGGCTGTTCGCGGCGGTCGCAGGCAGCGCCGCCTTCGCCATCGCGCTAGGGGCGTGGCAGTTCGCGCTCTACCAGGAAAAGCAGCGCCTGTTCTACGAGAAGGCCGCGGCGCTGGAAGCCAACCGCCTGAAGACCGAGTTCCTCAACCACATGACGCACGAGCTGCGTACGCCGATTACGGCCATCATGGGGTTCAACAAATTCAATCTGTACGGCGACGAGATCGGCCGCGAGCAGCGCCTGCGCCACAGCACCGTCATCGCGCGCAACTGCGATCACCTGCTGGCGCTGGTCAACAACAACCTCGACCTGGCGCGCATGGAGGCCGGCCAGCTCAGCATCGAGCGCACCGCGCACGAAACCCGTGCGCTGCTCGATGACGTGGCCGCCACCCTGCGCGTGCTGGCGCATGACAAGGGGCTCGCGCTCGAGCAGCATGTGGCAGAGGGTATGCCGCAGACCCTGTCGCTCGACGCGTTCCGCGTGCGTCAGGTGCTGATCAATCTCGTCGCCAACGCGATCAAATTCACGTTGCACGGCAAGGTCACACTGGCGGCGCAATGGCAGGCGAGCGAGCTGCGTTGCGAAGTGCGCGATACCGGGCCCGGCATTCCCGCCGGCAGCCTGGAGCGCATCTTCGAGCCGTTCCAGCGTGCGCCCGGGGTGACCGCGGCCGGCACCGGGCTCGGGCTGTCGATTACGCGCAAGCTGGTCGAGCTGATGGGTGGCACGATCAGCGCGCGCTCCAATCCCGGACAGGGCTCGGTGTTCGAAGTGTGCATCCCAGCGCCGGCGGCGACGCTCCCGGCGCACGTTCCGGCGAGCGCCCCGGGGCCGATGCCGCAGAAACTTTCCGGACGCGTGCTGCTCGCAGACGACAATGCGGATCTGCGCGACCTCGTGCAGATTCAACTCGGCGTGCTTGGATTCGCCTGCAAGGCGGTCGGCGACGGCCTCGAGGCCATCGGGGCGGCGCTCGCCGAGCCGTACACGGCAGTGCTGCTCGACCTGGAAATGCCGTTCATGGACGGCTACGAAACAGTGCGCGTGCTGCGCGAGCGCGGCTACACCGGGCCCGTGATCGCGTTCACCGCGCACCAGGCGGGCGCCCCTGTCGAGCGCGCGCTTGTCGAAGGCTTCGACGACGTGATCAGCAAGCCGGTGTCCATCGAGCGGCTGCGCGAAACGCTGGCGCCGCTGGCGGAAAATGCAGCGCCGCCGTTGCGCTCGGGCGGCGGCGACGCGATCCTGGTGAAGGTCGATAGAGACATGCGCACGCTCGCGGAAAGGTTTCTGTCCAATTGCGGGCGCGACCTGGCGCGCTTGCGCACGGCCCTCGACGGTGGCGACCTGGCTGTCGCCCGCGCCATCGGACACTCGTTGCGCGGGTTGGGCGGCAGCTACGGGTTCGACGAGATCACGCGCATCGGCCGTGCCATCGAGGAGAATTCGATGCGCGGCAATGCGGCAGGTATCAGCAGCCTGGTGGCGCAGCTCGAAGATTACCTGTCGCGCGTGCAGCCGGAATTTCGGTGAAAATGTTCTGCAACCTGACCAAGCAGGAGGGGCTATGAAGACCAGATTCGCGGTGAGCCATCGCGCGCGCTCGAAGTTCGTGCAGCGCGGGCTGCGCACGTACTTCGAGTACCGCGACCTCGGCATCCAGCGCGCCACGCGCGGCAAGGTGGTGGCGCACGTGATTCGCGCGCGCCCGGGCAAGGCGCCGCACGGCCAATGGCACCGGCACGACACCGACGTGCAGTTCGTCTACGTGCTCAAAGGCTCGGCGGTGTTCGAGTACGAGGGCGTGGGCAAGGTGAAGATGAAGGCCGGCAGCTGCTTCTACCAGCCGCCGGGCATGCGCCACCGCGAGATCAGCCACTCGCGCGACCTGGAGATGATCGAGGTCGTGGCCCCGGGCCGCTTCAGGACCGTGGCGATGGAGAAGCCTGCAGCCAGAAAGTCACGGGCCCGTCGTTCACCAGGCTGACCTGCATGTCGGCGCCGAAGCGGCCGGTGGCCACTTCGGCGTGCAGGTCCCGGCAGATCCGCACCAGGTAATCGAATAACCTCGCGCCCTCCTCGGGCGCCGCCGCGGTGGAGAAGCCCGGCCGCGTGCCGCTTTTGGTATCCGCGGCCAGAGTGAACTGCGGCACCAGCAGGAGGCCGCCCGCGATGTCGGCGAGCGACAGGTTCATTTTCCCCGCGCCGTCGGGGAAAATGCGATAGCCCAGCACGCGCTGCGCGAGCCGCTCGGCCTCGCGCTCGGCGTCGCCGCGCTCCACGCCCACCAGCGCCAGCACGCCGCGGCCGATAGCGCCCGCGGTTTCTCCGTCGATGGCCACGCGGGCTTCGGCGACGCGTTGGATCAGCGCGATCAAGCGAGGATGTCGGGAATCAGCCGGTCGCGCAGGCGCGCGATCAGGTCCTTCAGCAGGAGCTTTTTCTTCTTCAGGCGGCGCAACTGCAGCTGGTCCTGGATCGGAAATTCCACCAAACGGGCGATGACATCGTCCAGGTCGTGGTGCTCGGTTTCCAGGGCGAGGATGCGCGCCTCGATCTGCGCGCGCTCCTCCTCGGTCAGCGGCTGGTTGCCCAAGTCGCGCTCAGTAGCCCTGCTTTTGCCGGAAATACTGCAACCGGTCCATCGAGCGCACGCTGACGTCCTTCATCTGCATGCCCTGCAGCACCCGCAGGGGGACCTCGACGCCCGCGGCGCCTCGCGCCCACACCTTGCGGTAGAAATCGGCGAGCGACGCCACGGACTCGCCGCCCACGCCGATGACCATGTCGCCGCTTTGCAGCCCGGCGCGCTCGGCCGGCCCTTCGGGCGAGACGCGCGCCACGAACAGGCGCCCGCGCAGTTCCTCCGCGTTAAGGCCCAGCCACGGGCGCATTGGCCCCGCGGCGCGGCCGCTAGCGATCAGGTCCTCGAGGATCGGCTTGAGAAGTTCGATCGGCACGAACATGTTGCCGGGCGATTGCGTGCCGGGGCCACCCGCGTCGGGCACGATGAGCGAGCCGATGCCGAGCAGCTCGCCCTTGGGGCCGATCAGCGCCGCGCCCGACCAGTTCTGCACCGGCGGATAGGTGTAGATCGCGGCATCGAGCTGGTACTCCCAGCTGCCGGAAAACGGCCGCCGCGACACGACGTACACCAGGTTGAGGCCGTCGCGCCCGCCATGGGTGGCGATCATCGCCGCATCGCGCTCGGCGAGCGCCGTCGAATCGCCCAGCGGCAGCGGCTTCCCGGCGAGCGGCGCGACCAGCCGCACCAGGCCGAATCCGCTCGCGTGATCGTAGGCGGCGAGAGTCGCCGGTACCGCCTTGCCATCGCTCGATATCACTTCGATCGCCTCGGCCTCGATCACCAGGTAGCCGATAGTGAGCACGTAGCCTTCACGCACCAGCACGCCGCTGCCCTGGCGCTGCGCGCCCAAAGTGGCGAGGCTGCGCGCGTTGGGCAGGATTTTCGCTTTCACCTGCACCACCGCGGAAAGCAGGTCGTCGGCTTCGTCCTTGGCCTTGTCCTGGGGATAGACGGGGCCGGCGGTAAACGCAAGGGCCAGCAGCAGGATGCGCGAGAAGGCAGTCATGGGCACCTCCGTCGTCGGTACGCGAACGTGAATATTGTAGTCTCAGCCGCATGCGCCTGGTGAGCTGGAATCTGCAGTGGTGCCGCGGCATGGACGGCGCGGTGGACCCCGCCCGCGTGGCGCGGGCTTCCCCGGATTCGGCGCCTACTACGCCCGGGGCGTGGACGCGCCCGGCGGCGAACCCTATTGCTGCGACTTCACCAGCCGGTGATCGTGGAATTCAGGTCCTGACCCCGCCCTTGATGCGCGTGCGCAGCGCCTCGACGCGCGCGCGGTTCACGCCGTAGTCGCGCCGCCCGAGGCGCGATGCGGAGCGCACGTGCAGCAGCCCGGCTTTCTCGTCGTAGGTGAATTCGACGTCGTCGACGTAGCCCATCAGCGTCGACCTGAACTCGGCGTACAGGTAGTTGCCTTCCTGGCGGATGACGGTGGCGCGCCGCATGCTTTCCACGGCCTTGCGCGCGGCGGCGATCGCGTCGAGCGCACTGCCCCTGAACAAGATCGGCGCAATGAAATGCACTTGGTCCGCGCGATCGGCCTGGCTGGACACGCAGTTGGGCGTGCGCTTGGCCCGCGCGAGGCGGCCGTCCTTCACGCCGAGATAGTCGGGACGCTTGCCGGCGAACATGGTGTCATTCCTCGCAGTGCCGGATGCTAACATCGGCGCGCACATCGCCCCCGGGAGGACAGGATGGAAATCTCCGCGCAACAGCTCGCCGAACTGCTCATCGGCATTGCCCGCGCACAAAACGCGGTGATCCAGGGCATCGACAGCGCGATGGCGGGCATCAAGACACAGAGCATCGTGCCGATGCTGCAGAACGCGGCGCACCTGCGCGATCATCCCGAGCCCACGCTGATCGACCTGCCGGTGCGCGTGCTGCTCACCACGCAGGGACGGGTGCCGCCCGACCCCGCCGCGGTGGCGCGCGTCCTCGAGCGCCTGCTCGCGGCGGCGCCGGCGGCCTAGAAGTCCTTCGGCGCCCGCGGAAAGGAGAAATCGGGCCATGCGCACCCCTGACCAGCGTTTCGCCGACCTGCCTGGATTCCCCTACGCGCCGCGCTACCTGGAGTGGCGTGGGCTGCGCGCGCACTACGTGGACGAGGGCCAGGGCGACAGGACCTTCCTCTGCCTGCACGGCGAACCCACCTGGGCGTACCTGTACCGGCGCATGATCCCCCCGTTCCTCGCCGCGGGAGCGCGCGTGGTGGCGCCCGATTTCATCGGCTTCGGGCGCTCGGACAAGCCCGAAGAGGAAGCCTTTTATACCTTCGACCTGCACCGTGCGTTCCTGCTCGAGTTCATCGAACGGCTGGATCTGACGCGCATTACGCTGGTGGTGCAGGATTGGGGCGGGCTGCTGGGGTTGACGCTGCCGATGGACATGCCGAAGCGCTTCGAGCGCCTGCTGGTGATGAACACCGCGCTCGGCACGGGCGATGCGCCGCTGTCGGAAGGCTTCGTCGCCTGGCGCGCGTACGTCAACAAGACGCCGGATCTTCCCTGCGGCAAGCTGATGCAACGCAGCTGCCCGCACCTCACCGCGGCGGAAGCCGCGGCCTACGATGCACCGTTTCCCGATCTTGCGTCGAAAGCCGGCGCGCGCGCGTTCCCGAACCTGGTGCCTGACCGTCCCGACGCCCCTGGGGCGGAACTGTCGCGCCGGGCGCGCGACTGGTGGATGAATTCCTGGAAGGGCGAGAGCTTCATGGCAATCGGCGCGCAGGACCCCGTCCTCGGGCCGCCCGTCATGCACCGTCTGCGCAAACTCATCCGCAACTGCCCCGAGCCCTACGTGCACGCCGCCGGCGGACATTTCCTGCAGGAGTGGGGCGAGGACATCGCCAACGAGGTGCTGAATCGATGGAAGTAACCTACGACGATATCGCGCGTGCGCACGAACGTATCCGAGCCGTCGCCAAACGCACGCCGGTGCTGACCTCGGCCACCATCGACGCGCTCACCGGCGCGCAGGTGCACTTCAAATGCGAGAATTTCCAGCGCATGGGCGCCTTCAAATTCCGCGGCGCTTACAACGCGCTGGCGCAACTGAGCGCGCAACAAAAGCGCAACGGCGTCGTCGCGTTTTCCTCCGGCAATCACGCGCAGGCGGTGGCGCTGTCGGGGAAACTGCTCGGGGTGCCCGCGACCATCGTCATGCCGACCGACGCGCTCAAGGTGAAGCTCGACGCGACGCGCGGCTACGGCGCGGAAGTCATCCTGTACGACGCGCACAACGAGGACCGGCAGAAAATCTCGGAGCGGCTCGCCGCAGAGCGCGGCATGACGCTGATTCCGCCTTTCGACCATCCGCATATCGCAGCGGGACAGGGAACGGCGGCGAAGGAGCTGATCGAGGACGCCGGGCCGCTCGATATCCTGCTGGTTCCCTGCGGCGGGGGCGGACTGCTGTCGGGCTGCGCAATTGCGGCGAAGCACCTTTCTCCGCAATGCCGGGTGATCGGCGTGGAACCGGCGGCGGGCGACGACGGCGCGCGCTCCTTCGCCTCGAAGACGCTGCAGACCATCAAGACGCCCGACACCATCGCCGACGGCGCGCGCACCGCGTCGCTCGGGGAAAAGGTGACCTTCCCCCTGATCCTGAAATACGCGGACGGTTTCCTCACCGTCACGGACGAGGAGCTGCTGAAGACCATGTTCTTCCTGTGGGAGAGGATGAAGATACTGGTGGAGCCCACCGGGGCGCTCGCCGCCTGCGCGCTGCTGGAAAAGAAACTCGACGCTAAGCGCATGAAGGTCGGCGTGGTGATCTCCGGCGGCAACGTGGACCTCGCCTGGGCGGGCGCGTGCTTGCGGGCGCGATAGAAAAAATTTCATTGGCGATCCAGTCGCAGGCGCAGGCACAGGCACGAGCGGCGCTGCTCGTGATTCTGGCGTGCCTCGCGCAACCGGCCCTGGCGCAGGATCCCGAGGAGGCGGCCGACGCGATCCCGACGCTCGAGGCGCTGGAGGTCGCCGGCGCAGTGATCGGCGCGATCCGCATCAACCCGCAGAATATTTTCGATCTCGACGACCCCAGGGAGCACAACTGGCTGTTCAGCGCCGCCAACTCGCTGCACGTCCAGACGCGCCCCGCAACCCTCCGCCGCCAGCTGCTGTTCAGCAGCGGCGAGCGATTGTCGGCGCGCGTAATCGAGGAAACCGAGCGCCTGCTGCGCGCCAACAGTTACCTGTACGAAGCCGAGATATTGCCGATCGCGTGGCGCGACGGCGTCGTCGACCTCGAGGTGAGGACGCGCGACACCTGGTCGCTCCAGCCCGGCGCCAGCGTCAAGTACGCCGGCGGCACCACCAGCGGCGGAGCGAGCCTGCGCGACCACAACCTGTTCGGCACCGGGGTGCGCTTCAGCATTGCTTCCAGCAGCAGTTCCGCCGTCAGTACCGCAGGCGGCACGCGGCGCGGCGTGGACCTGGACTTTTCCTATCCTTACGCGTTCGACGGCCATACCACCATGGCCTATAGCCAGTCGAACTTCAACGAGGGATCCAGCCGCTCCGTATCACTCGACCGCCCGTTCTACGCCCTCGACACCCGCTGGGCGGCCGGCGCCTCGGCGTCGACGGACGACCGCGTGCTCGACAGCTACGCCGGCGGTGCGGTTGCCGCGCAGTACCGGCGCCGCCACGAGCGCACCGATGCCGCGGCCGGCTGGTCGCCGGGCCTGGTCGGTGACTGGGCGCATCGCGTCAGCGCCGGACTGCGCCACCAGCGGGAGCAGTACCGGATCGAGCCCGGCCTCGCCGTGCCGGCGCAACTGCCTGCCGACCGCACCCTGGTCGCGCCGTTCCTGCGCTACGAGGCGGTGGAGGACGCTTTTCGCCAGTTCGAGAACCTGAACCAGATCGGGCGCCCCGAGTATCTGGCGCTCGGCTGGCACGCCTTCCTGGAGTTCGGGCGCGCCGCGACCGGGCTGGGATCGACGCAGACGGCGTCGCTCTATGCGGCCAGCCTGAGCAAGGGAACGCGCGTCTCCGCCGAAGGCACCCTGCTCGCCTCGGCCTCCCTCTCCGGCGAGTACGCGGGCGGCCGCGGCGACCGCGAACACCTGAGTGGCTCGGTGCGCTACTACCAGCGGCGCAGCAGCAGCACGGTGTCCTACCTGTCCCTCACCGGCGGCGCCACGAACTTCTCCGACGCCACGCAGTACCTGTCGCTGGGCGGTGATACCGGGCTGCGCGGCTATCCGAGCAATTTCCAGTTGGGCGCGCGGCGCGTGCTGTTCACGGCCGAGCGGCGCTTTTACTCGGATTGGTACCCGTTCCGGCTGATCCGCGTCGGCGGCGCGGTGTTTTACGACATGGGTCGGGCCTGGGGTGGGCCGTACGAGAACGCGGCGAGCCGGCACTGGTCCGCGGACGTCGGCTTCGGCCTGCGACTTCTCAGCGCGCGCTCCTCCTCCGGCACCACGCTGCACGTGGACTTTGCGTTTCCCATCGCGCGCGAACCCGGCGTCAAGTCCCACCAGTTCTCGTTGCAGTCGAAAACGGGTTTCTAGCCCTCAAGGCGCGCTGAAAAACGCGTAGCGCTGACCCTGCGCCGCTTTCGCGGCGTACATCGCCTTGTCCGCGAGCGCGATCAGCGCCTCTGCATCCTCGGCGTGATCCGGGAACACGCTGATGCCGATGGAACAGGACACCCTGGCCGGCCCGCCTTCGATGGCGAGCGGCACCTGGATCATGTCCGCCACTTTCTCGGCCACCATGCCGGCGTCTTCCGCGCGATCGAGCTCGCCCGCCAGGATCACGAATTCGTCGCCGCCATAGCGCGCCACAGTGTCCGAGCCGCGCACGCTGGTGCGCAGGCGGGCGGCGAGCTGCACCAGCGCCTGGTCGCCCGCCGGATGCCCGCGGGTGTCGTTGATGATCTTGAACTCGTCCAGGTCCACCATCATCACCGCCACCTTCTTGCGATTGCGCTTGGCCAGCTCCAGGGCGAGCGCCAGGCGCTGCTGCATCGAAGTGCGGTTGGGCAGGCCGGTCAGCGGGTCGTGCTGCGCCATGAAGCGCAGTTGCTCCTCCTGCTCGCGCAGCTGCTGCATCAGCAGGTCGCGCTCGCTCGCCTCGGCGCGCAGCCGCGCGTTGACGTCGTTCAACTCGGCGGTGCGCACGGCGATGCGCTGCTCGAGCTCGAGCTCGTTCTCGCGCGTCACCTCGAGCAGCAGCCTTTGCGCCTCCAGCACCTCGCCGTGCGCCGCGCTGCGCTCGCGCCGCAGCAGGTTGATGCGGTCCCCGAGCGCGAAGGACAGCAGCAGCACGTCGAGCGCGAAGCCGAAGTGCAGGCCGTAAATGATGACGAAGTTGCTCGGCACCAGCGTGAAGTTGCGCAGCGCACCGAGGGCGATGAACGCCAGCATCGCCGCCCAGGCGAGGAGGAAATACCTCGCCGGCCGGTAGCCCGACAGCAGCGCGCGCACCGCGATGACCGTCGCCATCGCCGCCATGGTGAATCCCAGCACCGACACCGTGCGCAGCACCATCCCGTAGTCGAGCCCCCAGCCGCTGGCGGCGCAGCCCGCCAGGGCGATGCCCGCGGCCACGATCGCCAGCACCACGCGATCGGCCATCGGCGCGATGCGCCCCGTGTCGAAAAAGGCGCGCACGAACTGCGCGCCGAACGCCAGCGCAAGCGCCAGGAGGGTGGCCACCGCGTGGTTGGCCAGCCAGGGGCTTTCGGGCCACAGGTACTGGTAGGCCAGGCCATCGAAGCCGAAAAGGAAGGTGCCGAATGCGGCCGCGTACAGCACGTAATAGAGGTAGACGCGGTCCTGCACCGCCGCGTACAGCATCAGGTTGTACAGCACCAGCGCCAGCGCCAGGCCGTAGAACAGGCCCAGGATCAGCTGCACGCCGCGATCGTGCTGCGCGAACGCCTCAGGCCGCCACAACGTCAGCGGCACGGTGAGCACGTTCTTCGACTCCACACGCAGGTAATACGCGTGCGGTCCCGGCGCTGTCGGCGCGGTGAAGCGAAACAGGGTGTTGCGGTGCTGGACTTCGCGGGCCGCCCAGGGAAACTGGTCGCCGGCGATCCGCGCCCAGTAAAGCGGTTCGCTCCCGGGCTGAGCGTCGGGCAAGTACAACTCGATCCGATCCAGACTGGGAAACGCCACTTCGAGCAGCAGATCCTCACCCGAGGGCGCGCCCCCCGGCAGGCTGAAGCGCAGCCACCAGGCCGAGCGCGTGTAACCGAAGTTCACCGGGTTGTCGCCGGCGCGCGCGAAACGTGCAGCGTGCTGCGGGCCGCGCACGTCGTCGAGCCGCAGCCGCCCCCCGGCATCCTCCAGCACCTCGACAAAGGCGCTCAGCGCAACGCGTCCGTCGGCGCCGGGCAGCGGCGCCGGCTCGCTCGCGAGCGCCGCAGACGCAAAGATAAGGACGGCAAGAACTGCGAGCGAGCGCTTCATGGGAGTGGCGCTAATCATAGCTGCATGCGCCGTGTACGTTAAGATGCGCGCCATCATGCGAGCCATCCAGATCGAGAAACCCGGCGGACCCGAGGTGCTGCGCCCGGCAGAGCGAGCGCGCCCCGAACCGAAACCGCACGAAATCCTCGTCAAGGTCGCGGCGGCAGGCGTCAACCGCCCCGACGTGCTGCAGCGCATGGGCCTGTACGCCGTGCCGCCCGACGCCTCGGACCTGCCCGGCCTGGAGATCGCCGGCGAGGTGCTCGCCTGCGGCAGCGCTGTGACGCGCTGGAAGGCCGGCGACAAAGTGTGTGCGCTCACCCATGGCGGCGGCTACGCGGAGTACTGCGTCACGCCGGAAGTGCAGGCGCTGCCGGTGCCGAAGGGCCTGTCGATGGTCGAGGCGGCCTCGCTGCCGGAAACTTTCTTCACCGTCTGGTCGAATGTGTTCGACCGCGGCCGGCTCGCGCCCGGGGAGACGCTGCTCGTGCAGGGCGGGACTTCCGGCATCGGCGTCACCGCCATCCAGTTGGCGAAGGCCCTGGGTAACCGCGTCTTCGCCACCGCGGGGACGGACGAAAAGTGCGCCGCCTGCGTGAAGCTAGGCGCGGAGCAGGCCTACAACTACAAGACGCAGGATTTCGTCGAGGGCGTCAAGGCCGCCACCGGCGGCAAAGGCGTGGACGTGATCCTCGACATGGCGGCCGGCGACTTCGTGCCGCGCGAGCTGAAGGCACTGGCCGACGAGGGGCGCCTGGTGTTCATCGCCTTCCTGCGCGGGCCCAAGACCGAACTCGACGTGAATGAACTGATGCGGCGGCGCCTGACGCTCACCGGCTCGACGCTGCGCCCGCGCCCGGTGGCGTTCAAGGGTGCCATCGCCGAACGCCTGCGCGAGCGCGTCTGGCCGCTGATCGAGGCCGGGAAAATCAAGCCGGTGATCTACAAGACCTTCCCGCTCGCCCAGGCAGGCGAGGCACACAAGCTGATGGAGTCCAGCACGCACATCGGCAAGATCGTCCTCACGCTCTGACCGTGACGCGCCGCCGCAAGCCCGTGGTGATCGTCTCCGCGATCCGCGGCTTACGAGTCCGGACTGGCAGCCGCAAGGCGTCAAGGGCGTTGCTCGCGCTGTTGCGCAGTTGCCCGGTGGATCTAAGCCGGATCGTCATGCGCGATCGTTCGGTGCCTCGCACCGTCGATCTCGGATGAGCTACCTTATTGCGGCGGCGCCCGAGGCCCACAAGCTGATGGAGTCCTCGCAGCCTATCGGCAAGATCGTCCTCACCGTTTAGGAAGCATCAGATCAAGCGGCATATCGTCGTTTCCGCGAAAGCGCGAACCTACGCTGCTCGATTGCCTGTCCGATGGTCCGCTGTCGACCCGGGGCAGACACTCGCGAGACGCAAAAAACACTGCCAAGCGCGGGCGGCCTATCTCGGATCCAGATTGCTGGCCGGATCCGCTTGATTCCGTGGACATTCATCCCTCCCCAAGCAGCCTATCTCCCCTGATATCCGCCTCGATGGAGCGAAGAACCGGGGTAGTGTGGATACGTACAGAGGCTAAACGCCTGATCTTGAGGGACGGATGACAGGATGAGGTGGGCGGGTGTCTAATTGACCACCATTTAGGAAGTTCACATTACTATAAGGACTTCCCCGTTGCCGCAACGTCAGCGGTGGTGACGATGGGAGAACGGACTGCGTCACTATAACCGGCCTGTTGGTGAGCAAGATTTGCTCTGGCCCTGATGAAAGCCGCATGCCCGGACCTCTCTCGTTAGT
>JANMSV010000171.1:0-3360 GCA_031389685.1 Betaproteobacteria bacterium
ATTTCGACATGCTCGAGCGCCAGGGGACCGCGATCAACATCGCCGGCTTCGTAGGCCACTCCTCGGTGCGCACGTACGTGATGGGCGAGGACGCGGCCGTGCGCGCGGCGACGCCCGCGGAGGTCGCGCGCATGCGCGCCATCGTGGTCGAGGGCATGCGCGCGGGCGCCGTGGGGTTCGCCTCGAGCACTTCGCCTGCGCACAACGGCCACGGCGGCCTGCCAATGCCCTCGCGCCTCGCGGACGAGGCGGAGATGCACGCGCTGGTCGGCGCGCTCAAGGACGCCGGGCGCGGCGTGTTCATGCTCACCAAAGGTGGGCATACGAAGGTGTCCTTCCTCGAACAGCTGGCGGCCGATTCGGGACGGCCGGTGGTGGTCGCCGCGCTGCTGCATAACAGCACCAATCCGCGCGCGGTGTTCGCAGACCTCGATGAGATTGCGCAGGCCAATGCGCGCGGCCGCAAGATGGTCGGCGCGATCTCCTGCTGCCCGCTGTCCATGGACTTCACCCTGCACTCGCCCTACACCTTCGAGGGCTTGCAATCCTGGCAGCCCGCGCTGCCGCTGAAGGACCGGGAGTACGTGGCCAAGCTGAAGGACCCCGCGTTTCGCGACGGCGTGCGCGCGGAGCTGTCCAGGCCAGCGCACTTTCGCCTGTTCAACGGCCAGTGGGACCAGGTGGAGGTGGTGGAGTCGGCAAGGAAGGAGATCGAGCAGCACTCGATCGGGGAACTGGCGCGCGCGGGCGGCAAGGATCCGCTGGATTTCATGCTCGACCTCGCGCTGCAGGAGAACCTAGACACAGTGTTCAACGCGATGCTGCTCAATTCCGACGAGCAGGCGGTGGCCGAAATGCTGCGCCACCCGGCGAGCCTGGTGTCGTTGTCCGACGCCGGTGCACATCTCACCTTTTTCAACGACGCGGGCTTCGGCCTGCACCTGCTCGGCCACTGGGTGCGCGAGCGGGGTGCGCTCACCTTGCCTGGCGCAGTGCGCCAGCTCACCAGCGCGCCCGCGCAGCTCTTCGGCATCCGCGGCCGCGGGGTGCTCGAGCCTGGCTATGCCGCTGATTTGATGCTGTTTGATCCGAAGGCCGTCGGCCGCGGCGCGAAGCAGCGCGTGTTCGACCTGCCCGGCGGCCATCCGCGCCTGACGACGCCGGCGCGGGGCGTGCACGGGGTCTGGGTCAATGGCGTGCGCGACCTCAGCACGCTGCCGGGACGCGTATTGCGCGAGTTTTCCGCCTGAGGGGCGTCGCCGCAGGGCGACGTTCAGGCCTCAAGGAGGTAATTCAACTACATGATTTCATTGAGGTTGGTGACAGGCACGATCAGTGCATGCGGTGCTTCCAGTCTATAACCACGACCCGGAGACCGCCATGCTTCAAAAAGACAGCCTGTTCCGCCGCAATGATTCGTTCTTCCGTAGCTCCACCCCGACGCCGCCCGCACCCCCTGCCGCCACACCAGCGGCCCCGGTGCAAGCGGAAACCGCCAAGCCAGTGGACAAGTCCGACGAGCGCAAGGAAGCCAAGCTCATCGTCGGCCCCGACATCAAGATGAAAGGCGTCGAGATCACCGACTGCGACACGCTGGTGGTCGAAGGCCGCATCGAGGCGACGCTCGACTCGCGCGTGCTGCAGATCGCGCAGAACGGCATTTTCTGCGGCACCGTCGCGGTGGACACCGCGGAAATCCACGGCCGGCTGGAAGGCGAACTCACGGTGAGAAAGCAGCTCGTGATCCACGCCACCGGCAAAGTCTCGGGCAAGATCCGCTACGCCAAGATCAAGGTCGAGGAAGGCGCGGAACTGGCGGGCGAGATCAGCATGATGGAGCGCGGCCCGCAAGGCGTGGTGGCAAAGCGCACCGGCACCTGACGCGGGACTTGACGCGGGCCATCGTCCGCGCAACATTGGCCGCCACACCGAGGGCGGCCGATTGACCGATACCAACGACTGGGCGTTCCCCTCCGAGCTGCGGCCGCGGCCGGAGGAGTGGCGCTTCGACCTCGACCGGGCGCTCACCTCGCTGGTGTTGCTGCGCACCGAAGTCCCCGAGGACGCCTACACCGCGCCGATTCTCGGCACCGAGCGGCTGGGCAACGGCGTCGTGATCCGCGACGACGGCCTGATCCTCACCATCGGCTACCTGATCACCGAAGCGAGTTCGGTGTGGATCACCACCGCGCAGGGCGCGGTGCTCGCCGGCCATCCCCTCGCCTACGACCAGCAGACCGGCTTCGGGCTGGTGCTCCCGCTCGGGCGGCCGGGCGTGCCCGCGCTCGCGCGCGGCTCTGCGGCCCGCGCAGGCGTCGGCGACGATGTGGTGGTCGCGGGCCACGGCGGGCGCGCGCACGCGCTCAAGGCGCAGCTGTTCGACAAGCGCGAGTTCGCCGGCTACTGGGAATACGTGCTGGACGAGGCGCTGTTCGCTTCGCCCGCGCACCCGCAGTGGGGCGGCTCGGCGCTGATCGGCGCCGATGGAAAACTGCTCGGCATCGGCTCGCTGCTGGTGGAGGAAAAGGCCGGCGAGCGCAGCATGCAGGGCAACATGTTCGTGCCCGTGGACCTGCTCGAGCCAATCCTCGATGACCTGGTCTCACGCGGGCGCGCGCAGCGCCCGGCGCGGCCCTGGCTCGGCATGTACACCACCGACATCGGGAAAAGGCTCGTGGTGGCGGGACTCGCCAATGGCGGGCCCGCGGAACGCGCGGGCCTGAAGCTCGGCGACCAGGTCCTGGCGGTGGCGGGCGAGCCGGTGTCGCGCCTGGCCGAGCTGTTCCGCAAAGTGTGGCGGCAGGGTCCCGCGGGGGTGGAAGTGGCGCTCACCGTGATGCGCACCGGCACGCGCACGGAAGTGCGCCTCGCCTCAGCCGACCGCAACGACTTCCTGAAAAAACCCGCGCTGCACTAGCGCGAGCGCAGGCTCAGCTGCGGGCTGAAGCCGTGCTCAGCATTCCTTCGGTCTCGATGAACTTGATGATGGTATCCAGGCCCTGGCCGGTCTTTAGATTGGTGAACACGAAGGGCCGCGCGCCGCGCATCTTGCGCGAATCGCGCTCCATCACTTCCAGCGACGCGCCCACCATCGGCGCGAGCGTCAGCGCGGTCTTGCCGGAGCCCACCGGGCCGCCGATGCCGACTCGGAGAGTCATGAGCGGAACAACCTGGAATACTGGGTTTCGTGCCGCGACGAAAGAATGGCCAGCCCAGGCGCAAAGTTGCCCGGCTCCTCCTCGTCCACTTCATTCAGTTTCGCGCCGAGCGCGAGCAGCATCTTCTAGCCGTCGGTCTGCCCGAGCGGCACGGCCTTCACCGCCGCCATCACCTGGTTTTCCAACCCGGCCCAAAGGTAGG
>JANMSV010000176.1:0-32088 GCA_031389685.1 Betaproteobacteria bacterium
TCCATCGCGATCGGGGTGATCAGCGTCACCACCATCTTGATGTTGTCCCCCGGCATCACCATCTCGGTGCCCTTGGGCAACTCCACCGCGCCGGTCACATCCGTGGTGCGGAAGTAGAACTGCGGCCGATAGTTGTTGAAGAACGGGGTATGCCGCCCGCCTTCCTCTTTGGACAGCACGTACACCTCGCACTCGAACTTGGCGTGCGGGGTGATCGAACCCGGCTTGGCCAGCACCTGCCCGCGCTCCACCTCCTCGCGCTTGGTGCCGCGCAGCAAGATGCCCACGTTGTCCCCCGCCTGCCCCTCATCCAGGAGCTTGCGGAACATCTCCACCCCCGTGCACACCGTCTTCAGCGTGGGCTTGAGGCCCACGATCTCAATCTCCTCGCCCACCTTCAGCATCCCGCGCTCCACCCGCCCGGTGACCACCGTGCCGCGCCCCGAGATCGAGAACACGTCCTCCACCGGCATCAGGAACGGCCCGTCAATCGCGCGCTTGGGCTGCGGGATGTAGCTGTCCAGAGCGTCAGCGAGCTTCATGATCGCCCCCTCGCCCAGCTCCCCCTTGTCCCCCTCCAGCGCCTTCAACGCCGAGCCAATCACGATCGGGGTCTTGTCCCCCGGAAACTCGTACTTCGAAAGCAACTCGCGTACCTCCACCTCCACCAGCTCCAAGAGCTCCTTGTCATCGACCATGTCGGCCTTGTTCAGGAACACCACGATGTAGGGCACCCCCACCTGGCGCGCCAATAAAATGTGCTCGCGCGTCTGCGGCATCGGCCCATCGGCCGCGCTCACCACCAGGATCGCCCCGTCCATCTGCGCCGCCCCAGTGATCATGTTCTTGATGTAGTCCGCGTGCCCCGGACAGTCCACGTGCGCGTAATGGCGCTTGGCCGTCTCGTACTCCACGTGCGCCGTGTTGATCGTGATGCCGCGCGCCTTTTCCTCCGGCGCCGCATCAATCTGATCGTAATTCTTCGCCTCCCCGCCAAACTTCCTGCTCAACACGTGCGTGATCGCCGCCGTCAGCGTCGTCTTGCCATGATCCACGTGCCCAATCGTCCCCACGTTCAGGTGCGGCTTGGTACGCTCGTATTTGCCTTTTGCCATGATGCGAGTCCCCGGTTCTCTTGGTTACTTGCTTCTTGCCGTGATCACCGCTTCGGCGACGCTCTTCGGCGCCTCGGCGTAGTGCTTGAATTCCATCGTGTAGGTGGCGCGGCCCTGCGTCGCCGAGCGCAGCGAGGTCGAATAGCCGAACATCTCGCCGAGCGGGACTTCCGCCTTGATCACCTTGACGCCGATGACGTCCTCCATCCCCTGAATCACGCCGCGGCGGGAAGACAGGTCGCCCACCACATTACCCATGAAGTCCGGCGGGGTCTCGACCTCGACCGCCATGATCGGCTCGAGCAGCACCGGGTTCGCGGCGCGCATGCCGTCCTTGAAGGCGAAGATGGCGGCCATCTTGAAGGCGTTCTCGTTCGAATCCACATCGTGGTACGAACCGTCGAACAGCGTGGCCTTCACGTCCACCACCGGGTAGCCGGCGAGCACGCCGTCCTGCAGCGCCTCGTCCACGCCCTTCTTGACCGCCGGGATGAACTCGCGTGGCACGCGGCCGCCCTTGATGCCGTCCACGAACTCGTAGCCCTTGCCCGCGGGCTGCGGCTCCAATTTCAGCCAGACGTGGCCGTACTGGCCCCGGCCGCCGGACTGCTTGATGAATTTGCCCTCGGAATCGAGCGTCTTCTTGAAGGTCTCGCGGTAGGCCACCTGCGGCTTGCCGACCGAGGCCTCGACGCCGAACTCGCGCTTCATGCGGTCGACGATGATCTCCAGGTGCAGTTCGCCCATGCCCGAAATGATGGTCTGTCCCGACTCCTCGTCGGTGCGCACGCGGAACGAAGGATCTTCCTGCGCCAGGCGCCCAAGCGCCACGCCCATCTTCTCCTGGTCGACTTTGGTCTTCGGCTCGACGGCCTGCGAGATCACCGGGTCCGGGAACTCCATGCGCTCCAGCACGATGATCTTCTTCGCGTCGCAGATCGTCTCGCCGGTGATCACGTCCTTGAGCCCGACCACCGCGGCGATGTCGCCGGCGCGCACTTCCTTGATATCCAGGCGCTCGTTGGCGTGCATCTGCAGCAGCCGCCCGATGCGCTCTTTCCTGCCGCGCACCGACGTATAGACGGTGTCGCCCGAGGCCAGCACCCCCGAGTACACGCGGATGAACGACAACTGGCCGACGAACGGGTCGGTCATGATCTTGAAGGCGAGCGCGGCGAACGGCTCCTCGTCCTCGGGCTTGCGCACGTCAGGCTCGCCGTTCTCTTTGGCGCCCTTCACCGGCGGGATATCGACCGGCGACGGCAGGTAGTCGATCACCGCGTCCAGCATTGCCTGCACGCCCTTGTTCTTGAACGCCGAACCGCACAGCATCGGCACGATCTCGTTATTGATGGTGCGCAGGCGCAGGCCGCGCTTGACGTCCTCGAGCGAGAGTTCGCTCGATTCGAGATACTTGTTCATCAACTCCTCGTTCGCCTCGGCGGCCGCCTCCACCATCTTGTCGCGCCATTTCTTGGCCTCCGCGGCCAGTTCGGCGGGAACCGCCCGGCGCTCGAATTTCATGCCCTGCGAGGCCTCGTCCCAGTAGATCGCCTGCATCGTCACCAGGTCGATCACGCCGGCGAACTTGTCCTCGGCGCCAATCGGAAGCTGGATCGGTACGGCATTGCCCTTCAGCCGGCTGCGGATATGGTCGTAGGACTTGAAGAAAGTCGCGCCGACCCGATCCATCTTGTTGATGAATGCCAGGCGCGGCACGCGGTATTTATTGGCTTGGCGCCAGACCGTCTCGGACTGCGGCTGCACGCCCGCCACCGCGTCGTACACCATGCAGGCGCCATCCAGCACACGCATCGAGCGCTCGACTTCGATGGTGAAATCGACGTGTCCCGGGGTATCGATGATGTTGATGCGGTGCTCCGGGTAGGTCTGGTCCATGCCCTTCCAGAAGCAGGTGGTGGCCGCAGAGGTGATGGTGATGCCGCGCTCCTGCTCCTGCTCCATCCAGTCCATCACCGCGGCGCCGTCGTGCACCTCGCCCATCTTGTGCGACACGCCGGTGTAAAACAGGATGCGCTCGGTGGTCGTGGTCTTACCGGCGTCAATGTGCGCCGAGATGCCGATGTTCCGGTAGCGTTCGATGGGGGTCTTGCGCGGCACGATAATCACCAGGAATCCGTCAAAACCTGTAGTGGGCGAACGCCTTGTTGGCGTCCGCCATGCGATGCACTTCCTCGCGCTTCTTCATCGCGCCGCCGCGGCCTTCCGCGGCCTCCTGCAGTTCGCCCGCCAGTCGCACGGTCATCGACTTCTCGCCGCGCTTTTGCGCCGCTTCGCGGATCCAGCGCATGGCGAGCGCCAAGCGTCGCACCGGGCGTACTTCCACCGGCACCTGGTAGTTGGCGCCGCCGACGCGCCGGCTCTTGACCTCGACCACCGGCTTCACGTTTTGCATCGCCTGCGTGAACACCTCGACCGGGTCCTTGCCGGACTTCGACTTGATGACGTCGAACGCGCGATACACGATGCCCTCGGCGACCGACTTCTTGCCGCGGGTCATCAACACGTTGATGAACTTGGCGACATCCGGATGGTTGAACTTCGGATCCGGAAGGATCGCGCGCTTGGGGACTTCTCTGCGACGCGGCATGGGCGGCTTCTCTCTGTTTACGCCGACTTGGGCGCCTTGGCGCCGTACTTGGAGCGGCTCTGCTTGCGGTCCTTGACGCCCTGCGTATCGAGGGAGCCACGCACGATGTGGTAGCGCACGCCCGGCAGGTCTTTGACGCGTCCGCCGCGGATCAGCACCACCGAGTGCTCCTGCAGATTGTGGCCTTCGCCGCCGATGTAGCCGATCACCTCGAATCCGTTGGTGAGGCGCACTTTGGCGACTTTGCGCAACGCGGAATTGGGCTTCTTGGGCGTCGTGGTGTAGACACGCGTGCAGACGCCCCGTTTTTGCGGCGATTGGCGCAGCGCCGGGACCTTCGACTTGGGCCGCTTGGTCGAGCGCCCGAAACGCACCAACTGATTGACGGTAGGCATTTTTTTCCGTATGCAGAAATGAACCGGGCAGCCACGTCCAGCGAACCGTAGCCGCCCAGGCGCAAAAAAGAGGCCGGATTATAAGGAGTAAGCGGGGTCAGCGCAAGGAAAGCACCGGGTCGGAATCGAAGCCGAAGCGTGTGCCGACCTCCCGGCGCGCGATGCGCCGCAATCCTTCGCCCGAGGATGCGAATCGCCCCAGGTCGCGGTCATCGAGCAGGCCGATACCGTGTTGCCCCAGCACCAGGACCGAGCCCTCGTCGTCCAGGTAGGTTTCGAGGGTCTCTACGGGCCGCCCGCAGTGGTCGAACAGCGCCTCGCCTTCGTAGTGCACGACGAACGGCGTGTACGCCAGCTTCACGTACACCCGCTGCGGTCCGTTCTGGAAAAACCAGCAGCCGCGCTCGTCCGCCGCGTAGTTGCGCGCAATGAATGCGCGCATGGCCGCGTTGCCGATGCGGCTCAAGCGCTCGCTGCCAGGTTCGCGCAGCAGCCAATTGCCACGGCGGTCGAGCGCCAGCCAGCCATAGACCACCGGGACATCCGGCCACTTCGCCATGCTGCGCAATACGACTTGATCCATGCTTGCGGTGCGCAGGAGCGGCCCGCCACTGCCTCAAGGCACCGTGGGCCGCTGGGCGATGGGCGCCGGCCGCGCAATGCCAAAGCCTTGGGCGTAGCCGACATTGAGCGCCCGGAGCCGTGCCAGAATCTCCGTTTCCTCGACGCATTCGGCAATCACGCCAACGCCGATTGTCTCGCCGACCCGCACTACAGCTTTCAGCTTCTGCTCGGCGACGCTGCTGCGCAGCAGGTTGCGCACGATAGAGCCGTCCACCTTGACGAAATCCACGCGCAGGGTCTTCAGCGGCCCAAAGGAGACAGAGCGCCGGCCAAAGCCGTCGATCGCGACCTTGCAACCTTCTTTCTTCATCGCGGCGGCAAACTGAACTGCAGATTCGGTGCGGGCCAGTACCGAGGATTCTTCCACTTCGAAAGTCAGTGCCGCAGGCGGCACTCGCGTGGCGTGCAACTCCGCGGCGACGAAGCCAGGGAACTCCGGGTCGCCGATCGTCTGCACCGAGACGTTGATGCTGAAGTTGCGCAGCTCTCCAGGCGTTACGCCCGCCCGCCAGCGCACCACGTGGCTCACAACCCAGCGGTCGAGCTCCGGCATCATGCCGTAATGCTCGAATACGGGGAGGAAGTCCCCTGGCGGCAGCATCCGTGCCTCCTCCTCACGCAAGCGGATCAGCACTTCGGCCATCTCGAATCCGCCCGGCGGGCGCAGCGACAGGATGGGCTGGCAGTACAGCTGCAGTTCGTCTCGATCCAGCGCCTGGCGCAGGCGCGCGAACGGGTCGTTCCATCCAGTGAGTTCGCTGCTCATCTGGTCGAGGAACTGGTCTTGGCTGGGCGTGGCGCCCGTCTTCGGGTCGGTGGTCGCCATGGGCATCCTGCGACCCTATTCTAGCCGCGCGCGCAGAACCGCCGCGCTAACATTGGCGCGTTTTATCCTGGAGACCGACCCGATGCCTCGCGCGGATTTCGTCTGCGCGCACCGCCTGCGCGTGCGCTGGGCCGAAGTGGACATGCAAAAGATCGTGTTCAACGGCCACTACCTCACCTACATCGACAGCGCGATCGCCGATTACTGGCGCGCCATCGGCCTGCACTATCCAGAGGGTTACGTGGAGCGCTACGGCAGCGACATCTTCCTGCGCAAGGCCACGGTCGAATATCTCGGCTCCGCGCGCTACGAGGACCAGCTCGAGGTGCTGTGCCGCGTGGCTAAGCTGGGCCGCAGCAGTATGAGCTTCCAGTTCGAGATTCTGCGCGGCGCAGCCGAACTGCTGATCGCTGCGGAACTGGTTTACGTGAACGCCGACCCCGCCTCGAAAAAGGCGGTGCCGCTGCCCGACGAGCTGCGCCAGCGCGTCCTGGGCTTTGAAAAAATGGCGCCCGCGCAATGAGCGCGAAAATCGAGCTCAATCACAGGATCCACGTCCTCACGTGCAAGGAGGAGCTCGACGGTATCCGCGTGCCGGGCAAGGTGGTGGTGGTGCTCGACATCCTGTTCGCCACCACCACCATGGTGGCGGCGCTCGCCCACGGGGCCACCGAAGTACTGCCCGTAGCCAGCGAGGCGGAGGCGCGCGCTGCGGGCGCCAAGCGCGTGTATTGCGGCTCGCTGCTCAACGCGCGGGCGATCGTCTCGCACATTGCGTTCGAGCACCCGCGCGACACCGTTCTCATCCTGTGCTCGAGCTCGGGGGGAAATTTCAATCTCGAGGACTTCTACGGCGCGGGCTGCATGGTGGACCGCTTTGCCGGCGTGCTGGGCACGCAGGCGGACTTCTCCGATGCGGCGCGCACTGCGCTGGCCTTCTTCCGCCATGCACAGGCACCGCAAGTCCTGCTGGATTGCCGGGTGGGCCGCATGATGGTCGCGCGCGGCCTCGCACATGAGGTCGAATTCGCCTGCCGCTTCGACGCCTTTCCCATCGTTCCGGTGCTGGACGGCGACAAACTGCGCTGCGCGTAGCTGCGCTCGCCTAGTGGTAACGCTCGTAACCGGCGAAGCCGATCAGTAGCCGGGCGATGCCGTAGGCGATCCAGGTCCACGCGCGGCGCCACAGTGGCTGGCGCTTCCACTCCCGCGGCGGCAGGGAGCGCGCACCGATGCGAATCGCATCCTCCAGGCTGGCGCGCAACTCGGCCGCGAAGCGCGCGTCGTCCACGAACACGTTGGCCTCGCGCGCAAGTAGCAGGCTGAACGGGTCGATGTTGGAAGAACCCACGCTGGCTCTGCAGCAGTCGAATACCGCCACCTTCGCGTGCAGAAAGCTGCGGTGGTATTCCTCGATGCGGATGCCGGCCGCGAGCAACGAACCGAACAAGGCGCGCGACGCATAGTGCGGCACCACGTATTCGACGCGCCCCTGCAACAACAGCACCACCCGCACCCCACGCAGCGCCGCGCTCACCAGTGCGTGGCGGAATCGCCGGCCCGGGAAGAAGTACGCGCTGGCGATCACGATCTCCTCGCGCGCCGCGTCGATCATCGCGAGATACGCCCGCTCAATGTCGCGCCGGTGGCGCACGCTGTCGCGCACCACCAGCGCGGCGCGCTGCCCGTCCGGGAACGCCATCGCCGGTCCGTGTGACGGGAGCGGCGGCGGCAATTGCAGCGCCGCCGCCGCCACCCGCGTCCACAGGCGCGCGGCTTCATCTCGCACCTCGACGCACAGCGGACCCTCCACGCGCACCGCGTAGTCGTAGCGCGGCGGCGCCTGGCCCGGCGTGTTGTAGTCGTCGATGACGTTGATGCCGCCCACGAACGCCAGCCGGCCATCCACGCACGCGAGCTTGCGGTGCATGCGCCGCAGGCGGTCGCGGCGCAGCGTCCAGGGACTGATGTCCGGACGGTAGACCAGCACCTGCGCTCCTGCCTCGGCGAGCATCCGCCGAAGGCGCGGCGCGAAGTCGCGCGCGCCAAATCCGTCGATGAGCAGATGCACCGATACCCCGCGCGCCGCCGCGCGCGCCAGTGCATCGGCCACCAGGCTCCCGGTCTGGTCGTCGGCGAATATGTAGGTTTCGAGAAACACCTCCTCGCGCGCCGCATCGAGCGCGGCGACGAGCGCGGGAAAGTACTCTTCACCGTTGCGCAGCAGGGTGAGGCGGTTGCCGTCGAGGAAACGCATCGGCCTAGGCCGGCTTCAGTTTCGCGCCCAGGGCCAGGTGGTCCGAGAGCAACGACCAGGGCGGGCCGCGATGCACGCTCGCCTCGACCACGTTGAAGCCGCGAACGTAGATGCGGTCCAGCCGCAGAAGCGGCAGCAGGCTGGGAAAGGTGCGCGCGGGCCGGCGGCCATATGCCGCGGTGACTTCGGTCATGCCGAGCTTATCCTGCAGCACGCGCGTCGCGCGCTGGCGCCAGTCGTTGAAATCGCCCGCCAGCACGATCGGCAGATCGCGCCCCGCCAGCTCCTCGAGCCGGGCGCTGATGGCGTCGAGCTGCCGGCGACGGCCACCCTCGTGCAGCGACAGGTGCACGCACACGCAATGCAGGTTGCGCCGCCAGCCCGGCACCGCCACCACGCAATGCAGCAGGCCGCGCCGCTCGAAGCGGTGGTTCGAAACGTTCTCGTTCTCCGAGGACAGGATACGGAAACGCGACAAAATGGCATTGCCGTAGTGGCCATGATGATGCTCACGATTTCGGCCATAGGCGGTCTGCCAGTCTGAAGGCGCCAGGAACTCGTGCTGCGGCGCATTCGGCCAGGCGGGGAACCGCACGGCGTGGCGCTCGTTCTGCCCCTGCACCTCCTGCAGAAACACCAGGTCCGGCTCCAGCGTGCGCAGGCCCTCGCGCAATTCGTGGATCACCATGCGGCGATTGAACTGGGACAGTCCCTTGTGGATGTTCAGGGTGATCACGCGCAGCGCCTCGGTCATGCGCCGGCACTCCTCGCCGGCAGCATGTGGATCGCATCGCGATTCGACCAGGAAAAGCATTTTTCCGCCGCCTCCCGCCACGGCAGCCAGAGTTGCGCGCAATGCTCCCGGGGCGCGAGCGTCACCGCGACTGGGGCGGGAATCTCGAGACTGAAAACATGCTCGGTATTGTGCGTGGTGCCATGCGGGAATCGGCCGCGCCAATGGGCATAGATCTCGAAGGCATTGGCCACGCGCCAGTGGACCAAGCGTTGTGGCGACGCGTCGATGCCCGTCTCCTCGAGCACTTCGCGCCGCGCAGCCCCGGCCAGGGCCTCGTCCAGCCGGTCGAGCGAGCCGGTGACCGACTGCCAGTATCCGGCCCGGCTCGAGCGCTCCAGCAGCAGCACCTCGAGCGCGGGCGTGTGAATCACCACCAGCACCGACACCGGCAGCTTGGCGCTCACTGCGGATTCGCGCGGAACAGATCCGGGAGCGCCAGCGCATGTCCCGGGTCCACGAACACCGCGAAGAACGGCCGGCGCCGTTCTGCCCACAACGCCGCGCAGGTGGCCAGGACGTCCAGCAACACGCCCAGATCGTCGGGCGGCAGTTCTTCGCAGCCGCCCAACAGCAGCACATGGCCCTCACCCGGTCGCCAAGACAGATCGCCAAGGCAATCCTCCAGCGCATCCCAATTTCCGCCGAACCACACCGGAAAGCCCAGCGCCTGCGCCAGCCGCTCCAGTAGCGCCGTCTTGTCACGCGCGCCGCGCAAGTCAGCCTGCGCGACATCGAGGCGCGTGCCGCGCGCCGCGTCCACGACCTCGTCGCTGCGCGCCACCCGGTACACGCCGGAGCGCGCCACATCGGTCAGCCGTTGCGTGAGCTTGCCCATGGATTACTCGCGCATGCGCTTGAACGAACGGTAGTGGTCCGCCGTGTAGTAGAACTCGCCGCCCCGGCCGGCGACGATGCGCCTTGCGCCGCGGTCGCGCGCTCCCGGGGTCCGCACGGTGTACTCGCGATAGTAGCCGCGGCTGCCGGGCGGCAACAGGCCTTCTCGGTTGCCGAAAATGGTCCCGTCGCTTGGGTAGGCGAACGGGCCGCCCGCCTTGACCAGCACCAGGGTCTGCTGCGCCTCCGGCGGCAGCTCACTGAGCGCAATCTCTCCCGCGCAGGCACTCGTAGCGAATGCCAGGAGCAGCGCGAAGCAGAGTTTCACTGCGGCGGGTTGCGCAGCCGGATGTGCAGCTCGCGCAGCTGCTTTTCGGTAACCTGCGAGGGCGCGCCCGTCAGCAAGTCCTGCCCGCGTTGCGTTTTCGGGAACGCGATCACGTCGCGGATCGCGTCGGCCCCCACCATCAGCGCCACCAGCCGGTCAAAGCCGAAGGCGATGCCGCCGTGCGGCGGGGCCCCATACTGCAGCGCGTCGAGCAGGAAGCCGAACTTGGCGCGCTGGTCCTCGGCGGAGATCTTCAAGCCGCGAAATACCTGCTGCTGCACCTCCTGGCGATGGATGCGCACCGAGCCGCCCGCCACTTCCCAGCCGTTGAGCACCATGTCGTAGGCCTTGGCGTAGGCCTTTTCCGGCGCCGATTCGATGTACTGCTCGTGGCCATCCTTCGGGCTGGTGAAGGGGTGGTGGCGCGCCTTCCACTGTTTCGATTCATCGTCGTACTCGAACATCGGGAAATCGATCACCCACAGCGGCCTCCAACCCTGCTCCGCCAAACCGCGCTCGTGCCCGATGCGCAGGCGCAAGGCGCCAAGGCAGGCGTTCGCCGTAGCGGCCCGGTCGGCGGCGAAGAAGATCAGGTCGCCATCGGCAGCGCCAGTGCGCTCGAGGATCGCGGCAATCGCCTTCGCGTGCAGGTTCTTCACGATCGGCGACTGCAGCCCTTCGGCGCCCTGCGCCCGTGCGTTCACCTTGATCCAGGCGAGGCCCTTGGCGCCCAGCGTCTTCACGTACTCGGTGTAAGCGTCGATCTCGCCGCGCGTGAGCGAGCCGCCGCCCGGCACGCGCAGCGCCGCGACGCGGCCGTCCGCCGTATTCGCTGGGACCGAGAACACCTTGAAGTCCACGTCCTGCACCGCGTCGGTGAGTTCGGCGAGCTTCAGGGGCACACGCAGGTCCGGCTTGTCCACGCCGTAGTCGCGCATCGCGTCCTCGTAGCGCATCACGGGAAACGGCTCCGGCAGCGCAACGCCCAGCACTTGCCTGAACATGTGGCGCGCCAGCTGCTCCATCAGCGCGCGGATTGCCTCTTCGCCAAGAAACGAAGTCTCGACGTCGATCTGGGTGAACTCGGGCTGCCGATCTGCGCGCAGGTCCTCGTCGCGGAAGCATTTCACGATCTGATAGTAACGCTCGAAGCCCGCGATCATCAGCATCTGCTTGAACAGCTGCGGGCTCTGCGGCAGGGCGTAAAAGCTCCCCTCGTGCAGCCGCGAGGGCACCAGGAACTCGCGCGCACCCTCGGGTGTGGATTTGTAGAGGACCGGCGTTTCAATATCCACGAAGCCGTGCGCGTCAAGAAAACCGCGCGCCGCCGAGGCGGCACGGTGTCGCAGGCGCAGGTTGTTCTGCATGCGCTCGCGGCGCAGGTCCAGCACGCGGTGCTCGAGCCGCACCTGTTCGGACAAATTGACTTCGTCGATCTGGAACGGCAGCGGCGCGCAGGGATTGAGGATCTCCACGCTTTCGGCCAGCACTTCGACCGCGCCGGATTTCAGCTTGAGGTTGACGGTGCCGGCGGGGCGTGCGCGCACGCTCCCGGAGACGCGCAGCACATACTCGCCGCGCACGCGGTCCGCGACCTGGAAGGCCGCGGCGCAATCCGGGTCGCAGACGACCTGCGCGAGCCCGTCGCGGTCGCGCAGGTCGATGAAGATCACCCCGCCATGGTCGCGGCGGCGATGCGCCCAGCCGGCCAGCGTCACGCGCTTGCCGATCAGCGCGGCCGTCAGCTCGGCGCAGGTGTGGGTGCGCACGGCGCCGCTACCTGCCGTTCTGGCCGGGCGCCACCACGCCCATGGAGATGATGTACTTGAGGGCCGCGTCCACGCTCATGTCGAGCTCGATCACGTCCTTGCGCGACAGCATCATGAAATAGCCGCTGGTGGGATTGGGCGTGGTCGGCACATAGACGCTGACGTAGTCGCCGCGCAGGTGATTCACGACGTCGCCCCCGGGCATGCCGGTCTGGAAGGCGATGGTCCACATGCCTTCGCGCGGCCACTGCACCAACAAGGCCTTGCGAAACGCCTGGCCGCCCGAGGAGAACAGCGTGTCCGAGATCTGCTTGACGCTCGAGTAGATCGTCTTGACGACCGGAATGCGGTGCAGGATCGCGTGCCAAAGCTGCACTAGCCGCGCACCGAAGAAGTTGGTGGCGAAAACACCGGTGACAAACACGATCACCAGGGTCAGGATCACGCCGAGCCCGGGCACGTGCACGCCGAGGAAGCTCTCGGTGCGCCATTGTTGCGGCAGCAACAGCATGGATTGGTCGAGGGTATCGACGATCAGCTTGAGGACCCACAGGGTGATCACCAGCGGGATCCAGATCAGCAAACCGGTGATGAGATATTTCTTCACGGCTCTCCAGAAACAAAAAAGCCCGGCTCACGCCGGGCCGGTGGCTAGACCCGTCAGGGTATCAGTTGGTGGTGCCCGCCGTGGTGCTTGCCGGCGCGGGTGCAGTGTCGCTCTTTGCGGTATCCGGCTTCGCGTCGCGCTTCGCGTCGGGTTTGGCGTCAGGCTTCGTGTCGGCCTTGGTGTCGGCCTTGGCGTCGGACTTCGCCTCGCCTTTCGCTGCAGCCGCGTCCGGGGCGGGCTTGCGGCCGCCTTTGAAGTCGGTGGCGTACCAGCCGCTGCCCTTGAGCTGGAATCCGGCCGCGCTCGGTTGCTTCTCGAAGGTTGACTTGCCGCAGGACGGGCAGACCGTCAATCGCGCCTCGGTAACCTTCTGCAGGTATTCATCCTGGAATCCGCAATCCGCGCAGCGGTACTCGTAGATCGGCATGGAAAAGTTCCAAGTTCCTGAATCGGCAACAATTATAGCGCCATTGGCCGCCTCAAAACGGGATGTCGTCCGCCATGTCGTCGAATTTTCCGGCGGGCTTCTTCGCCGCCGCCTTGGCCTCCGTGGCCGGTTCGGCGGCGCTGCCGCCGGCCAGCGCGCCGCGCGGCTCGCCTGCGCCCGCGCGTGAGCCGAGCATCTGCATCACGTCGCCGCGGATCTCCGTGCTGTAGCGATCGTGCCCTTCCTTGTCCTGCCATTTGCGCGTGCGCAGGCTGCCTTCGACATACACCTGCGAGCCCTTTTTCAGGTATTCGCCCGCCACTTCCGCCAGTCGGCCGAAGAACGCAACGCGATGCCACTCGGTCGCTTCCTTCATTTCTCCGCTGGCCTTGTCCTTCCAGCGATCCGTGGTGGCGACGCGGATGTTGGTCACCGCTTCCCCACTCGGCAGATACCGCGTCTCCGGGTCGGCGCCCAGGTTGCCCACTACGATGACCTTGTTGACCGATGCCATGGCTACCTCCCTTTGACCGTTCCCATCGTAAACGAGTCACCGCCGATCCGGTTGACCGGCCGCATGCCGGCGGCAAGCGCCAGCCACCCCAATGACAGGGCCGCACAGACCCCGAACACCGCCGCCGGCCCATGGCGCGCGGCAATCCAGCCGCCGGCCAGGCCGCCGCAGAACAGCCCGAGCGTTTGCGCGGTGTTGTAGACACCAAGGGCGGCGCCGCGCGCGCCCGCCGGCGCGATGCGTGACACCAACGACGGGATCAGCGCCTCGAGCACGTTGAAGGCGGTGAAAAACGCGAGCAACAGCAGCGCCAGAACGACGAGCTGCGTGCCCGCGGCCGCGAATCCCGCTTCGGCCAGGGCGAGCAGCGCGACGGCGCCGAGCAGCACTGGGCGCGCCGCATTGCGGCGGTCGGCATGCAGGACCGGCGGCAGCATCAGGGCGAACGACGCCAGAACCACCGGCAGGTAAATTTTCCAGTGCCCCGGCAGTGGCAGTCCAGCGGCGACCAACAGCGGCGGCATTACGACGAACATGGCCATCTGCACGACGTGAAGCACGAAGATGCCGGCGTTGAGCCGGAACAGCTCGGGCGCAAGTAGCGCCGTATGCAAGGTCGCGCGCGTTCCTTGCCCCGCAGGGGCGCTGGTCTGCACCCTGGGGACCAGCACTACAACCACGCCGATCGCCGCGAACGCGAACAGTCCCGTCAGAACGAACAGGCCCGCCATGCCGATGACCTGGTACAGCACGGGCGCGGCCACCAGCGACAGCGCGAAGGACACCCCGATCGTGGCGCCGATCATCGCCATGATCTTGGTGCGATGCTGCTCGCGGGTGAGGTCGGCGGCGAGCGCGACCACCACCGCGGAGATCGCCCCCGCGCCTTGCAGCGTGCGGCCCGCGATCGCGGTCCAGATGTCGCTCGCGCCGGCGGCGAGAAAACTCCCGGCAGCGAAGATCAGCAGGCCAACGACGATCACGGGCTTGCGCCCCCAGCGGTCGGAGGCCATGCCGAACGGGATCTGCAGCAGCGCCTGCGCCAGGCCATACGCGCCGAGCGCGATGCCGACCAGCACCAGGTCATTGCCACCCTCGAGTTGCGGCGCGTGCACGGCGAACACCGGCAGGATCAGGAACAGCCCAAGCATGCGCAAACCGAAGACGCCGGCGAGCGAAACGCCCGCCCGCGTTTCCTGGGCACTCATGCGCTGGGATTGCATCGCGGGGTGAAGAAAGGCTGGAAACGTCGGCGTGGAACTCGCTATAGTAGCAAGTTTACTTTCGCCCTCCGGCGCGATGGACACGATTCGAATACGCGGCGCGCGCACGCACAACCTCAAGAATCTCAACGTCGACCTGCCGCGCCACCGCCTGGTGGTGATCACCGGCTTGTCGGGATCGGGCAAGTCTTCGCTCGCCTTCGACACCTTGTACGCCGAGGGCCAGCGACGCTATGTCGAGTCGCTGTCGGCCTACGCGCGACAGTTCCTGCAACGGATGGAGAAACCTGACGTCGACCTGATCGAGGGCCTGTCGCCGGCCATCGCCATCGAACAGAAAGCGAGCAGTCACAATCCGCGCTCCACCGTCGGCACGGTCACCGAGATTCACGACTATCTGCGGCTGCTGTTCGCGCGCGTCGGCACGCCTTACTGCCCCGATCACGCGCTGCCCTTGCAGGCGCAGTCGGTGGCCCAGATGGTGGACCAGGTGCTGGCGCTGCCCACCGACACCAAGCTCATCGTGCTGGCCCCGGTAGTGGCCGGCCGCAAGGGTGAACAGACGGACCTGCTCGAAGAACTGCGCGCGCAGGGCTTCACGCGCGTGCGCGTGGACGGCAAGGTGCTCGAGCTCGATGCGGCCCCGCGCCTGGCGAAGAACGTCAAGCACTCCGTGGACGTGGTGGTCGACAGGCTCAAGGTGCGCGCAGAGGCGAAGCAGCGCCTGGCGGAGTCCTTCGAAACCGCGCTGCGCCACGCCGACGGGCGCGCGCTCGCCGTCGAGACGGATTCCGGCAGGGAACACCTGTTCTCCGCGAAGTTCGCCTGTCCGGCCTGCAGCTATTCGTTGCCCGAGCTGGAGCCGCGTCTGTTCTCGTTCAATAACCCGATGGGCGCCTGCCCGCGCTGCGACGGGCTGGGCGCGATCGAGTACTTCGATCCGAAGCGCGTAGTGGCGCACCCCAACCTGAGCCTCGCCAGCGGCGCAATCCGCGGCTGGGATCGACGCAATCACTTCTATTTCACCATGCTGCTGGCGCTCGCCAAGCGTTACGGCTTCGACATCGAGGCGCCCTGGGAAGTGCTGGCCGACGAGGTGCAGCAGTTGATCCTGACCGGATCCGGCAAGGACAAGATCGCATTTTCCTATCCCAGCGAGCGGGGTCGGCCGCTGATCAAGGAGCACGCCTTCGAGGGTGTGGTGCCCAACCTCGAGCGCCGCTACCGCGAAACCGACTCCGTGGTGGTGAAAGAGGAACTGGCCAAGTACCGCAACACGCGGTCCTGCCCGGAATGCAACGGCATGCGCCTGCGCCGCGAGGCGCGCCATGTGCGCATCGCAGGACAGAGCATCCATGACATGTCCTGCCTGCCCCTGGGGCAGTCGCTGGCGTTCTTCCGCGGGCTCGCACTGCCCGGCGCGCGCGCCGCGGTCGCCGACAAGATCGTGAAGGAAATCGCGAACCGGGTCGAATTCCTCGTCGATGTCGGTCTCGATTACCTGTCGCTTGCACGCGCGGCGGAATCGCTTTCCGGCGGCGAGGCGCAGCGCATCCGGCTGGCGAGCCAGATCGGCTCCGGCCTGACCGGTGTCATGTATGTCCTGGACGAGCCTTCCATCGGCCTGCACCAACGCGACAATGCGCGCCTCATCGAGACCCTCAAACGCCTGCGCGACCTTGGAAACTCGGTGATCGTCGTGGAGCACGACGAGGAGGCGATCCGCGCGGCCGACTATGTGGTGGACATGGGACCCGGGGCCGGAGAAGCGGGGGGCCATGTCGTCGCGGAGGGACCGCCTGCGGCGATTATCGCAAGTGAGTCTTCGCTAACCGGTCAGTACCTCGCCCGCCGGTTGACCATCGGCGTGCCGCGGCTGCGCAACCGGCCCAGCTCCAAGCGGGCGCTGCGCATCCACGGCGCGAGCGGCAACAATCTGAAGAGCGCCCGATTCGATCTGCCCGTCGGCTTGTTCGTTTGTGTGACTGGCGTGTCGGGCTCCGGCAAGTCGACCCTGGTCAACGACACGCTGTACCGCGCAGTGGCGCGCCATCTGTATGGCAGCACCAGTGAACCGGCGGCGTACGAGTCGATCTCGGGCCTGGAGCACTTCGACAAGGTGGTGAGCGTGGATCAGAGCCCGATCGGCCGCACGCCGCGCTCCAACCCGGCGACCTATACCGGGCTGTTCGCGCCGATGCGCGAGCTCTACGCAGGAGTGCCGGAGGCGCGCGCTCGCGGCTATGACGCGGGGCGCTTTTCCTTCAATGTGAAAGGCGGGCGCTGCGAGGCTTGCCAGGGCGACGGCCTGATCAAGGTCGAGATGCACTTCCTGCCCGACATTTACGTGCCTTGTGACGTCTGCCACGGCAAGCGTTACAACCGCGAGACCCTGGAGATCAAATACAAGGGGCGCAGCATCCACGAGGTGCTGCAGATGAACGTACGCGAGTCGCACGAGTTCTTTGGCGCGGTACCAGCCATCGCGCGCAAGCTGCGGACCCTGCTCGACGTCGGCCTGGGCTACGTACAGCTCGGCCAGTCGGCCACCACGCTCTCCGGCGGCGAAGCGCAGCGCGTCAAGCTCTCGCTCGAGCTTTCCAAGCGCGACACCGGGCGCACGCTCTACATCCTCGATGAACCCACCACCGGGCTGCATTTCCACGACATCCAGCTGTTGCTCAACGTGCTGCACCGCCTGCGCGATGCGGGCAATACGGTGGTGGTGATCGAGCACAACCTCGATGTCATCAAGACCGCCGACTGGGTGATCGACCTTGGCCCCGAGGGCGGCGACGGTGGGGGGCGCGTCATCGCCGAAGGGACGCCCGAGGCCGTGGCCCGGATCGGCGAGAGCTATACCGGGCGCTACCTGAAGCAGGCGCTTGAACCGCCGCGCAAACGCGCCGCCTGAGCGTTACGAGCATCATCCTGCGCCGAGCCGGCACGGCCGGCGGCTGTTTACAGGTGCCGGCAAATGGGGCGAGAATGGCCGCGCACCCCGATCCCGCATGCCCGGCAAGATCTTCCGCTTCGGGCCGACCCCGGAGCATCGCGCCCAGCACCTGTTCGTGTTCCTGCACGGCTGCGGCGCGACCTCGAAATCCATGATCCCGATCGCGTTCCGGTTCCAGGCGCGCTTCCCCAGCGCCGCGCTGGTGGTGCCGAGCGGCTTCGCTTCCTGCGAGATCGACGGCGAGGGGCAGCAGTGGTACTCGAGCCGCGGCCTCACCGACGACAACCGCGTGGCGCGCATCGGGGCGATCTTGCCGCGCGTCGAGGCGCTGGTGCGCCGCGAGCAGACCAACTGCGGCGTGCCGGTGGAACGCACCGTGCTGATCGGCTTCTCGCAGGGCGGCACCGTGGCGCTGGAAGCGGTGAAGCAGCTGCCCGGCCTCGCCGGCGCGGTGGTGGCCTACTCGGCGCGCTTCGCGCGCCTGCCGCAGAACGGCGCCCGCCTCGCCTCGCGTATCCACCTGGTGCACGGCGAGTACGACGCGGTGGTGTCGCGCGTGCACTCGGAGCGCGCCGCGCGCGTGCTCGCGGCGCTGCACGTCCCGGTCACGCTCGACATCGTCGAAGACCTCGGCCACGCTCTCTCGCACCACGCCATCTGCCTGGGCTCGCTGCGCCTGCTGCAGGGCATCTACGAGGGGCGGCGCGCCACGCTGCATTGAAGCAGGCCCTCATCCTGTTCGCGCACGGCTCGCGCGATGCGCAGTGGGCGCAACCCTTCGAGGCGCTGCGCGCCCAGCTCGCGTCGCGTTACGACGTCGAACTCGCTTACCTCGAGCTGATCGCGCCCACCCTCGATGAGGCGGTGGCGCGGCTCGCGGCGCGCGGCGCGCGCCAGGTGCGCGTGGTGCCGGTATTCCTGGGCCAGGGCGCCCACCTCAAGCGCGATCTGCCTGCCCTCGCGGCCGCAACGCGCGTCCGCCACCCGCAACTCGAGATCACGCTCGCGCCCGCGATCGGCGAGCAGCCCGCGATCATCGAAGCGCTCGCGGCGGCCATCGCGCGCGGCTAGAATCGCGGCATGGGCACGGTCGTGGCACTGGGCGGTCAGGCCGGCGGCGCCAAGCTCGCCGAGGGGCTGTACCGCCTGCGCGGCAAGCACCTGGCCGTGATCGTCAATACCGGCGACGATTTCGAATACCTCGGGTTGCAGATCTCGCCCGACGTGGACACCATGCTCTACGCGCTCGCCGGTATCGCGGACGCGGCGAAGGGCTGGGAACCCGCGGGCGAGACTTTCGCGTGCCACGGCATGTTGTCCCGGCTGGGCGGTCCGGTCGAGGTGCCGCTCGGCGACCGCGCCCTTGCCTTCCAGTTGCTGCGCGCGGAGGCTCTGCGTGCCGAGCGCTCGCCGACCGCCATCTCGCTCGAGTTGTGCCAGCGCCTGGGTGTCGAGGCGCGCGTGCTGCCGATGAGCAACGACCCGGTGCGCACCTTCGTCAACACCGAATCCGGCGCCATCAGCTTCCAGGACTATTTCATGGAGTTGAAATGCGAGCCCGCGGTGCGCAGCTTCCAGTACGGCGGCGCAGAGGACGCGCGGCTTTCCGACGAGGTGCTCGACGCGCTGCATGCCAGCGACCTCGAGGCCGTGGTGCTGTGCCCTTGCAATCCCTACCACAGCATGCACCCGATCCTCGCGGTGCACGGCATGCGCGAAGCGCTGCGCAAGCGCGGTGCTCCGGTCATCGCGGTGAGCCCGATCATCGGCGGCCGCGCGCTGCAGGGCTCGGCGGCGAAGATGATGCAGGAGATGGGGCGCGAAGTTTCCTCGCGCGCCGTAGCGATGGAGTATTACAAGCTGATCGACGGCATCGTCATCGATAACGCGGACCAAGCGCTCGCCGAGGGCATCCGGGCGAGCGGTTTCGAAGTGCTGGCGGTGCCAACCTACATGCGCAACGCCGACGATCGACTGAAGCTTGCGCGCGCGGTGCTGGAGTTCGCGCGCCTCCTACGCCTGCGCAAGGAAGTCGCGGCCGACGCCTAGGCCCGGGCGCCGCGGTCAGCGCAGCAGCGCGTACTCCCCGCCTTTGTCGATGGCGCGCCGGTATGCCGGGCGCGCGTGGATGCGCTCGAGGAACGAGATCAGCCCGGGGCGCTTCGCGTCCAGTCCGCCGCGCACCGCGGCCGCCTCCAGCGGAAAGCTCATCTGCACGTCGGCGGCGCTGAATGCGGCGCCCGCGAACCAATCGCGGCCGGCGAGCTCGCCTTCCATGAAATCCAGGTTGCGCTCGATGTTGGGCTGGATGAACGAGTCCTTCGTGCGCCGCGCGAGGGCGCGAGCCACCGGGCGCACGAAAAACGGCATGGGTGCCTTCTCGAGGCGGTCGAATATCAGCTTCAACAGCAGCGGCGGCATCGCCGTGCCCTCGGCGAAGTGCATCCAGTAGGTGTAGCGCAGCCGCTCCGGCGTGCCCGCCGGCGGGATCAGCCGGCCGTTGCCGTGGCGGTCCACGAGGTACTCGAGGATCGCGCCGGACTCGGCCAGCGTCGCCGCGCCGTCCTGGATCACCGGCGACTTGCCCAGCGGGTGCACCGCGCGCAGTTCGGGCGGGGCGAGCATGGTCTTTGGGTCACGCTGGTAGCGCTTCACCTCGTAGGCGAGGCCCAGTTCCTCCAGCAGCCAGAGCACGCGCTGCGAGCGGGAGTTGTTCAGGTGATGGACGACGATCATGGGACTCCTCAGTGCTGCAGTTCGGGCAGGTCCTGGAACAGTGCCAGCGCTTCCGGATTGGCCAGCGCGTCGGTGTTGGACACCGGCATGCCGTGCACCACGGCCTTCACCGCGAGCTCGACCACTTTGTTGTTCTTGGTGCGCGGAATGTCGGCCACCTGCACGATGCGCGCAGGCACGTGGCGCTTGGTGGTATGGTCGCCGATCTGGCGGCGGATTCTCTCCTCCAGGGCGGCATCCAGCCGCAGGCCCTCGCGCAGCTTGACGAACAGCAGCACGCGGGTGTCGGTGGGCTGCGCCGGCGGCCAAAGCTGGCCGATGGCGACCGACTCCTCCACCTCGTCGATCTTCTCCACCTGGCCGTAGATCTCCGCAGTGCCGATGCGCACGCCGCCTGGATTGAGCGTCGCGTCCGAACGGCCATGGACGATCATCGTGCCGCGCTCGGTCAGCTCGCACCAGTCGCCGTGGCACCAGAGGTTCGGGTACTTCGCGAAGTACGCCGCGTGATACTTCTCGCCGCCGCGGTCGTTCCATAACCCGAGCGGCATCGACGGGAAGGGCCGGGTACATACCAGTTCGCCCTTTTCGCCGACGAGCGAATTGCCTTCCGGGTCGAATACCTCCACCGCCAGGCCGAGCGAGCGGCACTGCAGCTCGCCGCGATACACGGGCAGCACCGGATTGGCGTCGGCGAACGCCGCCATGATGTCGGTGCCGCCCGAAATTGACGCGAGGCAGACGTCGGCCTTCACGTCACGGTAAACGTAGTCGTAGCTCTCCGGCACCAGCGGCGAACCGGTGGAGACGATCATGCGCAGCCCCGGCAGAGGATGCGTCTCGCGCGGCTTCAAGCCGCGCCTGGCGATGGCGTCGATGAACTTCGCCGAGGTGCCGAAATGGCTGAAGCGCTCGCGCTGTGCGTAGTCGAACAGGATGCGGCCGTCGCGCGCAAACGGTGAACCGTCGTACAGCATGACCGTCGCCTCGGCCGCCAGGCCGTGGAACAGCAGGTTCCACATCACCCAGTTGCAGGTGGTGTAGTAGAAAAAATGGTCCCCGGGGCGCACATCCAGCTGCAGCTTGTACATCTTGAGGGCCGCCAGCAGCGTACCGCCGGCGCCATGCACGATGCACTTGGGCTTGCCCGTGGTGCCCGAGGTAAACAGGATGTAGGCCGGGTGTTCGAACGGCAGCTGCGCCCAGGCGATGTCGCCCGGCGTGTGCCTGCGCAGCCATTCATCGAGCAGCACCGCCTTCGGGATCGCGGAGATGTCCGGGCGTGCATCGAGGTAGGGCACCACCACCACCTTGCGCAGGCTCGGCAGGCGCTCGGCAATTTCGCGCACGCGCTCCAGCACGTCGTGCTGCTTGCCGTTGTAGAGGTAGCCGTCGGCGACGAGCAGCACCTTGGGTTCGATCTGCCCGAAGCGCTCGATGACCCCGTCCACGCCGAAGTCCGGCGAGCAGGAGGACCAGACGATGCCGTGCGACAGCGCGGCGAGCGCGAACATCGCCGTCTCCGGCAGGTTGGGGATGAAGGCCGCCGCGCGATCGCCGGCGCGCAAGCCCAATTGCGCCAGCGCCTGTGCCGCGCGCGACACGTCGCTGGTCAGTTCCGAGTAGCTGACGCGCCGCTGCGGGCCGCGCTCGTCCCAGAACACCAGCGCGTCGCCGCGGTCGCCGCGCCTGAGCAGGTTCTCGGCGAAATTGAGCCGCGCCTCCGGGAACCAGTGCGCGCCCGGCATCTTGTCGCCCCCGGCCAGCACCGTGCCGCCCTTGCGCGACGACCGCACCCCGCACCACTCCCAGACCTCGTTCCAGAACAGTTCGGGGTTGTCCACAGTCCACTGGTAGAACTCCGGATAGGTGTTCGCGTCCAGCCGGTGCTTGCGCACCACGTGCCGCGCGAATTGGGTGAGCTGGGCCTGCTCGATCGCCTCCTCCGAGGGCGTCCACATCGGCTTCATGCGCGGATTATCCCTCGGCTTTGGGCTGGCGCCCGATGCTATTGCGCGGGTGCGACGCGCCCGAGCATCGCATCGGGGATGCGGTAGTCGGGAAATTTCCGCTTGAACGCGGCGAAGCTCTCGTCGGCTTCCCACGCGCGCCCGGCCTTGCGCAGCTCGACGATGCGCTCGAGCCATGCTTCGGGCGCAAGCGCGTCTTCGGCAGGTTTCGCCGCACTCTCCCCCCTGGAGCGCGCCTGCGCGGCCGGGGCGGCGGCGCGCGCGGAGGCGGCATCGGCCGCGCGCTGCACCGGTCGCGCAAGTTCTCGCGCCGGCGAGGCCGGAGGCGGTGTTTCCATCACCTGCGGCGCAAGAACGACCGGCTCGGCATCGGGCCGTTCGCGCTGCATGCGCAGCGTCACCCCCACCGCCAGCACCAGCACGGCGGCGATCGAAACCGGGCCCTTCCAATGCAGCCGGCGACGACGCGCGGCGGCGAGGATGGCCGCATCGAGCGCAGCGGACGGCTCCTCGCTGCCCAGCGCGTGATAGCTCGCTGATACTTCTTCGTCGCGTTCCTGTTCAGCCATCATGCATCGCCTTGCGCAGGCTGGCCCGCGCGTAGCGCAGCCGGCTCTTCGCTGCTTCCTCGTTCGTTCCGGTCGCGGCCGCAATCTCGGCGAGCGTCATACCCGCCTCCTCGTGCAGCAGGAAGGTTTCGCGTTGCGCCTCGGGCAGCGCCGCAAGTGCCGCCGCCAGCCGCCGCAGGTCCTCGCGGCCCTCGGCACGCGGTTCCGGCTCGTAGGCGCGATGCGCGGCCGTATCCGCGCCCTCGAGATCCACCAGTTGCAGGCCGCGCTTGCGCCAGTGGTCCACCAGCCGGTGGTGCGCGATGGCGTACAGCCAGGTGGTGAACTTCGCCTGCACGGTGTAGCGGCCACGCGCTTCGATGACCCGCATCCAGATCTCCTGGTACAACTCTTCCGCCTGCGCGCGCTCGCGAAGTGAGCGCAGCACGTAGCGGTACAGTGGCCCTTTGTGCCGCCCGTACAGCGTTTCGAAGGCCCCGGCGTCGCCTTGCCGGTAGGCGAGCATCAATTCTTCGTCCGGGGCCTCCACCCCGCCGAGTTTACGCGTCGGGCACCAGCTCCGGAAACTTCAGGGAAGGCCCGCCGTCAAGTCATGAAACGGATCGGCAAGGGAAAAGGGTTAAGATGCCCGCCTTTTTCCGCGTCACGAGCCCACATGACCAAGCCCGCCTACGACTGCTCGAAATGCCCCGCCTACTGCTGCAGCTACCCGCAGATCGAGGTGTCCAATGCGGACATCGCTCGCCTGGCGCGTCATTTCGACGTCAGCGAAGCGGTGGCCGAGGAGCGCTACACGAAGCTCGAGCGGGAAGACCAGGTGCGCATCCTGCGCCACCGCGAGGACGAGCATTTCACTTCAGTCTGCATGTTCCTGGACCGCAAGACGCGCCAATGCACCGTGTACCAGTCGCGCCCGTCCACCTGCCGCGGCTATCCCTACGGCTCGCGCTGCGGCTACTTCGAGTTCCTAAAATTCGAGCGCGAGCACCAGGACGACGAGGCCTTCGTCGCCACCACCTAGTTACTTGCGGCGCTCGAGCGCCTGCTTGCGGATTCCCGACAGGGTGCCGGTGGTGGTGATGGCGTCCGGGTCGATGCGCAGTTCGATCAGCGCCGGCTTGCCCGAGGCACGCGCGCGCTCGAAGGCCGGCGCGAATTGCTCGGTCGTTTCCACCAGCTCGCCGTGCCCGCCGAAAGCGCGCGCATAGGCGGCGAAATCCGGGTTCTTCAGCTCGGTGCCTGAAATCCTTCCCGGGTATTCGCGCTCCTGGTGCATACGGATGGTGCCGTACATGCCGTTGTTCACCACCAGCGCGATGATCGGCGCGCCGTACTGCGCGGCGGTGGCCAGCTCCTGGCCGTTCATCAGGAAGTCGCCGTCGCCCGTGACCGCCACCACCGTGCGCCCGGGCGCGGCCAGCTTCGCGGCCACCGCGGCGGGCAGGCCGCAGCCCATCGAGCCGTTGGTCGACCCGAGCTGGGTGCGAAAGCCCTTGTAGCGGAAGAACCGGTGCAACCAGCCGGAAAAGTTGCCCGCGCCGCCGCACAGGATGGCGTCCTCGGGCAGGTTGTCGGACAGCCACTGGACGATCGTGGCGTACTGCAGTTTCCCGGGAATCGGCTGCGGCTGGCTCCACGCCAGGTATTCTTCGTGCGCCTGCTGCGTGCGGCCCGCCCATTTCGCGCCCTCCAGCTTCACCTGGGCGAGCGACTCCACGAATCGCGCCATGCCCGAGTTGATCGGCAGTGCAGCGCGATACACGCGCCCCAATTCCTCCGCCCCGCCATGCACGTGGATCAGCGTCTGGGTCGGCACCGGCACCTGGAACAGGGCATAGCCGCCGGTGGTCATTTCGCCCAGGCGCGCGCCGATGGCGAGGACCACATCCGCCTCGCGCACGCGCTGCGCGAGCTTCGGGTTGATGCCGATGCCGACGTCGCCCGCGAAGCTCGCACTGCGGTTGTCGAGCAGGTCCTGGCAGCGGAACGATGTGCCTGCAGGCAGCTGAGCCGCTTCCAGCCACGTGCGCAGGCCGTTGCAGGCGGCATGGTCCCAGCCGCCACCGCCGATGACGACGAAAGGCCGCGCGGCCGCCTGCAATAGCTTGTGCAATTCACGCATGTCCGAGGCGGACGGGGCCGGCCGTACGGACTTGTAGCGCGGCACGTCCCCCACCGCGGCTTCGGCGAACAGCATGTCTTCGGGCAGCGCGAGCAGCACCGGGCCGGGACGACCCGCCATCGCCGTGTGAAAAGCGTGGCTGACGTACTCCGGGATGCGCTCGGTGCGGTCGATCTGCGCCACCCACTTGGTCATCGGGCCGTACATGCGCCGGTAGTCGATCTCCTGGAACGCCTCGCGCTCTGCGAACTCGCTTCCCACCTGCCCGACAAACACCACCATCGGCGTGGAGTCCTGGAAACCCGTGTGCACGCCAATGGCGCCGTTGCTGGCCCCGGGGCCGCGCGTCACGAACAACACGCCCGGCTCGCCGGTGAGCTTGCCATAAGCTTCCGCCATGTACGCGGCGCCGCCTTCCTGCCGGCAGACGATGAATTTCAGCTGGCCGGCGACGTCGTGAAAGCCGTCGAGCACCGGCAGATAGCTTTCGCCGGGGACGCCGAATGCCATCTTCACGCCTTGGCCGACCAGGGCGTCGGCGAGGATGCGTCCGCCGTGGCGGACTTTCAAATCCTGCTTCAAGTTAATCGGTCCTCAAGAGCGCGCGAACAGCAGCGTGGCGGCGTAGGCCGCCGCCCCCAGCGCGGTGCACGCGAGAATCCAGCCCGACAGCCTGGGATGCGCCTCGACCAGCCGGTCGAGAGTCAGAATCATGTCATCCCCGCCGCGCAGCACGCGCCGGGCAGAAAACCACTGGTTGGCATACTTTTCGAGGGTGGCCAAGGCGTCCGGGGAAAAGCAGAGCATCCCTCCGATCACCACACCGGCTACGCTGCCGACGATCAGAAACCACCTCAGGGTCCCGGCCACGATCGCGACCAGGCGCGCCATGTCTCCTTTGGCGATTGCCGCGCCAACTGCGCCAGCATCGACTCCGGCGGCCAGTCCGATGGTCGAAAAAATGCCGCCCGCGATCAAGGCGCCGCCGACCCAGCGCCGGCGCCGGTGCGAGAACTGATCGGTGTCGCGCGGGATCTCCATCGGCCTGAGCGCGCCGCGGGTGGAAATCCATCGGTTCATCACATGGAAAAATCGCAGGGTCCTGGCGCTGGAAAGGATCAATCCGACACCCACGGCGCAGCCGATGCTGGCGAACACCAGCACCACGGTGATGAAAAACTGGAACAACAACTGCCAGATCAGATCGACATTGGACGGCATGCATCCTCCATAACCCAGTGCTCGCGCAGCGCCGCGCTGCAGGTCGCCACCGCGGCATTCGCCGTGTCCAGCACGCCGCCGAACAAAATGAAGCCGTGTACCATATCAGGATACTCTTGGTACGCCACTTCGACCCCTTCCTTCGCCAGCCGTTCGGCGTAGGCGCGCCCCTCGTCGAGCAGCGGGTCGTAACCCGCCGTGATCACGCAGGCGGGCGGCAGGCCGGCCAGGCTCTTGGCGAGCAGCGGCGAGGCGCGCCAATCCAGAAAGTCTTCCTTGCGCGGCAGGTACTGGGCCTGGAAGTAGTCCATGGACTTTTTCGTCAGCAGGTAACCCTCGCCGTTGCGCTGCACCGAAGGATGCTCGCCGCGCTGGTCGGTGGCCGGGTAGATGAGGAGCTGGAACGCGATCTCCGGCCCGCCGTGGTCGCGTGCATGCAGCGCCACCACCGTGGCGAGGTTGCCGCCCGCGCTGTCGCCGCCGACCGCTACGCGCCGGTGGTGCCCGGCCACGAATTTCAGCGCGGCGATGCAGTCATCAACCGCCGCCGGGAACGGGTGTTCGGGTGCGAGGCGGTAGTCCACCGAGTACACCGCGCAGCGCGCGCCATTGGCGAGCTGGCGGCACAGAACGTCGTGCGTGTCGAGGTCGCCGATCACTCAGCCGCCGCCGTGGAGATACACCAGCGCCGGCAACGGCTCCTCCGGCTTCGCGCCGTGCGGCCGATAGCAGCGCAATGCCACCGGCCCCGGCGCGATGAGCAGCCGTGTTTCCGCGACTTCCGGCGCCTTGGGCGCAAGCGCGCTGCGCGTGTCGCGGTAGATGCGCCGCGCGATGTGCGCGGGCACTTCGTAATACGGCGGCAGCGGCGATTTCGCCGCGCGCTCGAGCAGCGCCGCGACTTGCGGATGCAGGCTCACCGCTACTTCACCGCGGCGAGCATTTTCTTCAGGCGCTCGACGAAAAAGGGCGCGCACTTGTGCATCTTCGTGTCCTGCGACACGATCAGCGGTCGGATGCGCGGCAGGTAGGCCTGCCACTCGGGGTCGGCCTGCATCGCCGCGCGCATCTTCTCGCGCTGCAGCAGGTCATCGTAGGCCCACATGTGCGTGACGACGTTCTGCATGCCAACCTCGGTAACGTAGTAGCCCACCAGGTTCGGCAGGTGCTTGAGCTGGATTTTCATGCCTGCTTCTTCGTAGTGCTTGAAATATTCCGGCGCCTTGCCGACCTGCAACAGGTACATGCGTTCTTCGACGTACATGAGGATCCTCCCTTGGGTGGTTGGATTATAGTATCCGGCCGATGGACGACATCCACACGCTGCGCCGGATCCTTTCGCAGAACCGCGTCATCGCCGTCGTCGGGCTGTCGGCGGACTGGTTCCGCCCGAGTTACTTTGCCGCCAAATACATGCTGGAGCACGGCTACACGGTAATCCCGGTCAACCCGCGCTATCCCGAGGTGCTGGGGCGGAAGTGCTACGGGTCGCTGCGCGAAATCCCCGGCAAGGTGGACATGGTCGATTGCTTCCGCAGGACCGAGGACATCCCGCCGATCGCGGAGGACGCCCTCGCGATCGGCGCCAAGGTACTGTGGCAGCAACTCGGCGTGAAAAACGAGGCCGCCGCCGCCAAAGCGCGCGCCGCCGGGCTTGACGCAGTGCTGGACCGCTGCGTGAAAATCGAGCACGCACGGCTGTTCGGCGGCCTGAACTGGGTCGGGGTCAATACCAAGGTCATCTCGGCCAAGCGACCGCGCTTGCCCGCCTACTGAATTTTCGAGTTAGGTATCTGTTTTTGCGATAGTTTGGGTCGCATTTGCCACTAGCGCGCGGATGCGGGCACCGTTATCCTAGCGTCCGTGTCCAAACCCCTCCGCATCTTCGAAGGTCGCTTCGGCCGACTGGTGCTCGCCGAGGCCTCCGCGCCGGGAACGCCGCGGGCGCAGGCTGAGCCGCTGATTCTGCTCAAGGTGGACGGCGCCGACAGCGTGGTGTCCATCGGCGACACCGCGCAGCCGCTGGCTCGCGAGGATGCCCTGTTCGTCAATCCGGGTGAATCCACGCAGACGCTGGGGAGCGCCAATGGCGCGCCGGCGCGCGTCATCGCCTTCAATCCTTCCATCGAATGGCTGCGCGCCGGCTTTCCTGCAGCATTCGAGGATGCGGGCGACGCACTGTTCCCGCGCGCACGCGAAACGATCACACCGCGCATCCGGCAGCTCGCGGATACGCTGGCGGTCGAAGCGCTGAACGACCAGTTCCTGTCGCCCGAGCGGCTCGAGTTCATGCTCCAGGAAATGATGCTGTCGGTGATCGAGTCCTATGTGGCGCGCCGGCGCACGGGGGCCGCGCTCTGGCGTGGTTCGCGCTTCGCCGATACGCGCATCCGCAAAGCGCTGGCGCTGCTGCGCGCGCGCCCCAACAAGGACGTGAACATCGACGAGCTGGCGAGCCAGGTCGGGCTGTCGCGCTCGCGCTTCTATGACCTGTTCCAGCTGTGCACCGGGCGCTCGCCGCGCTCCTATCTCGACATGCTGTGCGTGGAAAGTGCGATTTCCAAACTCACCAGCGGCCGCGTGCGCATCGCCGACGTGTCGGCGGAACTCGGCTTTTCGGCGCAGAGCAATTTCACGCGCTTCTTCCTGCACCAGGTCGGCATCCCCCCCTCCGAGTACCGCCGGGCCGCATCGCGCCCGGAGGGCTCGGACGTACCCCCGGCACCCGCGCCGCGCACCTGAGCGGCCCGCTGCTCCACGCTGGTGCGCGGGCGGCACCCGCGCTACCGTATGCCACCTGCCGTCCCGGGATACTCGCTCCGAACAACACAGGAGTTCAACGATGCAACACGTCCGCTTCGGCCCCACGGGCCTCCATGTCTCGCGCCTGTGCCTGGGCACCATGACCTTCGGCCTGCAATGCGACGAGAAAATCTCGTGCGCGATTCTCGACGCCGCCGCGGAGCAGGGCATCACCTTCCTCGACACGGCGGACGCGTACCCGCTCGGCGGCGGCACCGACATCGCCGGGCGCACCGAAGAAATCGTCGGCAAGTGGCTCAAGGGCAGGCGCGAGAAGTTCATCGTCGCCACCAAGTGCAGCGGCAAGATGGGTCCCGCGCCCTGGCAGCAGGGCACTTCGCGCAAGCACGTCATGAATGCCATCGACGCGTCCCTCAAGCGCCTGGGCACCGACTACGTGGATCTGTACCAGGTGCACCACTTCGACGCCAGTACGCCGGTGGACGAGACGGTGGAAGCCTTCGATGCCGTGGTGAAAAGCGGCAAGGCGCGGTACGTCGGCGTGTCCAATTACCACGCCTACCGCGTAGCCAGGTCTCTCGGCCGGAGCGAAGCGCTGGGACTGGCGAAGCTGGTCTCGGTGCAGCCGCGCTACAACCTGCTGTTCCGCCAGATCGAGCGCGAGCTGCTGCCGCTATGCGCGGAAGAGAACCTGGCGGTGATCCCCTACAACCCGCTGGCGGGGGGGCTTCTCACCGGCAAACACAAGCGCGCGGCGCCGCCGCCGGAGGGCTCGCGCTTCACGCTCGGCACCGCCGCCAAGACGTACAGCGAGCGCTACTGGCAGGAGCGCGAATTCGCCACCGTGGACGCATTCGTCAAGCTGGCTCGGGACAGCGCTTTGGAGCCGGCTACGCTCGCCATGGCCTGGGTGCTCGCCCACCCGGCGATCACCTCGCCGCTCATCGGCGCGAGCAAGCCCGAGCAGCTGAAGGCCAGCATCGCCGGCGCCGAGATCAAGCTCGACCCGGCGCTCAAGACGAAGCTCGACGCGCTGTCGCACGAATACCGCATGGGTGACGCCGCGCGCTGAGTTTCGACCGGGGCGCGTGCCCCGGCGCAGCCCCTGTAGGAAAGGCCGATGGACGACGCGAAGAAACTGTACCTGGATCTGTTGAAGCGGTGCCTCACCAACATGATCTACCAGGACCCCGGCACGTTTCACGGCCAGGCAAGGCCCTTTGACGTGCGCAATCGCGGCGAGGGCCGGGACTGGCCTGTCGTAGCGCACACGATGATCGGCATCAAGCGGCTCGACGCCCTGCATTTCTGTGTCGAGGACGTGCTCGACCGCGCGGTGCCGGGCGACTTCATCGAAACCGGCGTCTGGCGCGGGGGCGCCGCGATCTTCATGCGCGGCGTGCTGAAGGTGCGCGGCGTGACTGACCGGATCGTCTGGGCCGCCGACTCGTTCGAGGGCCTGCCGCCGCCCAACCCGGAAAAATACCCGGAGGACGTGAAGATCAAGTTCCACGGGCACAAGGAACTTGCGGTATCGCTCGAAGAAGTGCAGAACAATTTTCGGCGCTATGGGCTCCTGGACGACCAGGTGCGCTTCCTCAAGGGGTGGTTTCGCGACACCCTGCCGAACGCACCGGTCGAGCGCCTCGCCGTGCTGCGCCTGGACGGCGACATGTACGAGTCGACCATCGACGCGCTGACGCACCTTTATCCGAAGCTGGCGCAGGGCGGCTACGCCATCATCGACGATTTCGGGGACGTGCCGGCGTGCAAGCAGGCGGTCATGGATTACCGTGCAGCGCACGGCATCACGGAGGACATCATCCCCATCGACTGGGCAGGCGTATTCTGGAGGAAGGAGAGTAGGGGCAGGGGCTGAGCACATGGGCGGCGCGGCGCGCTGAATTTCGACCAGGCCGCTACAATCCGCGCATGGCCGACCGCAAGTACGGGTTCGAGACACTTTCGCTGCACGCCGGCCAGATCCCGGACCCCGCCACCGGGGCGCGCGCGGCGCCGATTTACCAGACCACCTCGTTCGTTTTCGACTCCGCGGACCACGCCGCGAGCCTGTTCAACCTGCAGACTTTCGGCAACGTCTACTCGCGCATCTCGAACCCCACGGTGGCGGTGTTCGAGGAGCGCATGGCGGCGCTGGAGGACGGGCGCGCGGCGCTCGCCTGCGCCACCGGCCAGGCCGCGGAAGCCACCGCGATCCTCACGCTGTGCCAGGCGGGCGATCACGTGGTGTCGGCCTCCACCCTGTACGGCGGCACGCACACGCTGCTCGGCGTGAACCTGAAGAAACTGGGCATCGAAACCACGTTCGTCCATCCGGACGAGCCGGAGAATTTCCGCAAAGCGCTCAAGCGCAACACGAAGCTGCTTTACGCCGAGACGCTCGGCAACCCGCTGATCAACATCGTGGACCTTGAGGCGGTGGCGAAAATCGCCAAGGACGCCGGCGTGCCGTTCCTGGTGGACAACACCGTGCCCTCGCCCTATCTGTGCCGCCCGATCGAGTACGGGGCCGACCTGGTGGTGCACTCGGCCACCAAGTACATCGGCGGGCACGGCACCACCATGGGCGGGGTGATCGTCGAGTCGGGCAAGTTCCCCTGGGGCAACGGCAAGTTCCCCGAGTTCACCACGCCCTCGCCCGGCTACCACGGCATCATCTTCCACGAGACCTTCGGTGATTTCGGTTTTACGATGAAGGCGCGCATGGAGATCATGCGCACCTTCGGGCCGACGCTTGCGCCGATCAATGCCTGGCTCTTGTTGCAGGGCCTGGAGACGCTCGGGGTACGCATGGACCGCCATTGCGCCAACGCGCTCGCGGTGGCGAAGTTCCTGCGGGACCACAAGCAGGTGGCCTGGGTGAACTACCCCGGCCTGCCGGACAACAAGTACTACAAGCTCGCGCAGAAGTACCTGCCGAAGGGCGCCTCGGGCCTGTTGAATTTCGGCGTGAAGGGCGGGGCGAAGTCGGGTGTGCGTTTCATCGAGTCGGCGCAGTTCATGAGCCACCTCGCCAACATCGGCGACGCGAAGACCCTCATCATCCATCCGGCCTCGACCACGCACCGGCAGATGACGGACGAAGAGCAATTGAAAGCAGGCGTCATGCCCGACATGATCCGCATGTCGGTGGGCATCGAGACGCTCGACGACATTCTCTGGGACATCGATCAAGCACTCACTGAGGCGACCAAAGCATGATCAGCTATCAAATCATCGAACACGGCAAACCCTTGCAGAAGGTGATGCACGAGACTCCGAAGCCCACCGGTACCGAGGTATTGGTGCGCGTCACGCGCTCAGGCGTGTGCCATTCCGACGTCCATATCTGGGACGGCTACTTCGACTGGGGCGGCGGCAAGCGCTTTTATGTGAAGGAGCGCGGCTGCATCCCGCCCTTCACC
>JANMSV010000182.1:0-11709 GCA_031389685.1 Betaproteobacteria bacterium
CCAGGCGTTTAGTCAGTTTCGCGAGTTTTCATAAGCGCAATCCCGACAATGCGAGGATTATCCACGGCGTCGGGCGCGCGGCGGCACGAGCCGCAAGGTAGCGAGCGTCGCCACCGCCCACGCGGCATAGAGCGCGGTGAACACCCATTCGGGAGCGCGGTAGTAAAGCAGGCGCTGCACCCAGCGCCCGACGAAGGATTCCGGGCGCGCGCCGCCGCGCAGCGCGTCCTCCCACTCGGTCAGCGGGCAGACCATGCCGATGAGCGCTTCCAGCGCGACAAAGGCGATGGCGCCGAGGTGCAGGTAGCGAAACCAGCGATTGCGCACCCAGCCCCAGCCCAGCGCCGCGCCGACCCAGGTCAGGATCAGCCCGCCGACGATGAAAACGACGATCGCGAAGTGGACGACGAGGAGGGCGTCAGCCGGACTCACGCGGTCTCGCGGGATCCGCGATCCACTCGCTCCAGGAGCCGGCGTAGAGGCGCGCGCCCTTCAGTCCGGCGATTTCCATCGCCAGCAGGTTGTGACAGGCGGCGACGCCCGAGCCGCAGGAGTTCACCACCTCGCTCGCGCCGTGCCCGGCGAGAACCGCCTCGAATTCCCTCCTCAACTGCGCGGCCGGCTTGAACACGCCTTCCGGCGTGAGGTTGTCGTTGCTGAACCGGTTGAGCGAGCCCGGGATGCGCCCCGCGACCGGGTCGATGGGTTCGGATTCGCCACGCCAGCGCGCCGGCGAGCGCGCGTCGAGCAAGGTGATCCGCCCCAAATGCGATTGCACGAAAGACACGTCGACCGCGAGCTCCGTCCTGGCCTTCCCGGGGTAGCCCGTCGGCGCGAACTTCGGCACCTCGGCGCTCACCCTCCTGCCTTCCTTCACCCACTTGGCGTAGCCGCCGTCGAGCACCGCCACTGGCTCGTGACCCACCCAGCGCAGCATCCACCACAGCCGCGCCGCCATCGCGCCCGGGCCGCCGTCGTAGCAGACGACCTGATCGGTCGCTTTGAGTCCCTGCGTGCCGAGCCATGCGATGAAGGTGCGTGGGTCGGGCAGGGGATGGCGGCCGTTGGCGCCGGTCTTTGGCGTCGCCAGATTCCTGTCGAGGTGCGCAAACGCCGCGCCGGGGATGTGCGACTCGCGGTACTGCTGAGCGCCGAGCTCATGCTTGAGGAGATCATGCCTGCAGTCGAACACGCGCCAATCTGGATGGCGCGACAACTCGTCGGTCGAAACGAGCGTGTTCAGCATCCCAGGCCGCGCCGCAGCCATTCGTGGAAGTGCACCATCGTGTCTTCCATCGGCGACTGGTAGGGGCCGGCGTCGTCGCGGCCCTCCCGGGCCAGCGCACGGCGGCCGCGATCCATGCGCAGGCAGATCTCGTCGTCCTCGGCCGCGGTCTCGAGGTAGGCGGCCTGTTGCGCCTCGATGAATTCGCGCTCGAAGTGCACGATCTCTTCCGGGTAGTAGAACTCGACCACGTTGGTGGTGCGCGTGGGCGAGCGCGGGATCAGCCGGCTCACCACCAGGACGTTCGGGTACCACTCCAGCATCAGCCCGGGGAAGTAGGTCATCCACAGCGCACCCTGCTTCGGGGCGCGGCCAGCGAGGACCTTGAGGCAGGCCTCGTGCCACTTGCGGTACACCGGCGTGCCGGGCTTGCCCAGGCCCGCCTTCGCCTGCACGATCTGCACCGACCAGTCCGGGCCGTAGTCCACGGCGAAGTTGTTGCAGTCGGTGAAATTACCCAGGCCCGGGTGGAAAAAATCGACGTGGTAAACCTCGAGGTAGACCTCGATGAAGGTCTTCCAGTTGACCTCGTAGTCCTCCACCATCACGCGCTCGAGCACATAGCCGGAGAAATCCCAGTCGGCGGTGGTGGTCATCCCGGCGAGCGCCTGCACCGGGTCGGCCGGGCCCGCGAACAGCAGCCCACGCCAATTGGTCAGGGGCGTCGAATGCAATTTGACGCAGGGCGTTTCGGCGAAATGCGGCGCGCCGAGCAATTCGCCCCGCAGGTCGTAGGTCCAGCGGTGCAGCGGGCAGACGATGTTCTGCGCGTTGCCGCGCCCCTGCAGCATGATCGACTGGCGGTGGCGGCAGACGTTGGACAGCAACGCCACGCCGCCGGCCGCATTTTCCGAGCTTCGCACCAGCACCTTGGCGTGGTCCATCCACTCGAGCGTGCGGTAGTCGCCGGCATTCGGCACCATCAATTCGTGGCCGACGTAGTTCGCGCCGGCATCGAACAGCAGCCGCTGCTCGCGCGCAAAGACCTCCGGGTCCACGTACCAGGACATCGGCAGCTGGCAGGTGGCCGGCTTCAACTGGCGCGGATTCGGCAGGTCGGACATCGAGCCTGGGGCGGTGGAAAAAATCGGGCGAATTCTACCCCAGGGAGGGTTTGACCGCGCGAGGGCGCCTCGGCTAAGTTCAGGCCATGGTGAAAACCGCACAACAGCCGAACTTCGAAAAGGCGCTGGCCGAGCTGGAGAAGCTCGTGGCGCAGATGGAGGGCGGCAAGCTCTCCCTGGAGCAGGCGCTGGAGGCGCACAAACGCGGCCTGGAGCTGGCGCGCTTCTGCCAGGAGCGCCTGGACGCCGCGCAGCGCCAGGTCAAGGTGCTCGAAGGCGAGGTGCTGAAGAACCTCGCCGTGGACCCCGAGCCCGGTGAGCGCGCCTGACCCCGCGTTCGCGGCCTGGATGGGCGGCGTCCAGGCGCGAATGGAGGCGGTATTGGCGCGCCTGCTGCCCGCTGCGCAGATCGCCCCCGTGCGGCTGCACGAGGCCATGCGCTACGCCACGCTCGAGGGCGGCAAGCGCGTGCGCCCCTTGCTCACCTTCGCCGCGGGCGAGGCGGCGCAGGCGCGGCCCGAGCGGCTGGAGGTGGCCGCCGCCGCGATCGAGCTGATCCACGCCTACTCGCTGGTGCACGACGACCTGCCGTGCATGGACGACGACGTGCTCCGGCGCGGCAAGCCCACGGTGCACGTCGAATACGACGAAGCGACGGCGCTGCTGGTGGGCGACGCGCTGCAGTCGCTTGCGTTCCAGTTGCTCGCCGAGCACCCGCTCGCCGACGACGCACGCGTGCAACTGGACATGGTGAAGCTGCTCGCGACCGCCGCCGGATCGCGCGGCATGGCGGGCGGCCAGCTGATCGACCTCGAGGCGGTCGGCCAGGCGCTCACCGTGCCCGAGCTCGAAGCCATGCACATCCACAAGACCGGTGCTTTGATCCGCGCCGCGGTGCTGCTGGGCGCCGCCTGCGGCGGCGGGCTCGACGCGGCGTTGCGCGAGCGCCTGGACCAGTACGCAAAGACGGTGGGCCTCGCTTTTCAAGTGGTCGACGACCTGCTCGACCACGAAGCGAGCACCGCGACACTGGGCAAAACGGCAGGCAAGGATGCGCGGCAGGGCAAACCGACTTACGTGTCGGTGATGGGCCTGGCGCGCGCGCGCGAGCTGGCACAGGAACTGAGGCACAATGCGCACCTTGCGGTCGAGCCGCTGGGCGCGGGCGCACGGCGCCTGCGCGAGCTCGCCGATTTCATTGTTCTCAGGAAATTCTAGGCATGTTCGAGCTGCTCAAGACGATCGACGATCCGTCCGAGCTGCGCAAGCTCGAGCGCAAGCAACTGCACCAGCTGGCCGAAGAGCTGCGCGCCTACGTGCTCGACTCGGTGTCCAGGACCGGCGGGCACCTGTCCTCCAACCTCGGCACGGTCGAGCTGACCATCGCGCTGCATACGGTGTTCGATACGCCCGAGGACCGCATCGTCTGGGACGTCGGCCACCAGACCTACCCGCACAAAATCCTCACCGGCCGGCGCGAGGCGATGGCGCGCCTGCGCATGCAGGACGGCATCTCGGGCTTCCCGCGACGCGCCGAATCGCGCTACGACACCTTTGGCACGGCGCACTCCTCGACTTCGATCTCCGCGGCGCTCGGCATGGCGGTGGCGGCGAAGGTCAAGGGCGAGAGCCGTAAGTGCATCGCCGTGATCGGCGACGGCGCCATGTCGGCGGGCATGGCGTTCGAGGCGATGAACAACGCCGGCGCCTTGGACGTGGACCTGCTGGTGGTGCTGAACGACAACGAGATGTCCATTTCGCGGCCGGTAGGCGCGCTCACCAACTATCTGGCGCGGCTGTTGTCCGGGCGCATGTACGCGACCGCGCGCCGCGCGAGCGAGCATATCCTGAAGCGCGTGCCGGCGATGTGGGAACTGGCGCGGCGCACCGAAGAGCACGTGAAGGGCATGGTCACGCCCAGCACGCTGTTCGAGGAGTTCGGTTTCAACTACATCGGGCCGATCGACGGGCACGACCTGGACACGCTGATCGCCACGCTCACCAACATCCGCAAGCTCACGGGCCCGCAGTTCCTGCACATCGTCACGCGCAAGGGCCAGGGCTACAAGCTGGCCGAGGACGACCCGATCGCCTACCACGGCCCGGGCAAGTTCGACCCGGCCGAAGGCTTGAAGAAAGCGGCGCCCGGCAAGCCGACCTACAGCCAGATCTTCGGCGACTGGCTGTGCGACATGGCGAAAGCCGATGCGCGCCTGGTGGCGGTGACGCCGGCGATGCGCGAGGGTTCGGGCATGGTGCGCTTTTCCGAGGAGTTTCCGGGGCGCTATTTCGACGTCGGCATCGCCGAGCAGCACGCGGTGACTTTCGCCGCGGGGCTGGCCTGCGAAGGCATGCGGCCGGTGCTGGCAATTTATTCCACCTTCCTGCAGCGCGGCTACGACCAGCTGATCCACGACGTCGCGATCCAGAACCTGCCGGTGACCTTCGCCCTGGATCGCGGCGGACTGGTCGGCGGCGACGGCGCCACGCACAACGGTGCCTTCGACTACGCCTACCTGCGCACGGTACCCAACCTCACCGTCATGGCGCCCTCGGATGCGAACGAGTGCCGGCAGATGCTGACCACGGCGTTCCGGCTCGGCACGCCCGCGGCGGTGCGCTATCCGCGTGGCGCGGCCGCGGGCGAGGCGCAGCAGGAATTGGCGGTGCTGCCGGTCGGCAAGGGCGAGGTGCGGCGCCAAGGCAAGCGCGTCGCCATCCTCGCCTTCGGCGCGATGCTCAAGCCCGCGCTGGAGGCGGCCGAGGCGCTCGATGCGACGGTCGCCAACATGCGCTTCGTGAAGCCGCTGGACCTCGATCTGATCAAGCAGCTTGCCGCGACGCACGAGCTGCTGGTCAGCGTGGAGGAGCACCAGGTCATGGGCGGCGCCGGCAGCGCGGTGTGCGAGGCGCTGAACAGCCTCGGCATCGGGCGGCGCGTGCTGTTGCTCGGCCTGCCCGACCGGTTCATCGACCATGGCGATCCGGGGAAACTCCTGTCTTCAGTTGGGTTGGATGCCCCTGGCATCCAGAACGCGATTCGCCGCGTAATAGCCGAGTAATTTACTCGGGAGTTATAATCGACCCATGAACGCCAAAGACCCGCACCACATCCCGGACATCCAGAGCCTGCCGGACTCGCGCAAGCTCGCCATCGACAAGGTCGGCATCAAGGCGATCCGCCACCCGATCCAGATCATGCAGCGCACGGGTGGGGTGCAGCATACGGTCGCCAGCTTCAACATGTACGTCGGCCTGCCGCACCAGTTCAAAGGCACCCACATGTCGCGCTTCGTGGAGATCCTGAGCGCGCACGAACGCGAGATCACCGTCGATTCGTTCAAGACGATGCTGAGCGAGATGGTGGCGAAACTCGAAGCCGCGGAGGGCCGCATCGAAATGACCTTCCCGTACTTCATCGAAAAGGCGGCGCCGGTGTCCCGCGTGAAGAGCCTGATGGATTACGAGATCACCTTCGTCGCCCAGGTCCTGGCCGGTGAGCAGTGCTTCGCCATGAAGGTGCTGGTGCCGGTGACCAGCCTGTGCCCCTGCTCGAAGAAGATTTCCGACTACGGCGCGCACAACCAGCGCTCGCACGTCACGGTCACCGCGCATACCGGGGAGTTCGTCTGGATCGAGGAACTCGTCGACCTGGTGGAAAAGCAGGCCTCCAGCGAGCTCTACGGCCTCCTGAAGCGCCCGGACGAGAAGCACGTCACCGAGCGCGCCTACGACAACCCCAAGTTCGTCGAGGACATGGTGCGCGACGTGGCCGCGGCGCTGAACCGCGACAAGCGCATTTCTCGCTACGTGGTCGAATCGGAGAATTTCGAGTCGATCCACAACCACTCCGCCTACGCCCTCATCGAGCGCGACAAGAACTCTCGCTAGCTGCGTCCTCGCCTGGCTCGGCATGAGCGCCGCCGACGCCCAGGATTTCGCAGGACAGCGCGCGCGCTTGGTCGCCGAAGTCGAGGCGATGTATGCGCAGACGCGCATGCACACCGGCCTGGCGGCGATGTCTCCGCCGGTGCGTGCCGCGCTGGCAAAGGTCGAACGCCACCGCTTCGTGCCCGCCGGCCAGCAGTCCCTCGCGTACCGCAACCATCCGCTGCCCATCGGCAGCGGCCAGACCATCTCGCAGCCCTATATCGTGGCTCTGTCCACGGACTTGGTCGAGCCGCGCGCGGGACAGTCGGTGCTCGAGATCGGCACCGGCTCGGGCTACCAGGCCGCGGTCCTGGCCGAGATCGTGTCGAAGGTGTACTCGCTAGAACTCATTCCTTCCCTGGGCAAGGAAGCAGCGGAGCGGCTGAGAACGCTCGGCTACACCAACATCGAAGTCAGAATCGGCGACGGCTACGCGGGATGGCCGGAGCAGGCGCCGTTCGATTCCATCGTCGTCACCGCGGCCGCGCCGCGCGTGCCCGAGGCGCTCGTGGCGCAGCTCAAGCCCGGTGGCCGCATGGTGATTCCGGTGGGCGCGAGCCACGAGGCGCAGGAGCTGCTGCTCGTCGTGAAGCGGGCCGACGGGAGCGTCGAGCGTCGCAGCATACTGCCGGTCAGGTTCGTGCCGCTCGTTCCTGGAAAGTAGGTGAGATTCTCGTGGTGCCAGTGGCTGCGGGAGGCTGATTAATCACGCCTTCGCCGCGCTCGGGCCTTCCAGTCCGGCGGCAATGCGCAGGAAGCTCGTTGCCCGCCGCACGAGCCCGGGGTCGGAGTAGTTCCAACGGCCGGCCAGCCGCGCCGCCACCGTCTGCGGAGCCAGGTCGCTCAGCGCACGGAACGCTGCGGTCGCCAGGGCCGTCTCGCCCAGGCCGACTCGGCTGACGACCAGGCACAGGTGCGGTGGATAGAACTTGGGCGCTTCGCCGATAGCCTGCTGCGCCGCGTCGGCCGCCTTGGCGTAGTCGCCCGCACAAAAATGGGCCCAGGCCAGCGAATTGAGAAACGACCAGCGCAGCGCGTCGCGCGGACTCAGGCGCAATGCGTCCGTGGCGTACTGGATGCCCGCCATCGAGTCACCCGCGCCTGCCACGTACTGCCCGAGCAGGCTCAGCGTCAAGGCATCGTTCGGGTTCAGCTCGTGAGCGCGTCGCAGGTCCGCCAGCCCGGCGTCGTGCTGGCCGGCAAACAGCATGAGCATCCCCTTCCACAGATGGGCCACGTGGTCGCCGCCGTCGATCGCGATCGCGCGCCGGGCCGCCGCCAACCCCGCTTCGACAGTGCCGGCGACCGACGCCGCCGCGCCGGCCCAGACTTGCCGCCAGTGAAGATAGGCGATCGTCCCCAACGCGGTGCCGCAGCCGGGGTCGATGGCAACCGCCTCGGTGGCCAGCCGCAGCGCCTCATCATGCGACGTTGCTTCGCCCTCCCTGTCGGCCCGCCGCACGGTGTCCCTGGCGCGCATCGCCAATTCATAGGCGTTCAGGTTGCCGACACGCACGCTGCGCACCTTCTGGAACTCGAAGGATTCGATCTGCGGCGCAATCGCCGCGACGATAGCTTGGGTCAACTCCTCCTGCACAGCGAAGAGGTCTTCGAGCGCGCGGTCGTACTTTTCGGCCCAGAGCTGTGCCCCGGTCAGCGCGTCGATCAGCTGGGCCGTCACGCGAATCCGGTTGGCGGCGCGGCGGATGCTGCCCTCGACCACGTAGCGCACGCCGAGCTCTTTCGCGATCGTGCGCACGTCGACGGCCTTGCCCTTGTAGCTGAACGTGCTGTTACGGGCGATGACGAACAGCGACCGGAAGCGCGACAGCTCGGTGATGATGTCTTCGGTGATGCCGTCGATGAAGTAATCCTGCTCCGAATCGCCGCCCAGGTTGACCAACGGCAGCACCGCGATCGAGGGCTTGTCGGGCAGCGGCAGGGCGGTCTCGCCGGGGGCGGTGGTGGTGGCCGGGGCGGGATCCGGCGTGCTCGCCATCGCTGCCTGCTGCGTGGCGGAGAGCGTGTCAGTACCGCGCTCGCGCACCTCCATCGCAAACCGATAACCGCGCCCCGGAACTGTCGCCACCGCCTGCGCCCCCAGCAGCTTGCGCAGCGCCGAGACATGCACGGTCAGGTTGTTCTCTTCGACCACCGAGCCGGGCCAGACCAGCTTCATCAGCTCGTCCTTGGTGACCACCCGATCGCGGTGCTCAATCAGGCACATCAGCAGATCGAATGCACGTGCGCCGAGCACGGCAGGCTGGCCCCCGGCCAGCACCCGTCGTTCATTGGGCCGAACCTCGCATTCGCCCACGATGTAGCAACGGGCCATGCGTCCTCCCTCACTGTTCTTCTTTGCACCTCGCCGCTTTCGCCGCGGCGCGTGGGCGCACTGTAGCCCAGGCAGCAACCATTTGGAACGATTAGCAGGCGCTTAGGAACGCCTAGGGACAAAGCGGCCCCCTGGGGAACACAGTTCACCCATCGCCAACGCACCTCGGTGCATAACCCCGAAAGGACCACCGAAATGAACACCACCACTTTCCCCCGCGCCGCCCGGATAATCGTTCGTGCCCTGCAACAGGCGCTGCCCAGCCGCAGCGCCTTGGCCACCGGTCTGGCCGGCACGGCTGCAGCGCTCAGCATCGGCGTCGCCCAGGCCGCGACTCTGACCGTAACCTGCCTCGCCGACAGCGGCCCTGGTACGCTGCGCGACGCCATCACAGCCGCCAACGCCAGCGCCGGCGTCGCGGACACGATCAACTTCGGTGTCAGCGGCACCATCACGCTGGCCTCGCGCCTGCCCGACATCGACGACGATGTGACGATCGACGGCAAGGGGAAAAGCATCACCATCAGCGGGAACAACGCCGTGCAAGTACTGTTTGTCAGCGCCGGCAAAACGCTCAAGCTTGCCGAGCTCAGCATCGCCAACGGCCACTGCGCCTCGCCATGTTCGGGCGGCGCCATTTTGAACGTCGGTACGCTGAAGGTGAGCAGCAGCACGTTTTCGGGCAATTCAGCGCTGCTCGGCGGCGCCATTCACAACTTCGGGACGCTGGAAGTGACCGGCAGCACGTTTTCCCGCAACTCGGCACGGATCGGCGGCGCCATTCACAACTTCGATACGCTGACGGTGAGTGGCAGCACGTTCTCGGGCAATTCAGCCACGGGCACCGGCGGCGCCATTCACAACTTCGACACGCTGACCGTGACCGGCAGTACGTTCTCGGGCAATTCAGCGACCGTTGCCAGCGACAACATTTCAAGCGGAGACCAAGGCGCCACGAAGGTCACAAACAGCACTATTGTCTGCAACAGTGTTGCGTGCCTGGGCTCTGGCGGCGCGTTCGCCGGCAATGCCAGAGGGACGCTGGTACGGCGCAACACCACCTTCGCGAGCGGAGCCAATTGAAGCTGCAACGCTGTTGGAACCATGGGAAAGCCGGTTCCTGACGTCACCCCGGAAAATCGGTACAGATTAAAACTAGAGTAAGTTCGCTTCGAGGCTCCGGAGGTGCTCAAAAAAAAGACCTGAGGCCGGCACGGCGGCGCCAGTTCGCCCTGTGGATCCATGAACGGTTCCAGGTGAGCAAGAAGCGTTCGTGCCGGCTGGCGCTGCTGCAGCGGGCGACGTTCTACTACCGCTCGAGGGCGAAGAACCAGAGCGTGCTGCGCATGCGCATTCCGGAGCTTGCCCACAGCCGACCGCGGTTTGGCTATGAGCGCATCCACATCCTGCCGCGTCGCGAGGGCTGGCTGGTCGGGCGAAACCGGGTTCACAGACTTTACCGGCTGGAGGGCTTGCAGGTACGTATGCGTGTGCGAAGGCGCAAGCGCATCAGCCTGCATCGAAGTCGGGTGCCGACGGCGACGCCCAGAACGGCAGGTTGCGCGACGAATGCCTGAACGTGAACGAGTTCGCCTCGATCGAGGATGCCAAGTAGAAAATCGAACTCTGGCGACAGGACTACAATCTTCACAGGCCACACAGCTGTGTCCGAAAACCGGACCAACCTCAATGAACGGCTGGCATGAAAAATCCGGTGTCAACAAAATCGGGGAAGATTCAACATGACAAACGAAATAGCAATTGCGGACCACTGGGCTCGAGGTGACGTCTACGCTTTGATCGTCTCGGCGCTGAGAAAGATGTCCAAGTCTCTCGATGCCTTGACGGTGGAGGACCTGGCGCCGGTGGATCATTTTCACGCGCGGGGCCTTCCGGCGACCGTTGAACTCGCAGATCGTCTCCCCATCAAGCCTGGCCAGTATATCGTTGACATCGGCTGCGGCCTCGGCGGCCCCGCACGTTATATCGCGAAACGGTTTCAATGCAAGGTGAGCGGTCTCGATATCACGGGGCCCTTTGTCGAGGCGGCCAACAAACTCACCGCTCTTCTTCGGATGGAAGACCAAGTGACGATCGAGCATGGCGACGGTCAGCGCCTGCCGTATGCAGATGCTTCCTTCGACGGCGCCTACACGCAGCACGTCACCATGAACGTGGCCGATCGCCCGAAATTTTTCGCGGAAGCCTATCGGGTGCTGAAGCCCGGTGCCTTTTTTGCGCTCACCGAGCACGGCTTGGGCCCGAAGGGCAATCCGCATTATCCGTTGCCTTGGTCGGCGGACGGCAGCGGTGCCTACTTGGTGACACCATCCGAGACCCGGGCGTTTCTGGAGGCTGCGGGTTTTAAAGATATCGTCGTCGAGGACGTTGGAGTCAAGTATGTAGCGGGGTACAAAACGGTGATAGAAAAAGCAGAGAAAGGCGTTTTGCCGCCGCTCGGCACGCACATTCTCATGGGGGACACCGCGTTGCAGAAAACGCGCAATGCTGCGCGCAACATAGAGGAGGGCCGTACCCATCCAATACAGTTAGTCTGCCGCAAGCTGAAATGAGTATCCGTCGGCACGCCGGTGAGCGAGCTGAGGCAAGGCTTTGTGAAAGAACTTGGGCATAACCGCCATGCATCTCGGGATCGAGCGGCGAACCTTGAGCTGTAGCCGACGCGCTGAAGCATCGCGTCCGAGCGCGACGTTGGGCGCCAATACTAAATGTTCGCTTTCGATCCTTAGTCACTCGCAGGTGCCCGATAGCCCAGGCGCGTATGCGGCCGCTCCAAGTTGTAGTACCCGACCCATTGCGAAAGAACTGCAGGTGGGCGACACGGGATTTGCATGCCTCCTGTGACTCGCTACGTCAAGAGTGACGACGTTCACATCGCCTATCAGGTGCTCGGCGATGGACCGATCGACCTTTTTTTCATTCCGGGGTTCGTGTCGCACCTCGAAGCGACCTGGCAGTACCGGGAGCTAAGCGCATTTGTCCAGCGCCTCGCGTCGTTCAGCCGGCTGATTTTCTTCGATAAGCGCGGCACGGGGATGTCCGATCGCGGCTCGCAGATCTTCACGCTCGAGCAG
>JANMSV010000207.1:0-4095 GCA_031389685.1 Betaproteobacteria bacterium
TAAGACGCGCCGAACAGCTTGTTGGCGGCGAGCGCCGCGAGATCGCCGGGGGCCAGGGGAAAGCGGCCGACGGCGAAGGCAAGCGCGGTAAGCAGCAGCAGCGCTGCCAGTGCGAGCGCGTAGGTTAGAGCGCGGGTGCGCCGCGTCACATCGTCGCGCCCAGCACCCAGGGCGCGAACTCGTCCTCGCCGTAGCCGAAGGCTTCGGATTTCGACGGTTTACCGGATGCGGTCTCCAGGATCATCCTGAAGAAGCGCTCGCCGACCTGCTGGATGGTCTCGGTGCCGTCGATCACCGTGCCGCAGTTGATGTCCATGTCCTCTTCCTGGTGCACGAACAGCGCCGTGTTGGTGGCGAGCTTGAGCGAGGGCGAGGGCTTGCAGCCGTAGGCCGAGCCGCGGCCGGTGGTGAAGCAGATCATATTGGCGCCGCCGGCCACCTGGCCGGTGGCCGACACCGGGTCGTAGCCCGGGGTGTCCATGTAGACGAATCCTTTGGCGGTCACCGGCTGCGCGTACTCGTATACGTCCACCAGGTTGGTGGTGCCGCCCTTGGCCACCGCGCCGAGGGATTTCTCCAGGATCGTGGTCAGCCCGCCCGCCTTGTTGCCCGGGGAGGGGTTGTTGTTCATTTCGTTGCCGTTGCGGCGGGTGTATTCCTCCCACCACTGGATGCGGCGGATCAGTTTCTCGCCGACTTCGCGCGACACCGCGCGGCGCGTCAGCAGGTGCTCCGCGCCGTAGACCTCGGGCGTCTCGGACAGGATCGCGGTGCCGCCGTGGCGCACCAGCAGGTCCACCGCCGCGCCGAGCGCCGGATTGGCGCTGATGCCGGAGTAGCCGTCCGAGCCGCCGCATTGCAGGCCGAGGGTGAGGTGGCTGGCGGGAACCGATTGACGCTTCGCCTTGTTCGCCTCGGGCAGCATTTCCGCGATCCGGGCGATGCCGTTCTCCACCGCCTTGCGCGTGCCGCCCTTCTCCTGGATGGTGAAGGCGCCGAACTTGTCGCTGCGTTTCAGCTGGTGAGCCGACAACAGGCTGTTGATCTGGTTCGCCTCGCAACCCAACCCCACGAGTTGGGAGGAAAAGAAGTTCGGGTGGCGCGCGTAGCCGGCGATGGTGCGGCGCAGGAGGTCGGTCGCCTCGCCCTCGCTCGCCATGCCGCAGCCGGTCTTGTGCGTCAGCGCCACCACGCCGTCCACGTTGGGATAGTCCTCGAGCCGGTTCTCGAAGTGCCGCGCGATCATCTTCGCCACGGTTGCCGAGCAGTTCACGCTGGTCAGGATGCCAATGTAATTGCGCGTCGCGACGCGCCCATCGTCGCGCACGATGCCCATGAAGGTCGCCGGCTGCGGGACGAAGTCGGTTTTCTTCACCAGCGACGAGTAGGCGTAGTCGCGCACGAAGTCGCCCATCGCGAGGTTGTTCACATGCACGTGCTCGCCCGGCTGGATGTCGCGCGTGGCGAAGCCGATGATCTGGTTGTAGCGGTGCGCGGGCTTGCCCTTCGCAATCGAGCGCACGGCGATCTTGTGCCCGGCGGGAATCGTGGCGATGGAGCGTACGTTCTCCTTGGTTACCAGCGTCCCACTCGGGATCTCGACGCGCGCGATGACGACGTCGTCTTCCGGGTGAAGGCGGATGGTCAGGTCGGTGGCTTGCAGCATTTCTGGCCTCCTAGAAGAACATTCGCGGCAGCCACAGCACGACCTGCGGCACGTAGGTGCATAGCACGAGCGTCGCGAGCAGCGGCACCAGCCAGGGCAGGATTGCCATGGTGGTGCGCTCCACCGACAGTCTAGCCACCCGCGACAGCACGAACAACACGGTGCCCATCGGCGGGTGCAGCAGCCCGATCATCAGGTTGAGCACCATCACCAGCCCGAAGTGCACCAGGTCGATGCCCAGCTTCTGGCAGATGGGGATCAGGATCGGCACCAGCAGAGTGATCGCCGCCACCGGTTCGAGGAAGCAGCCCACGAACAGCAGCAGCAGATTGGCGAGCAGCAGGAACATCGCCGGGTTCTGCGTATAGGCGAGGACCCAGACCGCGATGTCCTCGGTGACGCGCGTCACCGTGAGCAGCCAGCCGAAGATCGAGGCGGCGGCGACGATGAACAGCACCATGGCAGTGGTCTCGATGGTGTCCATCGAGATCTTGACCAGCATGCGCCAGCTCAGGGTGCGGTACCAGGCCAGGCCGAGGAGCAGCGCCCAGGCCGAGGCGGCGATCGCGCCCTCGGTCGGGGTGAAGACGCCCAGCGTCATGCCGCCCACCAGCAGCACCGGGGTCATCATGGCGAGGAAGGCCTCGACGAAGGTCTTGCCCAGCTTGCCCCAGGAGAACACCGCGTCGGACTGGTACTTTCGCGTGTGCGCGTAGTAGGCGACGGTGAGCATCATGGTCGCGCCCATGATGAATCCCGGGATCACGCCGGCGAGGAACAGCTGGCCGATGGAGACGCCGGCCATCATGCCGTAGATCACGAAGGGCAGCGACGGCGGGATGATCGGGCCGACGGTGGCCGAGGCCGCCGTCACGCCGACCGCGAACTCGGTCGGGTAGCCGTGGTCCTTCATCGCCTTGATCTCGATGGTGCCCAGGCCCGCCGCGTCGGCGATCGCGGTGCCCGACATGCCGGCGAAGATCATCGAGCCGATCACGTTGACATGGCCCAGGCCGCCCTTCATCCAGCCCACCAGGGCGAGGGCGAAGTTGTAGATGCGGTTGGTGATGCCGGCCGAGTTCATCAGATTGCCGGCGAAGATGAAGAATGGCACCGCCAGCAGCGGGAACGAATCCACCCCGCCGTACATGCGGTGGATGACGACGAAGTCGGGGATGTTCTTGGTCGCCATCACGTAGATCAGCGAGGCGGCGCACATGGCGATCGCCACCGGCACGCCTCCCGCCATCATGGCGAGAAACGACATCATCATCGCGCCGGGACTCATTTCACCAGGCCTTCGAGCGCGATCTCGGGGCGCTCCAGCACGCTGTAGCCCTGGCGCCAGTGGCGCCAGCCCACCTGCAGCGACCTGAGGAACATCAGGATGAAACCGAACAACATGGCGCCGAACACCCAGCCCATCGGCAGCTCGACGATCGCCATCCTCTGGCTGCCGATGCGCTCGAGCAGCAGCCAGTTGAGCCATGCGGCGTAGCCGAAGAAGCCGATGCGGATCAGGTCGACGAGCAGCGCCATCCCCCGCGCCAGGCGCCGCGGCATGAAGCGGTAGAACACGTCCACCTGGATGTGGTTGTTCTTGCGCACCGACATGGAGGCGCCGATGAACACCACGGCGACCAGGAAGTAGCGCGCGATCTCCTCGGTCCAGCCCGCCGGGTCGTTCAAGAAGTAGCGCGTGAACACCTGGTAGAACACGATGAACGCCAGCAGCCAGAACAGGACGAACGACACCCAGTCCTCCGCGCCGTAGATCGAGAGGTCGATGGGCTCGTCGGTGACATGAAAGCCCGCATCGTCGAGCACCTCGTGCCCGACGTGCGGGTTCTGCTGCTGCGGCGTGTCCAACTTACTTGATCGCTACTTGATCGCCTGCAGCCGGTCGTAGACATCCTTCGGCCAGGGCAGCGCCGCTCCGTCGGGCAGCTTGCCTTCGGCGTAGAACTTCTGCACCGCGGCCATGAACGGCTTGCGGTCCACCATCACCACCGTCTTGCCACGCTTGCTGAACTCGGTCATCAGGCGCTTTTCGATGTCGATGATCTCGCCGGTGGCGCGCACCGCGGCCTCCTGGAACACCGCAGTGAAGGTCTTGCGGTCGGCCTCATTCAGCTTGCCCCACAGCGGCCCGCCGATGATCGTCAGCAGCGCGTCGGTGATGTGCGCGGTGATGTTGATGTGCGACTGCACCTCGTAGAATTTCTTCGCGTCGATGGTCGGCAGCGGGTTCTCCTGCGCGTCCACGGTCTTGTTTTGCAGCGCGAGGTACACCTCGGCGAAGGCGATCGGCGTCGGGTTGGCGCCCACTGCGCGCGGGAACAGCGTGTACAGCGGCGCGTCCGGCACGCGGATCTTGAGCCCCTTCATGTCCTCGGGCGCGTTGAGCGCCTTGTTGGCGGTGGTCTGGC
>JANMSV010000242.1:0-8680 GCA_031389685.1 Betaproteobacteria bacterium
GTTTCCTCTCTTGCTGTGGGTTGGGGGGCGGGGGCGCGTGTGTTTCACTCTTTGTTTCTTTTGTTGTGTGGCCCGGCCGCCGCGGCGTGGTGGCGCCCCGCCGCGACGGCGCAAAGCGCCAGTCGGACTTGAACGCCACCAGCAGGAACGCCGCCTGCGCGCGCGCCAGCGCCTTGGACAGATCGCCGCCGAAGTCCGCGGCCGGGTCGAAGTAATCCAGCGCCTTGGTGATCCTGAGGTAGGTGTTGGCGTCGAAGTAGGTGGAGAACTTGTCGGCCTGGTAGCGCAGGTAGCCCTCGATCTCGAAGTCGGTGTCGAAGTCGAAGCCCAGTGCGGCGCGGCGCAGCACGCGGCCGAACTTTTCCATCATCGCGTCGTCGGACAGGTAGGTGATGTGGCCGATCATGCGCGCGATGCGCAGGCCCCGGCGCGGCACCACGCCATGCTCGTAGTAATGCCCGCCGTGGAAGTCCGGGTCGGTCATGATCGCCTGGCGCGCCACTTCGTTGAAGGCGATGTTCTGCGCGGAGAGCCGCGGCGTGGCGGCGATCACCAGTGCGTGCCGCACGCGCGCCGGGAAGGACAGCGTCCACTGCAGCGCCTGCATCGCGCCCAGGGAACCGCCGATCGCGGCGGCGAAGCACTCGATGCCCAGGTGGTCCGCCAGGCGCGCCTGCGCCGCCACCCAGTCCTCGACCGTCACCACCGGGAAATCGGCACCGTAGGGCTTGCCCGTGGCCGGGTTGACCGAGGTCGGGCCGGTGGAGCCGAAGCAGCTGCCGATGTAGTTGTTGCCGACGATGAAAAAGCGGTTCGTGTCGAGCGGCTTGCCGGGTCCGACCAGGTTGTCCCACCAGCCGACGTTCTCCGCATCGGTGGCGTAGTTGCCGGCGACGTGGTGCGAGGCATTGAGCGCGTGGCACACCAACACGGCGTTGGAGCGCGCGGCGTTCAAGCTGCCGTAGGTCTCGTAGGCGATTTCGAACTCGGGCAGCAGCGCGCCGCCCTTCAGCCTGAGGGGCTCGGTGAACCTCGCCTTCTTCGCTTCAACGATCACGCCGTGCCCGCCAACGAAAAAGCCCGTTCAGCTTGCGCGAGAACGGGCTTCGAGGTCCGGCCTCTTTAGCGGCATTTGTAGAGCGCCCGCAAGCTGAACATCAAATCGGCGCTGGCGTGGATTATAGCCGAGCCGCGCCGGTTCTCGCCAGGTCGTCGATCTGCGCGTCGCTGTAGCCCGCCTCGCGCAGGACCTCGCGCGTGTGCTCGCCGAGCCGCGGCGCGTGGCGCCGGACCTCGGGCTTGGTCTCCGACCACTCGGAGGGCACCTTCATCGACAGCAGCTTGCCCTCGGTGGGATGCTCGACCGGCGTGAAATAGCCGATGGCATTCAGGTGCGGGTCGCGCAGGATGTCCTCCAGGCTGTTCATGCGCTGCACCGGGATGTCGGCGCGCTCGAAGGCCTCGAGCCATTCCGCGCTGGTGCGCCTGGTCATCTCCTGCGCCACGAATCCGTAGACGGTGTCGTAATTCTGGCTGCGCCCCTCGGGCGAGGCGAAGCGCGCGTCCGCGAGCATGTCGGTGCGGCCGATCATCTGGAAGAACGCTTTCCAGTGCTTGTTGTTGTAGATCAGCACGCACACGTAGCCGTCCTTCGTTTCGTAGGGACGCCGGTACCTGGACAGCATGCGCGTGTACCCGCCTTCGCCCAGCTGCGGCGCGAAGGTGAAGCCGCCCATATGCTCGCCGAGCACCGTCTGCAGCAGGCTCTCGAACATCGGCACGTCCACGCGCTGGCCCTTGCCGGTGCGCTCGCGCGCGTACAGCGCCGCGCATACCGCGTTCACCACGTGCAGGCCCACCGAGCGATCGGCCATCGTCGCCGGCACGAAGCGCGGCGACTCGGCGCCGGACTCGCGCAGCAGCCAGGGCAGGCCCGCGGCGCCCTGGATCAGGTCGTCGTAGGCGGCCTTCGCGGCGTAGGGCCCCTGCTGACTGTAGCCAAAGGCGCCTACGTAGATGATGCGCGGATTCACGGCGCGCAGGTCTTCGTAGCCGAGCTTGAGGCGCGCCATGGCCTGCGGGCGGATGTTGTACACCAGGACGTCGGCGTTCTTCGCCAGCGCCAGGCAGGCCGTGCGCGCCTCGGGTTTCTTCAGGTCGAGCACGATGCCGCGCTTGTTGCGGTTGGCGTTCAGGAATATGTGGCCCATGCCCTTGGAGCGGAACGGCCACGCGTAGCGCATGATGTCGCCCTCCGGCGGCTCGACCTTGACCACGTCGGCGCCGAAGTCGGCGAGGATCTGCGTGGCATAGGGTCCCATCACCACCGTGGTGAGGTCCAGTACGCGCACACCGTCCAGCGGACCGGGCATCGTGATCCTCAGGCGTTCAGTTTTGCGAGCAGCGCGCGCGTCTTCGCGGGATCGCCGCAGCGCAGCACCTTTCGCGCCAGCGGCTGCGCGTCGGCGAGGCTGGTGCCCAGCACGCGCTCCTTGATCGCCGGCAGCTGCGCCGGGTGCATGGAGAAATTGCGCAAGCCGAAGCCGAGCAGCAGGCGCGTGAGCAAAAGATCGCCCGCCATCTCGCCGCACACCGCCACCGGCATGCCGCCGCGGGTGGCGGTATGGATCACGTGCGCGACGAGATGCAGCACTGCTGGGTGCAGGGGATCGTACAGGTGCGCCACCGCGTCGTCGGTGCGGTCGATGGCGAGCGTGTACTGGATCAGGTCGTTGGTGCCCAGGGACAGGAAGTCCAGCCGCCGCATGAACATCGGCAGCGACAGGGCCGCCGCCGGGATCTCGATCATGCCGCCGACCGGAACGGCACGGTCGTAAGGCAGGCCCAGTGCGTCGAGTTGCTGGCGCGCCTGCCGGATCAGCACGAGCGCCTGGTCCACTTCGTGCGCGTGCGCCACCATCGGCAGCAGGATCCTCACGCGCCCATAGTGCGAGGCGCGCAGGATGGCGCGCAACTGCTCGAGGAACATGTGCGGCTCGGACAGGCAAAAGCGGATGGCGCGCAGGCCGAGCGCCGGGTTGGGCATCGAATCGGCGTGCCCGGTCAGCGCCTTGTCGGCGCCGGCGTCCAGGGTCCGGATCACCACCGGCTTGCCGCGCATCGCCTTCGCCACCTCGCGATAGGCCTCGAACTGCTCGTCCTCGCCGGGCAGGTCCTTGCGGTTCATGAACAGGAACTCGGTGCGAAACAGGCCGACCCCTTGCGCGCCCGCCTCGTGCACCTCCTCCAGATCCTGCGGCAACTCGATATTGGCGAACAGCTCCACCGCGGTGCCCTCCAGGGTCGCCGCCGGCGTGCTCTTCAGCCGCCGCAGCTTCTTGCGCTCCAGCAGGTGCTGCGTCTGGCGCAGCTGGTATTCGGCGAGCACCACGGGGTCCGGGTCCACCACCAGCACGCCCTGGATGCCGTCCACGATCAGCAGTTCGCCCTCGCGGATCATGTCGCGCGCGTGGTGCAAACCGACCAGGGCCGGGATGTTGAGGCTACGCGCCAGGATCGCGGTATGCGAGGTGACGCCGCCGGCGTCGGTGATGAAGCCACCGAACTCGTGGCGCTTGAACAGGATCATGTCGGCGGGCGACAGGTCGTGCGCCACCACGATCAGGCTGTGTTCCTCGGAGAGCCGCGGCTCGACGCTCGCCAGATCGCCCTTCAGCGCCTTCAGCACGCGCTCCACCACCTGCTCGATGTCGGCCTTGCGCTCGCGCAGGTAGGCGTCTTCGGCCTGCTCGAACTGCTCGACCAGGGTTTCCATCTGCTGCACCAGCGCCCACTCCGCATTGCACATGCGCGCGCGGATCAGCTCCCTGGGCGCGTGCGACAGCGAGGAGTCCTCCAGGATCATGCGGTGCAGGTTGATGAAGGCGCCGAACTCGGGGGGTGCGTCGGCCGGGACTTGCTGCGCGAGCAGGTCCATCTCCTGCTTGGCGTTCGCGATGCTGGCGTCGAAACGCAAGATCTCGGCGGGCACCGCCGCCGCGGCGATTTCGTAGTGCGCCACGTCCAGGCGCGCGCTGGACACCAGGTGCGCATGGCCGATGGTGATGCCCGAGGCGACGCTCGTGCCGTGCAGGACGAAGTTCATTCCCCCTCGCCGAACCGGTCGGCGATCAGCTGCCGGAGGGCGGCGAGCGCCGCGTCCGCATCCGCGCCCTCGGCCTCCACGGTGACCGAGGCGCCCTTGCCGGCGGCGAGCATCATCACGCCCATGATGCTTTTCGCGTTCACGCGCCGGTCGTTGCGCGACAGCCAAACGTCGCTCTTGAAGCTGTTCGCCACCTGCGTGAGCTTGGCCGCGGCGCGCGCGTGCAGGCCCAGCTTGTTGACGATCGTGACCTCCGCGCTAGGCACCGCAGCTGTCCGTGTTCATGTGCACCACGCCTTCGGCGCCGCCGGACATCGCGCGCTGCACCGCCGCCGGCAGCGAGCCGTTGCGCCCCGAGAGCACGCGCACCAGCATCGGCAGCGAAACGCCGGAAACGCCCTCCACGCGCCCGTCGGCGAGCAGGCGCGAGGCCACGTTGCAGGGCGTGGCGCCGAACATGTCGGTGAGCACCAGCACGCCGGAGCCCTCGTCCAGGCGCGCCAGCATTACGCGTGCCCGTTTGAGGACCTTGTCCGGGTCGTCGCCGCGCGACACGCCCAGCGCGGCGACTCGCGCCTGACGCGCGCCGAGGATCTGCTCGGCGCTGGAGAGCAGCGCTGCGCCGATGGTGCCGTGCGAGACGACGAGGACGCCGATCAATGCGCCACCCTCGCCTCCAGCGCCTCGACGAACACTGCGCCGGCGTCGTAGCCGGTCTGGTCCTGGATTTCGCGGAAGCAGGTGGGGCTGGTGACGTTGACTTCGGTCAGCCAGTCGCCGATCACGTCCAGCCCCGCGAAGAGTATCCCCCGCGCGGCGAGCGCCGGGCCCATGGCCTCGGCGATCTCGCGGTCGCGCGCGGAGAGCGGCTGTGCCACGCCCTTGCCGCCCACCGCGAGGTTGCCGCGCGTCTCGCCGGCCTTTGGGATGCGCGCCAGCACGTGGGGGGCGGGCCGACCCTCGATGACGAGGATGCGCTTGTCGCCCTGCGCGATTTCCGGGATGTAACGCTGCGCCATGACGCTGCAGGCGCCCAGCGCGGCGAGCGTCTCGACGATCACGTTGCGGTTGGGGTCGTCCCGGCGCACGCGAAAAATGCCGGCGCCGCCCATGCCGGAAAGGGGTTTGAGCACCGTGTCGCGCTGCTCGTCGATGAACGCCTGCAGCTGCGCCATGTCGCGCGACACCAGCGAAGGCACGCTCAGGTGGGCGAACTCGGCGATGGCGAACTTCTCGTTGTGGTCGCGCAGCGCTTGCGGCGCGTTGAACACGCGCGCGCCCTGGCGCCCGGCCTCCGAAAGCAGCCAGGTGCTGGCCACGTACTCCATGTCGAAGGGCGGGTCCTTGCGCATCAGCACCGCGCCGTACTCGAACAGCGCGCGCTGCGCGCGGCCGTCGGACCGGTACCAGTCCTCGTCGTTGTCGGTGAGCCGGATGCGCGTCGCCTGCGCCATCACCGCGCCGCCGCGCCAGGCGAGGGCTTCCTGTCCGCAAACGTGCACCGCGTGGCCGCGGCTCTGCGCCGCGCGCATCATGCAGACCGTAGTGTCCTTGTACGCCTTGAGCTCTTCGAGCGGGTCGATGATGAAGAGCAGGTTCACGACGTGGGGGCGCCGCGGTCCGGCGCCCGGGGGGTTACTGCGCCGTGGCGAGCGCCGCAGGATTCGCGCTCGGCTGGTTGAACGAGGAATGTTCGTCGTGCGTACTCATTGCCCGTGGCCTGCGAATGAAGAATACAGGTATGATTTTAGCTTGAAAGCGCCCGTAGCTCAGCGGATCAGAGTATTGGCCTCCGAAGCCAAGGGTCGTGGGTTCGAATCCCGCCGGGCGCGCCAGATTCCACGCACATCACGATGAGGAGCCCAACCATGAGAAATTCCTTTTTCGGCGCCGCGCTGCTGTTCGCGTCCGCCGCCGCAGTCGCACAGCAGTATCCGACCCGACCCGTGACCATGCTGGTGCCCTACGCCGCGGGCGGACCGACCGACACCGTCGCGCGCGTCACCGCTCAGGCCATGGGCAAGCCCCTCGGGCAGACGGTGGTGGTCGAGAACCGCCCAAGTGCCGGCGGTATTCTCGCGCCCGAGGCGGTCAAGAATGCGAAGCCCGACGGCTACACCATCCTGATCCACCATATCGGCATGGCGACCACGCCGGCGCTGTACCGGCAGCTGCGCTTCAATCCGCTCACCGACTTCGACTACATCGGGTTGATCAACGACGTGCCGATGACGATCATCGCGCGGCAGGATTTCCCGGCCAAGGACTTCAAGGAGTTCCTCGCCTACCTCAAGGCCAACAAGGACAAGGTCAGCTACGCCAACGCGGGCATCGGCGCGGCCTCGCACCTGTGCGGCATGCTGTTCATGAGCGCGATCCAGACCGAGTTCCTGACCGTGCCCTACAAGGGCACGGCGCCGGCGATGAACGACCTGCTCGGCGGGACAGTGGACTTCATGTGCGACCAGACTACGAACACCACGAACCAGATCAAGGCAGGCAAAGTGAAGGTGTATGCGGTCACCTCCAGGAATCGCGTGCCGTCGCTGGCGGAAGTGCCTACGCTGGACGAGCTGGGGCTGAAGGGCTTCGAGGTCGGCATCTGGCACGGCCTGTACGCGCCCAAAGGCACGCCCAAGCCGGCCCTCGACAAGCTGGTCGCCGCGTTGCAGGTTGCGGTCACGGACGACACGGTGAAGAAGCGCTTCGCCGACCTGGGCGCGGAAGCCTATCCGGCGGACAAGGCCACGCCCACCGCGCTCGCCGCGCACCTGAAGTCCGAGATCGACAAGTGGGGGCCGATCATCAAGAAGGCCGGCGTGTACGCCGACTGAACTAGCCGCTCTTGCGGGCGACCCCGCGGATGCTCGGGCGCACGATCGGCAGGGCCTTGCGGATGCTCTCGCGCTCGATGCGCTCGATCTTGAATCCCGCAGCCGTGATCGCGGCTTCGGTGCGCCGCGTCAGGTGGCAGTTGCCCATCAGGTGCTTCCACACCGGCTCGATGCGGCGCTGCCATTTCAGGCGGTTGGGCTTGCCGTCGGCGGCTACGTGCTCGAGGAACAGCAGTTTGCCGCCGGGCTTGAGCACGCGCTGAATCTCCTTGAGGGCAGCTTGCTGGTCGGGGACCGAGCAAAGCACCAGCGAACACACCACCGCGTCGAGCGAGGCGGGGGCTGCGGGCAAGGCTTCGAGCGAGGCGTCTGAAATCTCGATGCGCTTCGCTCCCGCGGCGTCGCGTTTTGCCTGCAGCTTGCGCCGCATGTGGGGATCGGGCTCGCAGAGCACCAGCCGTGTTACTTTTTTGGGGTAGTGGGGCAGGGTGACGCCGGTTCCGGCGCCTACTTCAAGCACCTCGCCGGAGAGATCGCGCAGTAGCTCCGCGCGCCACCGATCGAGGCAGGCTTCATTGCTCCCGCGCGTGAAGCGGTCGTAGACCGCGGCCATCAACCAGGACATTGGATCACGCTAAAGCGAGGCATCCTTGAACGCCTTCAATACGGCGTTCATGCGCGTCTGATAGCCAGGGCCTTGAGCCTGAAACCACGCGAGCACCTCAGCATCCACGCGAAGGGAGATGGACCTCTTCGCTTCAACAGGCTTCAGACCCTTGCGCACGATCACCCGGGCGATGTGTTTGATATCCAACTCGGGATGCTCCGGTGTGATCTTGATGTCACGGTCCTGCATGGATTTGACGCGCTTCCAGTCGGTTTTAGAGGCTTTTGAAGAAGAAGAGTTCTTCATGTCGAGTCGCTCGTCGAAACGAGATCACGTGAATGCGTTCGTGGGATTCCAGGTGCACGATCGAAACGGCAACCCCATTCACCAGACCCAGAGTGACGAAACGCTGCTCGCCATAGGAAAAGCGATCGTCTTCGTAGGTCGCTGTGGGTCCTTCAAACACGCGCCTGGCATCGGCGAAGTCAAACCCGTGATCCCGGAGATTTGCTTTTCGCTTGCGCTCATCCCACGTAAAGCGCATTTACGAACTGTATATACGTGTGGAAAGGCTGTCAAGCGCCGAGATCGTAGTGCTTTAACTATTGGTTGAACGGCATGCGAATCATGCTAGAAGCATCTATAGGTAGATGCAACCATCTACCAATGGATAGTTCCATATGCCGGCATATATCTACCGGTAGCTATATAGCCGCGACTCCCCATCACCGCCGCGTTTGGGAAAAAGTCCTAGACCGCTAGCGGCGGACGGCGCTTCCAGATTTCAGTCGCCTGCTCGAAAGCGTGCGCGAGCTGCAGCACGCCGAAATCGTCGCGGTAGCGGCCGACGATCTGCAGCCCGACCGGCAGCCCTTCGGGCGTGAAGCCCGCGGGCACCGAGATCGCCGGATGGCTGGTGATGGTGATGTAGTAACAGCTCTTCATCCAGTCGAGGTAGTTGCCGAGCTTCGTCCCGGCAATCTCCGTCGGGTACTCCATCTCCACCGGGAACGGGGAAAGTTGATTCACCGGCGCGAGCAGGAACTCGTACTTTTCGAGGAACGTGCGCATCCGGTGGAAGAGCTCGGTGCGCAGGCCCTCGGCGCGCGCGATTTTCGCGCCGTCGAGCGCGAG
>JANMSV010000040.1:0-2429 GCA_031389685.1 Betaproteobacteria bacterium
ATGAAGCTCCTGTTCTCGTCGCAGATCGAGCCCGCGGAGCGCTGGCTCCCGCTGCTCGAGCGCGCGCTGCCGCAGGACGAGTTCAGCGTCGAGCCGCGCGCGGACATCGACATCGCGCTGGTTGCGACACCGCATCCCGGCATCTTCGGCAAGCTGCCCAGGCTCAAGCTGGTGCAGTCGCTGTGGATGGGCGTGGAAAAGCTGCTGGAGGACCCGGAGCTCCCGCGCGACGTGCCGCTGGCACGCCTGGTGGATCCGGGCATGGTCGGCGCGATGTCGGAGACGGTGCTGGCGCACGTGATCGACTGGCACCGCCACCTCTACTTCTACCGCCAGTTGCAGCGCGAAAAGAAATGGAAGCGGCGCGGGCAATCCCTGCCCGCGGACCGTACGGTCGGCTTCCTCGGCCTGGGCGAGCTCGGCACCGACGCAGCGCGCAAGCTCCTCGCCCTCGGCTTCAAGGTCTGCGGCTGGAGCCGGCGCCCGAAGCGCGTTGCGGGCGTGCACTGCTCAACGGATCTCGGCGAAATTCTCGGCATGAGCAACGCGCTCGTCTGCCTGCTGCCGCTCACCGAGCAGACGCGCGGCGTGCTGAACGCGGCGGCATTCGCGCGCATGCCCAAGGGCGGCTGCCTGATCAACGTGGCGCGCGGCGCACACGCGGTGACCGCGGACCTGCTCGCCTCGCTTGACTCGGGGCAGCTCGCGCACGCCTACCTCGACGTGTTCGAGCCCGAGCCGCTGCCCGCGGACTCGCCCCTGTGGACGCACCCTGGCGTGACTGTCACGCCGCATGCCGCCGCGCTCACCGAGCCGCGCACCGCGGTGCCGAAAATCGTGGAAAACATCGAGCGCCTGCGCCGCGGCGAAGCGCCGCTCAACCTCGTGGATTTCGCCGCGGGTTACTGAGCTTCCTTTTTCGCAGGCAGCTTGCCGACGTACGCCTGCGCCATCGCCAGCCAGCGCTTGAGCGCAGCGCGCGCCCCGTCTAGGCGCCTTTGCCGCTGCGCAATCCCGCGGTAAGGATGAACTTCATCGCGTCCTCGCGCGACATGTCGACGGCGACTGCCTGATCGCGCCGCATGAACAGCGTGTAGCCGCCGATCTGGTAGCTCATCGGCAGGTACACGGCGATCTCGCCCTGCGCGCCGATGCCGCGCGGCAGATCGGAGAATTCAGCGCGCGTGACGAAGCCGAGCGCGCGCATGCCGGTTCCGGGCAGCGTCACCGAAACCACCTGCATCGCCTCGCCCCGCTTTTGGCTGGCGAACAGGCCGAACAGGTCGCGCAGCGCGCCGTACACCGAGCGCAGCAACGGTATTTCCAGCAGCAGCCGCTCCGCCCAGCCGAAGGCCTGGCGAAACAGCAGGGCGTGCATCAGCAGGCCGACCGCGAAGATCAGCACAATCGCGAGCAACAGGCCCATGCCGGTACGGTAGTACTCGTCCGGAATGAGCCACATCAGCTGCTTGCCGACGAAGCGCTCGGCGGTCGTCACCAGCCAGACGACCAGGTAGAGAGTGGCGAGCACCGGCAGCACGGTGAGGGTGCCGGTGAGGAAGATCCTGCCGATGGATTTCATGCTCATTCTCCTATCGCAACTAGCGGGCGAGGTAGCCCGAATCCACCGGCAGCGTGACACCGGTGATGCAGCGCGCCGCCGGGCTGGCAAGGAACAGGATCGCGGCCGCGATGTCCTCGACCTCGGGCAGCACGCCGAGCGGAGTGTGCTGCATTACTTTGTTCAGCAATTCCGGGTTGGAGAAGATCGGCGTGGTGAGGCCGGTGCGCACGAAGGTCGGCGCCACGGCGTTGACGCGGATGCCCTCCGCCGCCCACTCCAGGGCGAGCGCGCGGGTGAGGTTCACCACGCCGCCCTTGGAAGCCTGGTAGGACGCGTTTGGAAAAAGGCCGCCCGAAAGTCCCATGATCGAGGCGAGATTGACGATCGAGCCGCCGCCGCGCTTTTTCATGTAAGGGAAGACATTCCTCGAGCACAGGAAGGTCGCGGTGAGGTTCAGGTCAACGACCTCCTGCCACTCTTTGAGAGAAAGCTCACTGGCCGGCTTGCGCACGGCGCGGCCGGCATTGTTGACCAGGATGTCGATGCCGCCGAAGCGCTGCTCGGCATCTTGATACGCTTTCGTCACCGCAGCCTCCTCGGTCACGTCGCACCCGGACTCGATGTCCAGAACCGCGACCCGCGCACCGGCGTTCTCCAGAAGCCTGGCCGTTGCGGCGCCGATGCCTTTCGCCCCTCCGGTGACGATGGCGACTTTTCCTTCTAGATCGAGCAGATTCATGAGCGGCAATTATAAGTGCCGCGGTGCTGCGCGAAAATAAAGCCGATTTCGCGCAAAGATATCGATAACGCAACAGCAATTTGTCCGCGCGTCGTTGACACGCTCCCCCGCGCCGCAAGACCATCC
>JANMSV010000042.1:0-13445 GCA_031389685.1 Betaproteobacteria bacterium
GTGGTCGAAGCCGATGCGCGTGAATTCCGCGAAGGCGATGGTGAGCAGCGCGAAGTACACGCCCGAGATGCCGAAGCGGAAGGCGAGAAAGCCGATGACCGCGCCGATCAGCACACAGGCGAGCATCGCCAGCCACAGCCCGGCCCAGGGGCCGACACCGAGGTGAAAGAACAATCCGCCCGCGACGTAGGCGGCGACGCCCACGTACAGCGAATGCCCCAGGGACAACTGGCCGGCAAAGCCCATCATCACGTTCCAGGCCTGGCCGACGAACGCGAGATACAGGATCAGCGTCGCCACCGACAGCAGGTAGTTGCCGGCGAAGGCGGGCAGCGCCGCGAGCAGGGCGCCGAGGATCGCGAGCAGCACCGCGGCGCGCCGGTTCAGGATTTCCTCCCCAGCAGTCCCTGCGGGCGAAAGAGCAATACCAGGATCAGCAGGCCGAAGCTGAACATGCTCTTCGCCGAGGGCGCGATGAACAGGCCCGCCAGCGCTTCCGACAGCCCGATCAGCACGCCGCCGAGCAGCGCGCCGGTCAGGGAGCCCAGGCCGCCGACAATGACGATGACGAAGGCAAGCAGCGTGTACGCGGGCCCGAGCTGCGGCGTGACGTCCACCAGCAGCACCATCATGCAACCCGCCACCGCCACGCAGGCCGAGCCCACGCCGAAGGTCAGCGCGTAATAGCGCTTCACGTCGAGCCCGACCACCTTGGCGCCGAGCCAGTTGTCCGCGCAGGCACGAATCGCCTTGCCCGTCAGCGTATAGCGGAAGAAGCCGAACAGCGCCGCGCTCGTGGCGAGCGCGAGCGCCGCGGCATAGACGCGCGCCTTGTCGAACAGGATCGGCCCCAGCGCCCAGGACTCGAGCTGATAGCCCACCTGCACGCTGCGCGCATCGGGCCCGAAGGCCACCAACAAGACGTTCACCATGATCATTGCCACCGCCACCAGCAGGATGAACTGCGAGTGCTCGGGGCGTGTGATGAACGGATTGATGAGGCCGGCCTGCAGCGCGTAGCCGAGGACGAAAAACGCGGCGGCCACCGGCACTACGGCGAGGAAGGGATCGAGCCCGAAGGCCGCGAAGAGAAACACCGTGGCATACATGGCGAGGGTCATCATCTCGCCGTGCGCGAAATTGACCACCCGCACCACGCCGAAGATCACCGACAGGCCGAGCGCCATCAAGCCGTACACCAGGCCCGTGAGGACACCCGCGACCACCACGTTGACGATCAGATCGAGCGGCATGGGAAGAAAAAAGGGCCAGCAGCGCCGGCCCCGTTCCCTCTATCGCGTCGCGCTCAGGCCTTGTACCCCGGCGCCGGGAACACCGGCTTGGTCTCGGCTGCCCTCGCCGGCAGCACCACCCTGGGGATGCCGCCGAGGTTCTGCACGCAGGCCGAGCCGATGTCTTCGACCTGGCCCTTGGCGTTGAACTTGATCGGGCCGCCCAGCATCATCTTGCTCGTGATGTGGGTCGCTCTGATCGCGTCGGCGAGCGCCTTCGGATCGGTGCTGCCGGCGCGCCTGAAGCTGTCGGCGGCCACCAGCAGCGCCTCGAAGGTGAAACCGGCGTTCAAGGCGTGGAATACGAGCTTGTCCTTCGGGTTCTGCTTCAGGAACGCTTGCTCCACGATCCTGGTGAGCGGCGCGTTCGGGTTGTACCAGGGCACGTTGGAGATCGAGTAGTCGGAGAGCTTGCCCAGGGTCTTGAAGTACTGCTCCTCGTACATGCCGGGCGATCCAGGGCTGATGATGCCCATCGGATTCCAGCGCTGCTTCACCATCTCGCGGCGCAGCAGGATGGCGTCGTTCAGCCGGCAAACGAGCAGCAGGAAGTCCGCGCCCGAAGCCTTGGCTTTCGAAATTTCCACCGTCAGATCGCGCGCCGCGGGATCGTAGGAAATGGTGTCGACGATCTTGAACGGCAGCTGCGTGCGCCGCGGCAGGAGCGCGCCGATGCCTTTCGTCATGGCCTGCCCGAAGGTGTCGTTCACATGCATGTACACCGCCTTGCGCGGCACCGTGTTGGTCGCCTGGAACAGGTCGCCGATCAGGTCGAGGCCGTTGCGCACGATGTCGATCGCCGTCTGGAAATTGCGGAACACGAATTTGTAGCCCTGCTCGGTGATCTGCGGCGCGGCGGCGACATTGACCACCAGCGGCACGCCGCGCTGCTCGGCAACTTGCGCGATGGCCGCAGTCTGGCCGGAGTCGAACGCGCCCACCAGCACGTGCGCGCCCTCCTGGATCAGGCGCTCGGCGCGCGTGCGCGCCACGTCGACGTTCGATTCGGTGTCGGCGTTCATGATTTCCACATCGACGCCGAGCAACTCCTTGAGCACCGCGGGCGCCAGGTCGGCGCCTTTCTGGCAGGACTGGCCGATGAATCCCTGCACGCCCGAGCGGGGCAGCAGCACCCCGATCCTGAGCTTCGCGGGCTGGGCGCGCACGATGCCGAACGGCGAGAGCGCGCCGAGCGTACCGGCGGCGGCCAGCGTCTGGTTGAATCTGCGGCGATCGAAGGGCATGGCTTCTCCTGGGTGGCTGCGGCTCGATTGCGGTCACCCGATTCTAATGGCAGTGCCGTCCGCGGACCGTTTTGCGGCGCAATGAATGCTGCGCGGGAGAATCTAGGTGCGGCCGCTGATCCTGAAGGAGAACGCCGTGCGGCTGCTCGGGCTCTAGAAGCGCAGGCCCATTTTCACGCTGTAGGAGCTGACCTCCCCGGTCTTGTCGGCTTCGAGATTGAAATTGATCACCGCGAAGTTCATGCCGACACCGACGAAGGCCTTGCTGAGCGAGAATTCCTCCTTGCGCAGCCCCGCGGTGCCATGCGGGTCGCTCTCGACCCACACGCGGCCGAGTCCCGCGTAGGGCGTGAAGAACGCGAACCCCTTGGAAATCGACAGGTCGATACCGCGCGTGCTCATGGCGAGCTGATCGACGCCGCTCAGCTTGGTGAAGCTGCCGCGCACGCCGAGCGCCGGCGACGCGACGCCTCCCTTTAGAATCGCGTAGCGCAGTTCCCCACCGGTGTACTTGATGTTGCTGCCGGAGATCGAGGCGTACTGCAACCCGATGTCGAAGCCGGCGGGCAGGCCCTTGTGCACGCGCAATGTCGGCACGTACAGCGTCGCGTCGGCGTTGTCCGAGGTGACGCGCTGCAGGAGCGCCACGTTCTTCAGCTTTGCGGCCGTGACGCCGATGCCAATATCGAATCCGGTGACGCCGAGCGGCTCGGTGGGAATCTGCGCGTGGTAGCTGAGCGCCGCCCCCAGGTCCTCGGACAGCAGGCGGAACTCGCCCTGAAGGTTGAGGTTCTGGAGTTGGTCGATCTGCTGGGCCAATGCGGGCGACGCGGCGAGCAGTCCGGAGAGCAGCGAAACCTTGAGATAGCGCACGTTCGACTCCTTTACGGGTGGCGATAGAATGTCCAGATGCCGATGCCAGCAGATGGTACGACGTTTTAGTCGGGGCGGAACGTGCCTTACCGCACACAAGTCGGCGTTGTAGGCGCAGGGCCCGCGGGACTGCTGCTCGCGCACCTGCTGCGACTCGAGGGAATCGAGTCGGTCGTGCTGGAAACGCGCGGCCGCGAGGAGATCGAGGCAACCCTGCGCGCCGGCGTCCTCGAGCAGGGCACGGTCAATGTGCTGAACGAGACGGGCGTGGGCGAGCGCATGATGCGCGAGGGTTTCGTGCACGAAGGCATCTACCTGCGCTTCGCGGACGCGACGCACCGCATCGATTTCAAGGAGCTGACCGGCGGGCGCACGATCATGGTGTACGCGCAGCACGAGGTGATCAAGGACCTCGTCAAGGCGCGGCTCGATGCGGGCGCGCCGATCGAGTTCGGCGTAACGGATGTGACGCTCCAGGACCTGGAGACCGCCGCGCCCAAAGTCCGCTTCCGGGACGCAGCAGGCGCCTTGCGCGAACTCGCCTGCGACTACGTCGCCGGCTGCGACGGCTTCCACGGCGTGTCGCGGCCCGCGATCCCGTCGCGCAAGCGCACCGAGTTCACTCGTGTCTACCCTTTCGGCTGGTTCGGCATCCTGGTCGAGGCGCCGCCCGCCACCGACGAGCTGATCTACGCGCACCACGAGCGCGGCTTTGCCCTGGTGAGCACGCGCTCGCCGCAGATCCAGCGCCTGTACCTGCAGTGCGATCCAGACGATGAAGTAAAGCAGTGGCCCGACGAGCGCATCTGGGAGGAGCTGCACGCGCGCCTGGCCAACCGGGAAGGCTGGAAGCTGACCGAAGGGCGCATCATCCAGAAGGGCGTCATCGCCATGCGCAGTTTCGTGGTGGAGCCGATGCAATACGGGCGCCTGTTCCTCGCCGGGGACGCGGCGCACATCGTGCCGCCGACCGGCGCCAAGGGTCTCAACCTGGCGGTGGGCGACGTACGCGTGCTGGCGCAGGCGCTGAGCGCGCATTACCGCGAGCGGCGCAGCGACCTGCTGGAAACGTATTCGGCGAAGGCGCTGCGCCGGGTATGGCGTGCCGAGAATTTTTCCTGGTGGATGACTTCGATGCTGCATCGCTTCCACGACGACACGCCGTTCCACCACCGATTGCAGCTCGCCGAGTTGGACTTCGTGACGAGTTCGCGCGCCAAGGCGATCACGCTGGCCGAGAACTACGTCGGCATGCCGCTGGACTAAATGGCGGATTTCGACAAGCTGCCGATCAAGCCCGAGGTGCGGTCGCCAATCATGATCCTGCGCACCGCGGCATGAGCGGCGCGTTGCAGCTGGATCGCGGCGCTGGCGGCCGGGAGGCCGGTCCTTTATACTATTTGTTGAATTCCTCAACAATGCGGGGGCAGCATGGCTACCGTCAATTTCAGCGTGCCGGAGGAGGTCAAGCAAGCCTTCAACCGGATCTTCAAGGGCGAGAACAAAAGCGCCGTCCTGGCCCGCCTGATGCGTCAGGCGGTGGACGAGCGGCGGCGGCAGAAGCGCCGCGCGCTGGCGGTCGACGCGCTGCTGCGGCTGCGCGGCCGCACGCGCCGCGCGGCGAATGAGGCGATTCGACGCGAGAGGCGGACGGGCCGCCCGTGATCGCGGTCATCGATGCCAGCGTCGCCGTCAAATGGTTTTTTCGCGATTCCGCGCGGGAAGCGGACGGCGAGCGGGCCCTGTCCGTGCTGGCGGCCGTTCGAACCGGAAAGCTGGACGTCTTGCAGCCGCCCCATTGGCTTGCGGAAGTCGCGGCGGTGGTCGCGCGCCTGCAGCCGGAGATCGCCGGCGAGGCCATTGACGTCCTGGACGCCATGGAATTTCCCGTCGTCTCCGAGGCGGCGCTGTACAAGCGCGCGGCCGTCCTGGCCGCGAGCCTCGGGCAGCACGTCTTCGACACGCTCTACCATGCGGTCGCGCTCGAGCACGCGGGCCATCTGATCAGCGCCGATCGCCGCTATTACGGCAAGGCGAAGCGCCTGGGCCGGATCGTTTATCTCGCGGACTGGGACGCCGGGCGGCACGCAACGGACAGATAGCCCGTGCGCGCTCTGTCGCCGTAATTTCCCATGCCGGTGCGCCGCGAAATCTCCGAGGGCCTGGTACCGGTGAAGGTCTATACCGACGACGTGGAGCCGGGCGCGCGCCAGCAGCTCGTCAATATCTCCCGGCTGCCGATCGTGCACCACCACCTTGCAGCGATGCCCGACGTGCACCACGGCATCGGCGCGACTGTCGGCTCGGTGATCCCGACCCTGCGCGCCATCATCCCCGCCGCTGTAGGCGTGGACATCGGCTGCGGCATGATCGCGGCGCGGCTTTCGCTGAGCGCCAACGAGATTGATGAGAGTTCGATCAAGAAGGTGTTCGCGCAGATTTCGCGCGACGTCCCCGTGGGTTTCGAGCAGCACGTGGAGCGCGACGCGCGCTCCGACGCCGCCAAGCCCTTCAAGCGCGGGCTGCGCGCAATCCTGGAACAGCACCCCGGCATCGAGAAGCGGGTCGGCAAGAAGTCGAGCTGGGTGCGGCAGATGGGCACGCTGGGCGGCGGGAACCACTTCATCGAGGTCTGCCTGGACGAGGCTAACCGTGTCTGGGTGATGCTGCATTCGGGCAGTCGCGGCATCGGCAACGCAATCGGTACCTACTTCATCGCGCTGGCGAGGTCGGACGCCGAACGCCACCAGCTGCAACTCCCCGACCGCGACCTGGCGTACTTCTCCGAGGGTGCGCAGCACTTCGACGACTACGTCGGCGCCGTGGGCTGGGCGCAGGACTACGCGCGCACCAATCGCACCGAGATGATGGACCTGGTGCTGGAGGCACTGCGGCGCCACGTGCCCGCGTTCGAGGTGACGACCGAGGCCGTGAACTGCCATCACAACTACGTCGAGCGCGAGACCCACTACGGGGAGGACGTCTGGCTGACGCGCAAGGGCGCGATCCGCGCACGCAAGGGTGATCTGGGCATCATCCCGGGCAGCATGGGCACGCGCAGCTACATCGTGCGCGGCAAAGGCTCGAAGGAGGCTTTCCATTCCTGCGCGCATGGCGCCGGCCGGCGCATGAGCCGGACCCAGGCCGAGAAGCAGTTCTCGGTCGCCGACCTGGCGGAGCAGACCGCGGGCGTCGTGTGCCGCAAGGACAAGGGCGTGCTTGACGAGATTCCCGGCGCTTACAAGGACATCGATGAGGTGATGGCGAACCAAAGCGACCTGGTGGAGGTCGTACACACGCTCAAGCAGGTTCTTTGCGTGAAAGGATGACCCCATGATCTCCATGCCGCGCCGCAGGATTCTGGCCGCCGCTGCCGCCTTGCCCATCGCCAGGGCCGCGTTCGCCGAGGAACTCCCGCTGACGCCGCCCTGCGGCCCGCAGGCCCCGCTGACCCCGCGCCAGACCGAGGGGCCCTACTACACGCCGCACACGCCGCAACGGAGTTCGCTGGTTGAGCCGGGTTCCAGGGCGGAACGCCTGATCCTGGCCGGGCGCGTCGTTTCGCCAGCCTGTCGGCCGGTGGCGAAGGCGCTGCTCGACTTCTGGCATTGCGACGAGAATGGCAACTACGACAACGCGGGTTTTCGGTATCGCGGACACCTGTTCAGCGACGCGGAGGGGCGCTTTCGCCTCGAGACCATCGTGCCTGCAATTTACCCCGGCAGGGCACGCCACATTCACGTCAAGGTGCAGGCGCCGGGACGACGCATCCTGACGACGCAGTTGTACTTCCCGGGCGACGCGCGCGACGGGCTCTGGCGCAAGGACCTCGAGGTGGCGATGGAGCGGCAGCCGCAAGGACGGCTGGCTGCATTCCAGTTCATCGTCGATGCCTGAAAATGACATAATCGCGCCTTCCGCAAATCGCCGGGCCCGCAAGAAATGACCTACGTCGTCACCGAAGACTGCATCAAGTGCAAGCTCATGGACTGCATCGAAGTCTGCCCCGTGGACTGTTTCTACGAGGGCGACAATATGCTGGTCATCCATCCCGACGAGTGCATCGACTGCGGCGTGTGCGAGCCCGAGTGCCCACCCGGGGCAATTATTCCGGACTCCGACGCGAAGGCCGAGCGCTGGCTCAAGATGAACACCGAGTTCTCGCTGAAGTGGCCCAACATCACGCGCAAGGGCACGCCTCCGCCCGACGCTGACGCCTGGAACGGCGTGCCGGACAAGTTCGCCAAGTACTTCACGCCGGAACCCGGCAAGGGAGAGTAGTGCAGCTGTCGCCGGAGGAGCGCGCGATCCTCGCCGGGGCGCGCGGCGAGGCCGCGCGCCGCGCGCTCGAGTACCAGGTCAAGGTGGGGGAGTTCTGGGGCGCCAAACGCTTCGTGCCGGTCACCAACGTCCACATGATGGGCGACATCGAGGTGATGGGCGACGGCGGCCTGAAATGGCTCAAGGACCATGAGGCCCTGGGCGCGCGCTGCGCCGTGAGTACCACCACCAATGCGCGCTGCATCGACTTCGCGCACTGCGAGCGCCTGGGCCAGGACGCGGGCGAGGCGGCGAAAGAGCGCGAGCTGATCGCCTGCCTGCGCCGCATGGACGTGCTCACCACCGACACCTGCATCAACTACCAGACCGTGTACCAGCCGCACCTGGGCGAGCACGTCGCCTGGGGCGACACCGGCACCGTGATCTACGCCAATTCGGTGTTCGGGGCGCGCTCCAATTTCGAGTCCGGCCCGGCGGCGCTCGCCGCTGCGATCACCGGCCGCACGCCCGAGTACGGATTTCACCTGGACGAGCACCGGCGGGGGACCTTTAGTGTCGAACTGCGCGCCGGGCTTGCCGACCTCGCCGATTGGGGCGCGGTGGGCAAGCTGGTGGGCGAGCCGAACCAGAGCTACACCACGGTGCCGGTGTTCCACGGTTTTCACCGCACGCCGAGGGCGGACGAGTTGAAGCACCTGGGCGCGGCGCTGGCGAGCTATGGCTCGATGGGCATGTTCCACTTCGTCGGCGCGACCCCGGAAGCACCCACGGTGGAGTCGGCGCTGGGCGGGCGTGCGCCCGCCCAGCGCATGGTGCTTGGCGACGCCGACCTGGAGCGCGTGTACGCGGGTTATGGCCTCGGTGATGGCAGCGCCCGCCTGGTGGTGTTCTCCGGGCCGCAGCAGTCGCTGCTGGAAATGAAGCAGCTCGTGGCGCTGTTCGAAGGGCGCAAGGTCAAGGACGGTGCGCACTGCTTCGTCACAACGAACGGCGGCGTGCTGGCGCAGGCGCGCACGCTGGGCTTTGCCAAGGTGCTGGAGGACGCGGGCGTCACGATCCTCGAGGGCGTGTGCTTCTATATCCTGCAGAACCTGACGCCGATGCGCATCGCAAACGGGTGGACCAACATGGTGTCCAACTCGGCGAAGATCGTGAACATCATCGGCGCGCATCGCTTCAATACCATCCTGCGTCGCACGCGGGACTGCGTGGACATCGCCTGCACCGGGGTGCTGCGCTGAACTCAGGGCGCCTGCGCGTGGAACGCGCCTTCGGTCCGCCGGTCGAGGGCGTGGCGCTGGTCTCGGAGGAGGGTTTCTCGCCGCGCTACGACCTGGACCGCTGGAGCGGCATCATCACCAAGCCCGGGCACAAGCTGGAAGGCGAGAACATCAAGGACAAGGTCTGCTTTTTCCCCACGGCAAAGGGGGGCATTGCCGCGGGCTGGGCGTTTTACGATCTGCAGTGGAAGAAAATCGCTCCCAAGGCGTTCATCTTCGGGGTGACCAACCCGGTGATGGTGCAGGGCGCGATCTTCGCCGGCATCACCATCACCGAAGGCTGGGCGCCGCACCCGTGCGAGGTGCTCAAGACCGGCGACTGGGTGCGCGTCGATCCCATGGGCAAGTGGATCGAGGTACTGAGGAGATAGTCATGAAGCCGCTGTTGAGCGTGGTGCTTGCATTGCTGATCGCGGGCTGCGCAGCCTTCGATGGCAACTCCCTGGTGCCGGGAAAGGCGAACGTGAAGGAGGTGACGGCGTTGATGGGCGAGCCGGCGCTCGAGCTGAAGCGCCCGAACGGCGACACCTGGCTCTACTTCACGCGCTACCCATTCGGCCGCGCGACCTTTGTCGCCACCGTGGGCCCGGACAACGTGCTGCACGGCATCGAGCAGCGCCTCAACTACCGGGACATCCACAAGGTGCGCGAAGGCATGCGGGCGCAGGAAGTGCGCGAGCTGCTCGGCCCGCCACGCAACGTCTCGCGCCTGCCGCGCCAGCAGCGGGACGTCTGGGAGTACCCCTGGCGCCATGCGGCCAGGGAGCTGCGCGTCCTGTGGGTGCAGTTCTCCGACGATGGCGTGGCGCGCGAAGTGATCGAGATGCATGATTACGAGGCCGAGCCGGAAAACGACCGGGGTTAGGCAAGCTTGCGCAGCTCGGCCTTCAGCACCTTGCCATAGTTGTTCTTGGGGAGGGTTTCCACAAAACGGTAGTCGCGCGGCCGCTTGAAGCGCGCGATGTGCTCGAGGCACAGGGCGTCGAGTTCCCGGGCGGAGACTGCGTCGCGCCTGACCACGAACGCCACCACTTCTTCGCCCCACTCGGGATGCGCGCGTCCGATCACCGAGCATTCGGCCACTGACGGGTGGCGCAGCAGCACTTCCTCGATCTCGCGCGGGTAGATGTTCGAGCCGCCGGAGATGATCATGTCCTTGGAGCGGTCGCGGATCGTGAGGTAACCCTCGGCGTCGAGGCTCCCCAGGTCCCCGGTATGCAGCCAGCCGCCGCGCAGGGTCTGTGCCGTGGCCTGCGGGTTTTCCCAGTAACCCGCCATCACGCAGTCCGAGCGCGTGACGATTTCGCCGACCTCGCCCGCGGGCAGATCGCGGTCCTCGCCGTCCACCACGCGTACCTCCACGCCGGTGCGGGCGTAACCGCACGACTCGAGCTTGTGGCGCGCAGCGTGGTCGGCTTGCGGCAGCCCGGTAATGGTCATCGGACCCTCGCCCTGGCCGAAGAGCTGGTACAGGCGCGGCCCGAACAGATCGATCGCGCGCAGGCAGTCGGCGACGTACATCGGCGCACCGCCGTAGGTGATGGTTTTCAGGTTGCGCAGGTCGGCGCTGCCGGCCGCGCTGCTCGCCATCAGGCGCACGATCATGGTCGGCGCGGCGAAGAAGGATACGCCGCGGTGCGCGGCGATGAGGCGGAAGATTTCCTCGGGCTCGAAGCCGCCGCTCTCGGGGATCACGTTGAGCGCGCCCATCGCGACATGGGGCAGGCCGTACATGCCGGAGCCGTGCGACATCGGCGCGGCCTGCAGGATGGAGTCCCCGGGCCCGAGCCGGTCGATGTCCGCGAAGTAGGCCTGCGTGGCGTACAGGAGGTTGGCGTGCGTGAGCATCGCGCCCTTCGGTACGCCGGTGGTGCCGCTGGTGTAGAACAGCCAGGCCACGGCACCGGGGGCGACTTCGGCGACGGCCACCGGCTCGGCCTCGAACAGCTGCACGAAATCCCGCGACGCGATCGACAAGCCGTGCGCAACGCTCGCTTCGAGCTCGGGGGTCACAAAGCACAGCTTCGCCCCCGAGTTTTCGAGGATGTAGGCGAACTCGCGCGCATGCAGCTTGGCATTGATCGGCACCGCGACCAGGCCGGCATGCCAGCAGGCGAACATGACCTCGTAGTACTCCGGGCAATTCTTCATCGCCAGCGCCACCCGGTCTCCCGGCAGGAGGCGATGGCGTCCGAGCATGCCCGCGGCCAGGCGTGCCACGCGTTGCGCAAACTGACCGTAGGTCGCGACCGTACGCGTGCCGCGCGCCAGCGCCGGCATGTCCGGCAGGCGCTGCGCGCTCGCGTGCAGCAACCGGGCGGTGTTCATGCGATGCCGAAGAACGCCCGTGCGTTGCGCGTGGTCGCCGCGGCGAGCGCCTCGGGTTCCTCGCCGCGTGCGCGCGCCACGGCGCGCAGGATGTGCGGCAGGTGCGCCGGTTCGTTGCGCCGCGCCTTGGGCTGCGGGTGCAGGTCGCGCGGCGTGAGATAGGGCGAGTCGGTCTCGATCAGGAGGCGGTCCTGCGGGATGTCCTTCACCAGCTTCGTCAGGCGCGCGCCGCGGCGCTCGTCGCAGATCCAGCCGGTGATGCCGATGTGCAGACCGAGGTCGAGGTAGGCGCGCAATTCCTCCGCCTCGCCGGTGAAGCAGTGCGCGACGGCCTTGCCGACGCGCAGGTTCCTGAGAATCTCGGCAAAGCGCGGATGCGCGTCGCGCGAGTGCAGGAACAGCGGCTTGCCGAGCTCCGCGGCGAGCTCGAGCTGCGCCACGAACCATTTCTCCTGGTCCGGGTGCGGCGAGTAGTTGCGGTTGAAGTCCAGGCCGCACTCGCCGATGGCGACGACCTTCGGGTGCGAGGCGAGGGCGCGCAGCGCCGGAATGGTTTGCGCATTGCATTCGCGCGCGAGGTGCGGGTGCACGCCCGCCGTGGCATACAGGCCGTGCGCCGCGGCCAGTCCGGCGGCCTGCCGGCTTTCCTCGACCGAGCTGCCGGTGACGACGATGGTGCCGACACCCTGGGCCCTGGCCCTCGCCAGCACCTCTTCGAGATCGTCCCTGAAGGACGCGTGCGTGAGATTCGCCCCGATGTCTGCCAGCTGCATGGCGCTCAGAGCCGCTTGAGCCGGTACAGCAATTCCAGCGCCTCGCGCGGGGAAAGCTCGTCCGGATTCACCTGCGCCAGCGCATCGCGCAGCGCGTCACCCGCGGGCTCGGGTTCTTCGGCCGCGGGGCGCGCGAACAGGTCCGCCTGGCTCCCGCCCGCGCGGCTTGCCTCCTCCAGCTGCTGCAGGATGCGCCGCGCGCGCTGGATCACCGCCTTCGGCACGCCGGCAAGCTGGGCCACCTGCAGGCCGTAGCTTTGCGAGGCCGGGCCTTCCTCCACGGCGTGCAGGAACACGATACTGTCCTTGTGCTCCACCGCGTCGAGGTGGACGTTGGCGGCTTCCTTGTACTCCTGCGCGATGCGCGTCATCTCGAAGTAGTGCGTGGCGAACAGCGTCAGCGCGCGATTGCGTTCGAGGAGCTGCCGCGCGATCGACCAGGCGAGCGCCAGGCCGTCGAAGGTCGAGGTGCCGCGCCCGACCTCGTCCATCAGCACCAGGCTCTGCGCCGTGTCGTTGTGCAGGATGCTGGCGCTCTCTGTCATCTCCACCATGAAGGTCGAGCGCCCGCCGGCGAGGTCATCGGCAGCGCCGATGCGCGTGAAGATCTGATCGATCGGCCCGAGGCGCGCGGCCTTGGCGGGCACGTAGGACCCGACGTGGGCGAGCAGGGCGATGAGCGCCACCTGGCGCATGTAGGTGGACTTGCCGCCCATGTTGGGGCCGGTGATCAGGAGCAGTTGCCGTGAGGGCGAGAGCCGCGCATCGTTGGCGATGAATCGTTCGACCTGGTTCTCGACCACCGCATGCCGCCCGGCCTCGATGTCGATGCGGATGTCGTCCGTGAACTCGGGCCGGCAGTAGCCGCGCTCGACGGCGACCGCCGCAAAGGCGGCCAGCACGTCCAATCGCGCCATGGCGCGCGCGATGCGCTGCAACTCGGCCAGATGCGCCGCGAGTGCCGCCAGCAGCTCTTCGTACAGCGTCTTCTCCAGGGCCAGCGCCCGATCGCGCGCCGACAGCGCCTTGTCCTCGAAGGCCTTCAGCTCGGGCGTGATATAGCGCTCGGCGTTCTTCAGCGTCTGGCGCCTGCGGTAATCGGCGGGGATCTTCTCCGCGTGGGAATTGGTGACCTCGATGTAGTAGCCGTGCACGTGGTTGTAGGCAACGCGCAGGTTCGGGATGCCGGTGCGGGCTCGCTCGCGCGCCTCCAGCTCCACCAGGATCTGTCCCGCGCCCGTTTGCAGCGTGCGCAGCTCGTCCAGCTCGGTGGAGTAGCCCTCGGCCATCACACCGCCGTCGCGCAACTGCGCCGCGGGTTCCGGCGCCACCGCGCGACGCAGCAGGTCCAGACATGCCTCTGGTGTTTTCAGG
>JANMSV010000048.1:0-23516 GCA_031389685.1 Betaproteobacteria bacterium
CTTTCAAGGGCGGCGCCATCACCGGCCTGCTGGTGGTGGGCCTGGGCCTGCTGGGCGTCGCCGGGTTCTTCGCGCTGCTCTACGCCAACGCGCTGAGACAGGACGACCTGGTGCACATCGTGCAGCCGCTGGTGGGCTTCGGCTTCGGCGGTTCGCTTATCTCGATCTTCGCGCGGCTCGGCGGCGGGATCTTCACCAAGGGTGCCGACGTCGGCGCGGACCTGGTGGGCAAGGTGGAGGCCGGCATCCCGGAAGACGACCCGCGCAATCCGGCGGTGATCGCGGACAACGTGGGCGACAACGTCGGCGATTGCGCCGGCATGGCCGCCGACCTGTTCGAGACCTACGCCGTCACCATTGTCGCCACCATGCTGCTGGGCGCGCTGATGATGAAGTCCTACCCGGCGCTGGCGGTCTACCCGGTGCTGTATCCGCTGGTGATCGGTGGCTTCGCCATCATCGCCTCGATCGTCGGCACCTGGTTCGTGCAGGCGAAGCCGGGCGAGAAGAACGTCATGCCCGCGCTGTACAAGGGGCTGGCGGTCGCCGGCGGCATCGCGCTCGTCGCGTTCTGGCCGATCACCGAAGTGGTGATGGGCCAGGTGGTGCGCGAGGTGCCGTTCGAGATCAACGGCGTCAAGAAGATGATCACCGTCTGGCACCTGTACGGCACCGCGGTCGTCGGCATGGCGCTGACCGGGTTCCTCGTCTGGATCACCGAGTACTACACCGGCACGCAATACAAACCGGTGCAGCACGTCGCGCTGGCCTCGACCACCGGCCACGGCACCAACATCATCGCCGGGCTGGGCGTGTCCATGAAGTCCACCGCCTGGCCGGTGGTCGCGGTGTGCATCGCGATCCTCGCCTCGTACGCGCTGGCGGGCCTGTACGGCATTGCCATCGCCGCCACCTCGATGCTCTCGATGGCGGGCATCATCGTGGCGCTGGACGCCTATGGGCCGATTACCGACAACGCGGGCGGCATTGCCCAGATGGCGGATCTGCCGGACTCGGTGCGCGAGATCACCGACCCGCTGGACGCGGTAGGCAACACCACCAAGGCGGTGACCAAGGGCTACGCCATCGGCTCGGCGGGCCTCGCCGCGCTGGTGCTGTTCGCCGACTACACGCACGCGCTCGAGGCCGCCGGCAAGTCGGTGTCCTTCGATTTGTCGAACCCCATGGTGATCGTCGGCCTGATCATCGGCGGCCTGGTGCCTTATCTCTTCGGTGCCATGGCGATGGAGGCCGTGGGCCGCGCGGCCGGCGCGGTGGTGGTGGAAGTGCGCCGCCAGTTCAAGGAGATTCCCGGCATCATGGCGGGCACCGCGAAGCCCGAGTACGGCGTGGCGGTGGACATGCTGACGCGCGCGGCGATCCGGGAAATGATGATCCCGTCGCTGCTGCCCGTACTGGTGCCGATCCTGGTCGGCCTGCTGCTCGGGCCGCAGGCGCTGGGCGGCGTGCTGATGGGCACCATCGTCACGGGCCTGTTCGTCGCCATCTCGATGTGCACCGGCGGTGGCGCCTGGGACAACGCCAAGAAGTACATCGAGGATGGCCATCACGGCGGCAAGGGTTCCGAAGCGCACAAGGCGGCGGTCACCGGCGACACGGTGGGCGATCCCTACAAGGACACCGCCGGCCCGGCCGTGAACCCGCTGATCAAGATCATCAACATCGTGGCGCTGCTCGTCGTACCCTTGATGGTGTGAGCGTCAAAGGCGATCGCCTGCAAAGGGCCGCTTGCGCGGCCCTTTTTCTTTTCAGCGCCAGCGCCGCGGCGCAGCTTGGCGCGCTCGAGGCGGACAGCGAGCGCGTCGAGCGGCCGCCCGCCTACGCGCGGCGCTTCATGGTGGCGGCGGCAGACCCGCGGGCGGTCGCGGCGGGGCTCGAGATGCTGCGCGCGGGCGGCAGCGCCGCCGACGCGGCGATTGCCGCGCAGCTCGTGCTCGGCCTGGTCGAGCCGCAGTCCTCGGGCCTCGGCGGCGGGGCGTTCGTCCTGCACTGGGCGGAAAAAGAACGGCGCGTGCGCAGCTACGACGCGCGCGAGGCTGCGCCCGCCGCGGCGCGTGCGGATCGTTTCCTCGACCGGCACGGCAATCCGGAGGAGTTCATGCAGGCCGTGGCAAGCGGCCGCGCGGTGGGCGTGCCGGGCGTGCCGCGGCTGCTCGAAGTCCTGCATCGCGCGCACGGCCGGCTGCCCTGGGCGCGGCTGTTCGCACCGGCGATCCGGCTGGCCGAGAAGGGAACCCTGAAAACCAAGCGCCTGGCCCGCCAGCTCGAGCACGAGACGCTGCTCGGCCGGGACCCGGCGGCGCGCAAACTCTTCTACAGCGGGCGGCACATTGTAAATCCGGCCTACGCGGCGACGCTGCGCACGCTGGCGGCGAAAGGAGCCGATGCGTTTTATCGCGGCGTGATCGCCGTGGACATCGTGCGCGGAGTGGATGCGGACCTGACGCTCGAGGACCTGGCGCGCTATCGAGTCGTCAAGCGCGAGCCCGTGTGCGGCGCCTACCGCGGCTACAGGATCTGCGGCATGGGGCCGCCCAGTTCCGGCGCCACCGGGGTGCTGCAGATCCTCGGAATCCTGGAGCGCACCGCCTTTGATGGCGCCGCGCCGGGATCAGCCACCGCGGTTCACCTGTTCAGCGAAGCGGCGCGTCTCGCCTACGCCGACCGCGCGCTATACGTGGGCGACCCGGACTTCGCGTCCGTGCCGGTGGCAGGGATGGTGGACCCGAAGTACCTCGAGGCGCGCGCAAAGAGTATCGGCGAGCGCTCGATGGGCTATGCGGTGCCCGGCACGCTCGATCCCGAGACGCCCGGCACCAGCCACCTGTCCGTCGTGGACGCCGAAGGCAATGCCGTGGCGATGACCACCTCGATCGAGATGGGCTTCGGCAGCCGCATCCTGGTGCGGGGCTTCCTGCTCAACAACCAGCTCACCGATTTCAGTTTCCGGCCGGACTATCTCGACCGGCCGGCGGTGAACCGTGTCGAGCCCGGCAAGCGGCCAAGAAGTTCCATGGCACCGACCTTCGTGTTCGATCGCGACGGCCGGCTGAAGATGGCGCTCGGGTCTCCGGGCGGGCTGCTAATCATCAACTTTGTCGCGAAAGTTCTGGTGGCAACTCTGGACTGGGGCTTGGACATCCAGGCCGCAATTTCGTCGCCGAACTTCGGCAGCACCAACGGGCCGACATTTCTCGAGCGCGGCACCGAGGTCGAGGAGCTGGGCGATGCGCTCGCCGCGCGCGGGCACATGCTGAACTATGCGCGCCTGACCAGCGGCCTGCACGGCATCGAGCGCGTGCCGGGCGGCGGCTGGCGGGGCGGGGCGGACCCGCGCAGGGCAGGCGAGGCGCGGGGCGATTGAGCCGTTCAGAATTTCACGATGATGCCGGCGGACAGCAGGCTGGCTTTGCCGGGGTCGAGTTCGAAATGCTCCCACTCGATCCGCGCGCCGACGTTCTTTCCGAAGAAATAGTTCGCGCCGATCCCCAACGAAAGATTCGCACCGTCCTCCTTCCCGGAGAATGGGACGCCGCTCGTCACGTCGCTGGCCTTCGCTTCCCATGCGAACAAGCCCGCCTTGCCGAACAGTTCGAAGCTGGGGTTGATCGGATACAGCAGCACTGCGGAGGTATTGAATCCGGATACCGCTACCGTCCCGCCGGTCACGGGAGAACCAAAGAACGTACCACTGTAGCTTGCCTTGCCGAGATCCGCGTAGGCGAGTTCCAGGGCGAAATTCGGACTGAACCGATAACCACCGAACAACTTGAAGCCGGAGTCCTTGCCGTCGACCGTGCCCGAGGTGATCAGTCCCTCGGTGACGCTTTGGTCCAGGTCGCTCTTGCCGGCGCTCGCGCCCAGGTAGAAGCGTTCCTGCGCCTGTGCGTGCGCCAGGGGCACGGCGGCGAGGCCGCTCGACACCAGCACAGCTCCCGCAATGGTTTTCAGTGCGTTCATTTGCTGCCCTCCATTCGGATGTGATTGAGTTCCAAGTGATGCCGCAGCCATCATCGAGCACGGAGCCGAGTCTGAAAATCCCATATTCATGTGGCGACCGTGGTTTCTGGCAGCCTGCCGCCGTCCTGTAACTCATCTGTAGGTAGCGCCGGGTCCGGTTCCGCGGCACGATCGCGCAATGGGGATCGGGCATGAGAAACTGGCTTCCGGGGGTGCTCCAGCCTTGAGCGAGCCGCAGCCGCGCAGCGTCGCATACGCCAAGACGACCCGTCCGGCGATCGGATCCGCGGTGCTGCGCGAGCGTCTGTTCGCGCGCCTGGACGGCTCGCCCGGCCGCACTGTGGCGTGGATCTCCGGCCCGCCCGGCGCGGGCAAGACCACGCTCGCGGCCAGCTATGTGCAAGCGCGCGGCCACAGGTGCCTGTGGTACCAGCTCGATGCCGACGATGCCGACGTGGCCACCTTCTTCCACTACCTCGGCCACGCGGCGCGCAAACTCGATGCCGGCGCGCCCGCGGCGCTTGCCGGGGCCGCGGCCGCGCAGGGCGTGGACGCGGGTTCGCTCGCGCGCGGGTTCTTCCGGCGCCTGTTCGCGGGCGTGCACGCGCCGTTCGCCCTGGTGCTGGACAATCTGCACGCAGTGCCGGCGGAGAGCGCGCTGCACGCAGTGCTGGAGGCTGGACTGGGGCAGGTGCCCAAGCATTGCTGCGTGATCATCACCAGCCGCAACGAGCCGCCGGCCTCGATGGCGCGCGCGCGCGTCACCGGGGAAATGGTCTGCGTCGGCGGCGATCAGCTGCGCCTCGATCCCGCGGAGCTGGGCGAACTGGCGCGCCTGCGAGGCCACGAACTGGCCGGCGAAGCGCTCGCGCAGTATGCCGAGCGCACGCAGGGCTGGGCGGCCGGCCTTGTGCTGATGCTGGAGCACGCCAGGCTATCCGGGCGCATCGCCGAGTTGCCCGGCGACGCCGCCCCGCAGGTGCTGTTCGACTATCTCGCCGGGGAGATCTTCGCCCGCTTCGAGGCCCGCATGCGCGAATTCCTGCTGCGCATCGCCTGCCTGCCGCGCATGAGCGCGGAGGTCGCGCAGGCGCTGACGGGAGAGGCCAAGGCGGGACGGCTGTTGCTCAATCTTTCCCAGAACGGCTATTTCGTGAACGAGGTGCAGGCGGAGACGGGGCGCGTGTTCCAGTTGCACCCGCTGCTGCGCGATTTCCTGCGCGGGCGCGCGGCGCAGGAGCTGCCCGAGGCGCTCGGCGAGGCCTGGCTGCAGCGCGCCGCCGGGCTGCTGCGCGGCGCCGGCCAGGCCGAGGACGCCATGGCGCTGCTTGCAGAGAGCCGCAGTTGGCCCGAATTGGCGCGCGTGGTGGCGGAAGAGGCGCCCGAGCTGCTGGCGCAGGGACGCTTTGCGGCGCTGGAGGGCTGGCTGGACACGCTGCCGGAGGAGCACGTGCAACGCGATCCGCAATTGCTGCTCGCGGCGGGCGTCTGTCGCGCGCAGTCCAGCCCGCGTGCGGCGCTGCACGCGTTCGAGCGGGCCTACGAGGGATTCAGCGCGGCCGCCGATAAGAAGGGCATGGCGGCGAGCGCGCGCGGCGCGATCGATGCGCTCGCTTTCGAGTTCGACGACGTGGCGCCGCTCGAGCGCTGGAGTGCGGCGCTCGCCGCGCTTGCGCCCGGCCCGGAGATGGCCCAGGCACTCGTGCACGCCCTGCTGATGCGCGACCCCGGCAATGAAAGGCTCGACGAATGGCTGGAGCGCGGCGGCGATGCGCTGTCGCGCGCTGCTGCCGCGCTTGTTCGCGGCGATCTGACCCGGACGCGTGCGCAACTTGACGGCCTGCGCGGGCGGCAGCGCGAGCTGCCGCCGCGCGCCGCCATTGCCGCGGCGCTGCGGGAGGCGATGCATTGCGCGCTGCAGGGGGAGCACGACGCGGGGTTGCAGGCGGCACGCGCCGGCCTTGCCGCCGCGGAGGCCGAGGGACTGCACGCATGGGACACCTGGCTGCGCCTGGTGGCGGCGGCCGCGTCGCTCGGTGCGCGAGAGCACGACCAGGCGCGCGCCGAGCTGCAGCGGTTGGAAGCGGGAAATGCGTCCTTTCGCCGCGGCGACCGCGCCTTGCTGCACTACCTGCGTGGCTGGCTGGCGCTGCAGGAGGGCGACGTTGCGCTCGCGCGGCGCGAAGCGAAGACCGCCCTCGCGCTCGCCGTCGAGACCGGCGTGCCCTGGCTGGAGTGCCTGGCACGCGTGGCGGTTGCGCAGTCGCTGGGCGACGAAAGCGACCGGCGCGCGCGTGAAACGCAGCTGCGCGCGGCGCTCGGCCTCGCCGAGCGGGCGCGCAGCGATCTGCTGCTATTCAGCGTGCGGCTGGCGCAGGCGGATGCGGCGTGCAGGGCCGGCGACGAGGCGGCGGCACTCGAGACGCTGCGGCCGGCTTTTGCCCTGGGCCGCGAGCACGGCTATCAGCACGCGCCCTGGTGGCGGCCGGCCTCGGTCGCGGAGCTCTGTGCGCTGGCCTTGCGCCACGGCGTGGAGCCGGACTACGCGCGCTCCATCGTGCGCGCGCGGCGCCTTGCGCCGCGCGTCGCGCCGCTGCGCCTCGCCAACTGGCCGTGGCCGTTTCGCGTGCGCGCACTGGGACGCTTCGAGCTGCTGCGCGACACCGCGCCGGTGGAATTTTCCGGCAAGGGCCCCGGCCGGCCGATGGAGCTGCTCAAGGTCCTGGTGTCGCTCGGCGGCCAGGACGTACGCGCCGACCAGATCGCCGACGCGCTCTGGCCGCACGTGGACGCCGACTATGCGCACAAATCGTTCACGGCGACCTTGCACCGGCTGCGCCGGCTGCTCGGCGAGGACGATGCAGTGCTGCTGCGCGATTCTCGTCTGAGCCTCAACGCGGCGCTGGTGTGGGTCGATCATTGGGCGCTCGACCAGGTGTGCGCCGCCATCGACGAGGCCATGCGCGCACCGGTCGGCGCCCTGCCGGAGGCGGCATTGCGTGTGCTCGCCGACGAGGCGCTTGCGCTTTACCGGGGTCCGTTCCTGCCGGACGAGTCCGAGCAGCCGAGCTACATCGCCTGCCGCGAGCAGGTCCGTTCGCACCTGTTGCGCTGCCTGGCGCGCATCGCGCGGCGCTGGGAGGACGCTGGCAAGCCCGAGGCGGCGGCGGACTGCTACCTGCGCCTGATCGAGGCCGATCCGCTGTTTGAGGCGCCTTACCGGAATTTGATGCTCAGCTACCAGAGAAGCGGTGACGTCGTCGAGGCGCGCGCCACTTACGAGCGGCTGCGCACGTTGCTTTCGGCGCGGCTGCAGGCCGAGCCTTCGCCGGAGACTCAGGCTGCGCTTGCGAGTCTCAAGGCGAGCGGGACTTGACGCCGAGCTCGCGCTCGATCTGCGCCCAGATCTTGTCCAGTCCCTTGTGCACGCCGGTGGGCGGGGCGTATTCGCGTCGCGGCATGCCGGAGGGCGGCGGGGTGACCTGGCGCATGCGCATGGTGAGCGACACTTCGCTGCCCGCGCCCGCCGGAATCACGGTGGCATTGAGCACGATCTCCAGGCCTTCGGGCTCGAAGCTGATGAACCAGCTGGGGATCAGGCCCACGTGGCGCGCGGCGATCTCGCGCATCATCGGCAGGTCGGCCTGCGCAACCTCGCGCCACTCCTGCAGGTTGAGCGGGCGAGGTGCCGGCGCCGAGAAATTGAGATAGCCGAGGCCTGCATCCTGGCTGTCCATGCGCATGCCGAGCCGGAACATCGCCGTGCGCACCCCGGGAAACGCGGCCTGGTGGTTCACAGCGAATACGCGCGTTCCCTTCTGCGCGAGGATGCTTTCGTACTGGCCGCGGAAAACCGTGTTGACTTCGTTGATCGCGTCCCCGACCTTGTCCTGCGTCATGCAGCCGGCGGCAAGCACCGCGAGCAGGGCCGTGGCCACTGCGCGGCCATGAGCAGGACACATTTTCCTCCGCCCGTTCGCCAAGCGCCCCTCCCTCGGAGAATCTTAACCCGGCCCCGGCACGTGCGCCGACCGGCAGCTAGCGGACGAGTCGGTCGGCTTGCTGGACTTCCGCGGGTTGCAGCGCGGCCTTGACCTGCTCGGCCTTCGCCTTTGCCTCGGCGTTACCGGCGTGTGCGGCGCGGCTGAACCAGACATAGGCCTGGAAACTGTTCTGCGGGACGCCGCGCCCGGCGGCGTAGATCTCGCCCAGGGCGAAGAGCGCTCGCGCATTGCCTTGGTCGGCGGACTTGCGCAGCAAGGCGAGGCTCTCGGCATCGTTGCCGCGCGCTCGCGCCTGTGCGGCCAGCGCCACCAGGTCCGGCGCAGGCGCAGGTGCAGGCGCAGGTGCAGGTGCAGGCGCAGGCTCCGGCGCTTTCTTTGGCGGGGGCGGCGCGACCGGCTCGGCGCGGCGCGCCTGTTCCTCGCGCTTGCGTTCCAGCTCGGCCCGTTTCCTGACCTCGGCATCTCGGCGCGCGCGGTCAGCGTCCTCCTTGCGCTTCGCCTCGAGATCGCGTTTGCGGCGCTCCTCCTGTTCGGCGCGCTGCTTGTTCATTTCGGCCGTCTGCAACTTCTCGGCCTCGCGCTGGCGTTTCCTTGCAGACTCCTCCTCCTCGCGGCGTTTGTCGTCGCGCGTCTTCTGCTGCTCGAATTCGCGGCGCTGCGATTCGAAGCGATCCCGCTCGTCGGCAAACTTCTTGCGATCCTCTGTCGGCACCAGCCACAGCACCACGGCGGCGGCGGCGACCAGCGCGCCCAGCGTCGCCCAGATCAGCGGTCCACGCAGCGACGCGGCGGGCGCCGCGGCCGGCGCTGTCGCAGCGGTCGGCGGCGCGGCTCGCGTCGCGGGTTTGGCCGCCGCCGTGAGTTCCGTGCGCCACTCGGCGATGCTCTGCGGCCGATCCTTCTCCGCGAACTCGAGCGCGTGGTCGACGGCCTTCAGCAGCCCCGGCGAATAGCGCCCGCTGCCGATGGTACTCGCCGGCACCAGGATCTCGCGCGTGCTGCCGAGAATTCCCTTGCTGCGCGAGATCGCGTCCAGCGGCGCAATCCCGGAGATCGCGCGGTAGCAGGTCGCGCCCAGACTGTACAAGTCAGTCCACGGGCCCTGGTTCTCTCCGCTCGAGTGGTACTGCTCGAACGGCGCATAGCCCGGCGCCACCAGGATCGTCACGGTGCGCGCGTGGCCCAGCGAGTGGCGCGCCGAGCCGAAATCGAGCAGCACGGGCGAGCCGTCGGCGCGGATGTAGATGTTGTCGGGCTTGATGTCGCGGTGGATGAAGCCCGCGTTGTGCACCAGTTCCAGCCCGTCGAGGATCGGCAGCACCACGCGCAGCAGCTCCTCCTCGGGCAGGGTGCGGCGCCGCTCGAGCAGCGCCCCCAGGTTCTCGCCTTCCTCGAAGCGCATCACCATGCACGCGGTGTTGTTGATCTCGAACACCGAGTGCACGCGCACGATGTTGGGGTGGTCGAACTTCGCGAGCGTCCGCGCCTCGCGGATGAATCGGTCCAGGCCCCAGCGGTAGCGCTCGCCCTGATCCTCGGTACGCGAGCGCACCGAGGCGTCCGGGCGGCGCGTGGCCACGTCCACGGGCAGGTACTCCTTGATCGCCACCGCCTGGTCGAGGTTGGTGTCGCGCGCAAGGTAAGTGATGCCGAAGCCCCCCTGGCCGAGGACGCGTTCCAGCACGTACCAGTGCAACCGGTACTGGGCCGGCAGGGCGTCTGCGTAGGACGGTTCGCTCATCGGTCGGGCGCCGCTGACACTCTAACCGACCGCGCCAGCCCCTGTAAGCCATCTGTAAGTCAGCCGTGAGCGGGTTGCAATGCCCCGCCGCCGAGCATGGGACCACCAGGGCAGGGGCTCTGGATTGAAACGAGGAGATCGCTATGATCCGCAAGACCAGCATCGCCGCCGCACTGGCGGCATCCAGCCTGATGCTTTCCGGTTGTTACGTAATGCAGGGGCCCGACGGCCAGGTCTGGCACGTGATTCCCCCCGCCCACCCTCAGGGCAGTCCCGTGCCACCGCTCGCCGCTGGCGGCGCGCCCGCGCCGCAGGCGCTCAACGTGCGGTTCTATCCGGCGAACGAGCCGGCCACGGGTACCGGGATGTTCACCGGCACCGTCGTCAACATGATGACCGGCAAGGGGCGCTTCCAGCTCAACTACAACGGCGAGACCCTGAGCGGCGAAGCCACGCGCGTGGAAGGCGATGCGCGACGCGGCGTGGCCAGCGCCTACGGTCCGAGCGGCGCCTACATGAGCTGCGAGTACCAGATGAGCACGCCGCGCCAGGGCGCCGGCACCTGCACCATGTCCAACGGCGCCAAGTACCAGGTGCACATCGGCGGTTGAGCCATGACGCTCATCGCGCAAGCGCCCGGAGCGAAAGTCGTGCTTACGCCGCGCGAGTCGCAGGTGGTGCAGCTGCTCGGGCGCGGCTGCACCTATTGCCAGGTCGCCGAGCGCCTGGGGGTGTCGCTGCACACGGTGACCAGCCACGTCAAGAACGCCTACCGCAAGCTCGAGGTGCATTGCGCGGCGGCGGCGGTGATGCGCGCCATCGAGTTGCGGCTGCTGGGCCAGGGCTAGCGCGCCAGCGCCGCAGCGATTGCCTGCACGCAATCCTGCGGCGTTTTCGCGATGTCAACCTCGATGGCGTCCACCGGCGGCTCGAGCGCGGCGAACTGGCTCTCGAGCAGCGACGCCGGCATGTAGCGGTGCTTGCGCCCCTGCATGCGTGCGCGGATCAGTTCGATCGATCCGCGCAGGTGCACGAAGCGGCAGTCCACGCTCAGCGCCAGCACGCGCCGGTAGGACTCCTTGAGCGCGGAGCAGGCGAGCACGACGTTTTTCCTTTTCCGCAGCTCCGCATTGAGGCGTTCCAGCCACGGCTGGCGGTCCTGGTCGCTGAGCCGCAGGCCGGCGGCCATCCTGGCGACGTTTTGCGGCGGATGGTATTCGTCGGCGTCGAGGAATTCGCAGCCGAGCTTCCCGGCGAGCAGGGCGCCGATGGTGCTCTTGCCCGAGCCTGAGACGCCCATCACGACCACGATCACAGCTTGGTGACCGCGTGCCCGCCGAATCCCGCGCGCATCATGGCAAGGAGCCTGCGCGCGTAGTCCGAACGCCCCTGGCTGGAAAAGCGCCCCATCAGAGCCATGGTGATCACCGGCGCCGGCACGCCCAGCTCGATCGATTCGAGCGCCGCCCAGCGCCCCTCGCCCGAGTCGGCCACCACCGGCGCCACGCCTTCGAGCGCATCGTCGCGCTGCAGGACTTCGGCGCACAGGTCCAGCAGCCAGGAGCGCACCACGCTGCCGTGGCGCCAGGTTTCGGCGAGGCGTCCGGCGTCGAAGCCGAAATCCTGCCGCGCCGCGAGCAGGGCGAAGCCCTCGGCGAGCGCCTGCATCATCCCGTACTCGATGCCGTTGTGGATCATCTTGGCGTAGTGGCCGGCGCCGGCCGGCCCGCAATGCAGCCAGCCGCGCTCGGGCCCCGGCGCGAGGATGCGCGCGTAGGGCTCGAAGATCTCGATCGATTTTGGCGTGCCGCCGAGCATCAGGCAATAGCCGTTGGTGAGGCCGTGCACGCCGCCCGAGACGCCGGCGTCCACGAAGCGCAGGCCCTGCTGCGAGAGTTCCATGGCGCGGCGCATCGAATCCTTGTAGAACGCGTTGCCCCCGTCCACCAGCGTGTCGCCGGAGGACAGCAGCGGCAGCAGCTCGCGCAGCGCGTCCTCGGTGATAGCGCCCGCGGGCAGCATCATCAGGATCACGCGCTCGCCTTCGAGCTGCGCGCAGAGCGCGGCGAGGCCTTCCACGCACTCGACGCCCGGCTCGCCGGCGAGCGCCTCGCGCGCGGCGCGCTCGCGGTCGTAGGCCAGCACGCGCAACCTGCCGCGCGCCAGGCGCCGCGCCATGTTGGCGCCCATCCTGCCCAGCCCGACGATGCCGATATCCATGCTTGCCTCCCGGAGACGGGCTCATTCTATAATCGTCGCCGAGGAGGGTTACCCATGAAGCGTTCGCTCGCGGCGCTGCTGCTGTGCGCCTGTTCCGGCATGGCTGCGGCCCAGTATCCCAACAAGCCGATCCGGCTGATCGTGCCGTTCCCGCCGGGCGGCGCCGCCGAACTGGGCGCGCGCATTTTCGCGCAGCCACTTGGCCAGGCCCTGGGCCAGCCGGTGGTGATCGAGACCAAGCCGGGGGCCGACGGCGCCATCGCCGCCGATGCCACGATGAAGGCGGCGCCCGACGGCTACACGCTGTTCTACGCCACCAATACGGCGTTCTCCTGGGTGCCGGCGGTGCGCAAGAACCCGCCCTACGATCCGGTCGCCGACTTCACGCCGGTGTCGATGGTCGGCATCTTTGGCTTCTTCGTGTTCAGCCATCCCAGCGTGCCGGCGAACAACATGGCCGAGCTGATCGCCCACATCCGCGCCAATCCGGGGAAACTCAACTACGCCAGCGGCAACAGCACGGCCATGCTGTCTACGGCGCAGTTGGTGCAGCGTGAGAAGCTCGACGTGGTGCACATCCCCTACAAGGGTGACGGCCCGCTGTCGATCGACCTGCTGGGCGGTCGGGTGCAGTTCGCCATCGCCACGCCGGGCGCAGCGGCGCCGCAGGTCAAGGAAGGCAAGCTGCGCGTGCTGGCGACGCTGTTGCCCAACCGCAGCCCGCTGCTGCCGCAGGCGCCGACCATGGCCGAGTCCGGCCTGGCGGGCCTCTCCATCACGCCCTGGGGCGGAGTATTCGGGCCGAAGGGAATGCCCCGGGACGTCACGGACCGCCTGTCGCGCGAGTTGATCGCGCTTCTCAAGCGTCCCGAGGTGCGCGAGGCCTTCGGCATCCTCGCTTTCGAGCCGCGCGGCTCCACGCCGGAGGAACTCGCCGCATTCACGAAGGAGCAGCTCGAGGTCTGGCGCCGGGTGGTCGCCGAGGTGGGCATCAAGCCCGAGTGAGCGCCGCGGCGAGGTTCTCCGCGGGCTGCAGGCCGGGCAGGCTGCGTAGCCAAGTGAGCTGGCGTTTGGCGAGTTGGCGCGTTGCGGCGATGCCTTGGTCGCGCAGCTCGACCTTGCCGTACTCGCCCTCGAGGTAGCCCCAAGCCTGCCGGTAGCCGACGCAGCGCATGCTGGGCAAGCCGGCGTGCAGCTCATGCTGCCCGCGCAGTGCTCTGAGTTCGTCCACCAGGCCGTCCTGCAGCATGCGCTCGAAGCGCTCGGCGATGCGCCGGTGCAGTTCGCCGCGGTCTTCGGGAACGAGCGCGAAGGCTTGCAGCTGGAACGGCATTTCGGGATTCGCCGACTTCTGCAATTCGGAGATCGGCTTGCCGGAGAGCTCCCACACCTCGAGCGCACGCTGGATGCGCTGCGCGTCGTTGGGCGAAAGCCGCGACGCGGTGACCGGGTCCACGCGTGCCAGATCGGCGTGCAGCGCCGGCCAGCCGTGGCGCGCGGCGCGCGCATCGATCTGCGCGCGCAGCCCAGGCTCGGCCTGCGGCAAAGCGTCGATGCCGTGTGCCAGGGCGCGGTAGTAGAGCATGGTGCCGCCGACGAGCAGCGGGACCTTTCCCCGCCCTTGAACTTCCCCGATCGCGCGGACCGCGTCCGCGCGAAACCGGCCGGCCGAATAGCTCTGCGTCGGCTCGACGAGATCGAGGAGGTGGTGCGGCACGCGCTTGCGCTCCGCGGCAGAAGGCTTGGCGGTGCCGATGTCCATGCCGCGGTACACCTGGGCCGAGTCCACCGAAATGATCTCGACCGGGTGGCGCGCAGCGAGCTCCTGGGCAAGGCGCGACTTGCCGCTCGCGGTCGGACCGAGTAGCGCAAATGCCTTACCGGCCACGCAGGAACAGCTTGTCCAGGTCCGCCATGGTGAGCTGGTACCAGGTCGGGCGGCCATGATTGCAGCTCCCCGAGCGCTCGGTCTCCTCCATCTCGCGCAGCAAAGCGTTCATCTCCTGGATCGACAGCACGCGGTGCGCGCGCACCGCGGCATGGCAGGCCATGGTGGCGAGAAGCTCGTTCTGGCGTGCCTGCAGCACCTGCACCGCGCCGTACTCGCGCAGCTCGGCCAGCAGCGAGCGCGCGAGCGCGGCCACGTCGCCGCCCGCGAGGAGCGCCGGCGCCGCGCGCACCGCAAGCTCATTCGGCCCGGCGACCGACAACTCCAGGCCGAGCTGCTCCAGGGCCCCGCGATTCTCCTCTGCGGTCGCCACCTCCAGCGCCTCGGCACGCAACACGGCCGGCACCAGCAGGCCCTGGCGTTCGATGGCGCCGGCGTCGAGCCGGAGCTTGAGTTTCTCCATCAGGATGCGCTCGTGTGCGGCGTGCATGTCCACCAGCACCAGGCCCGCCTCGTTCTGCGCGAGGATGTACACGCCGTGCAGCTGCGCGAGCGCGTAGCCCAGCGGTGGCGCCTTTTCCGACTGCGGCAGCACTGCGGGCGCGGCGCGAACCTCCATCACCGGCTCGTGCATCGCCAGCGCCGCCTGGATCGCCGGTCCGTGCGAGGACACGCTGGCGTAGCTCACCGGCGCGCGCGCGACGGAAGGCGACAGCGCGCGCTGCAGCGCGTGGAACACGAACTGGTGCATGCCGCGCGCGTCCCGGAACCGCACTTCGGTTTTCGCCGGGTGCACGTTCACGTCCACGCCGCGCGGGTCGAGTTCAAGGAACAGCACGAAGGCGGGCTGGCGTTCGCCGTGCAGCGTGTCGCGGTAGGCCTCGCGCACCGCGTGCGCGAGGAGGCGATCGCGCACGAAGCGCCCGTTGACGTAGAAGTACTGCGTGTCGGCGCGGCTGCGCGCCGCTTGCGGTGTGCCGGCGCGGCCGTGCAGCCGCAGCGGCCCGGCGCAGGCGTCCAGGGGCACCGACGCCGCCGCGAACTCCTCCCCGAGCAGTGCACCCGCGCGCTCCTCGAGCGACTGCGGTTGCAAATGCGCCGCGACGCGGCCGTTGTGCTTGAGGCTGAACGCCGTCCCGGGCCGCGCCAGCGCAACGCGCCGGAACGCCTCGTCGCAATGGCCGAACTCGGTCGCTTCGGTGCGCAGGAACTTGCGGCGCGCCGGCGTGTTGAAGTACAAGTCCGACACCGCGACCGTGGTACCCGGTGCGCGCGCCGCGGGCCTGGTTTCTCCCGGCGCGCCGCCCTCGGCGGCGAGCGACCAGGCGTGCGCGGCGTCCCGCGCCCGCGATACCAGCTCGACGCGCGCCACTGCCGCGATCGACGCGAGCGCTTCGCCGCGAAAGCCCATGCTCGCCACGCCCTCGAGATCCTCGAGCGAGCCGATCTTGCTGGTGGCGTGGCGCGCGAACGCGAGTGCGAGGTCTGCGCGCGCGATGCCCGCACCGTCGTCGTCCACCTGCACGCGCTTCGCGCCGCCTTCGGCGAGCGCCACTTGCACCTCGGCGGCGCCCGCGTCGAGGCTGTTCTCGAGCAGTTCCTTCAGCACGGAGGCCGGCCGTTCCACCACTTCGCCCGCCGCGATCTGGCTGATCAGCAGCTCGGGCAGCACGCGGATGGCGCTCATGCGCGGAGTATATAGAATCGGGTCATGGAACTTGTCGCCGCGCTGTGGGACTTCCTCATGCATCTCGACGCCCATCTCGCCGCGTTCATTGCCGAGCACGGCGTCTGGGTCTACGCGCTGCTGTTCGCCATCGTGTTCTGCGAGACCGGGCTGGTGGTGACGCCGTTCCTGCCCGGTGATTCGCTGCTGTTCGTGGTGGGCGCGCTGGCCGCCGCGGGCGGCATGGACATCGTGCTGGTGATGGTGCTGCTGGTGGCGGCGGCGCTCAGCGGCGACAACGTCAACTACTGGATCGGCCGCTGGGCGGGGCCGAAAGTATTCCGTGCCGAGGACTCGCGCTGGTTCAACCGCCAACACCTCGAGCGCACGCATGTCTTCTACGAGCGCCACGGCGGCAAGGCCATCATCCTCGCGCGCTTCGTGCCGATCGTGCGCACCTACGTGCCGTTCGTGGCGGGCATCGGCGCCATGCCCTATGCGCGCTTCCTCGCCTTCAGCGTGGCCGGCGCGCTGCTCTGGGTGGTGTCGCTGTGCCTAGCGGGTTACTGGTTCGGCAACATCCCGCTGGTGAAAGACAACCTCGCCGTGGCGATCATGGTGATCGTCGCGGTGTCGGTGCTGCCGATCGCGGTCGAGTTCCTGCGCACGCGCCGTCGCGCCGCAGGCTAGTCTAGTTCAACGCCAGCGGCCCCTGGGGCCGCGGCGGATTCCGGGTGAAGTAGCGCTTGATGCCGGCAAGGAGCGCCCGCGCCATCTTGTCCTGGTAGGCGTCGTCGTTGAGGCGTTTCTCCTCCTGCGGATTGGAGATGAACGCAGTCTCCACCAGGATAGAGGGTACGTCGGGGGCCTTGAGCACGGCGAAGCCGGCGCGCTCGACGCGCGCCTTGTGCAGGGTGTTGATGTGGCCGAGCTCGGCCAGCACCGCACCGCCCAGCTTCATGCTGTGATCGTTGGTCGCGGTCTGCGAAAGGTCGACCAGCGTCTGGGTGAGGTAAGGGTCGCGCGCGTCGAGGTTGACCCCGCCGATCAGGTCGGAGTCGTTTTCCTGCTTCGCCAGCCAGCGCGCCGCATCGGAGGTCGGGCGCTGCGACAGCGCGAACACCGAGGAGCCGCGCGCGTGCGGCCGGATAAAGGCGTCGGCGTGCACCGACACGAACAGGTCGGCCTTGACCTTGCGCGCCTTCTCGACGCGAGAATTCAGCGCCAGGTAATAGTCGCCATCGCGCGTCAGCACCGCGCGCATGCCGCTTTCGGCGTCGATCATCTTCTTGAGGCGCCGCGCGATAGTCAGCGTGATGTCCTTTTCCAGGCTGCCGCGGCGGCCGCGCGCGCCCGGATCCTCGCCGCCGTGCCCGGGGTCGATGACCACGGTGGCGAGGCGCGCCACCACCGGCGCCGGCGGGCCGCCCCGGCGCGGCGCAGATGCCCCGGTTCCGGTGACGGTGGCAAGTTTCCCATCCAGCTCAAGCAGCGCGGCCAATGGATCGGGCGGCACCAGCGGATACAGGTCGAGCACCAGGCGATGGCCGTAATCGGCGATCGGTTTCAAGGCGAACACCTGCGGCTTTACCTCGGTCTTGAGATCCAGCACCACGCGCATTACGCCGGGCCGGTTGAGCGCCACGCGCAGGCTGGCGATGTACGGGTCTCCGGCGGCAACCTTGTTCTGCAATTCGGCCAGCGCGGCGCTCGCATCGGCGCCTTCCAGGTCGAGTACCAGGCGCTCGGGGCCCTTGAGCGCGAACAGGCTGTAATTCAATGCCTGGCTCGACTCGAAGGTGACGCGCGTGTAATCGCGCGCCGGCCAGATGCGCGTGGCGATGATTTCGGCCTGGGCTGCGCTTAGGACACAGAGCAATAGCCCTGCAAGGCCTGCGCGCGCCAAGCGTCGCCGGACAGCGAGGGCGCGCTCAGCCACGCGCGCCTGCCCGCCCCCGCAATCTCCAGTCGAACCTCGAGGCAAGGGGGCGCCAGCAATCCCCCCGCGCGCTCGGGCCACTCGACCACGCAGGCCGACTGCAAATTGAAGTAGTCCCGGAAGCCGGAATCGAGCCATTCTGTTGGATCTTTGAACCGATAAAAATCAAAGTGATACAAGTGTAAGCTTGAAACCACATAAAGTTCAACCAGGGGGTAGGTGGGGCTCTTGACCCTGCCGCTGTGACCTAGTGCGCGCAGGAGCCCCCGCACGAGGGTGGTTTTGCCCGTTCCCAGCTCCCCGCGCAGGTGCAGCACCCGGCCCGGGCCGATGCCGGCGGCAAGCGCGGCGCCCAGGCGCAGCGTCGCTGCCTCGTCGGCGAGCTCGAGGCTAGACTCGGCGGCCATGGACTACGAGGCGCTCGCAGCGCGCATCAAGCATTGGGCAAAGGAACTCGGCTTCCAGGCGGTCGGCATTGCGGACACCGATCTCGCCGCGGCGGAGAACCGGCTCGGCGAGTGGCTCGGCAAGGGCTGGCACGGCGAGATGGATTATATGGCCCGCCATGGCGCACTTCGCGCGCGCCCCGCCGAACTGGTGCCGGGGACGCTGCGTGTCATCAGTTGCCGCATGGACTACCTGCAGGAAGGCGAGGATGCGTCCGCCGATCCCGGCGTCGCGTGCATCTCGCGCTACGCGCGCGGGCGCGACTACCACAAGGTGCTGCGCGCCCGGCTGCAGAAGCTGTGCGAGCGCATCACCGCAGACGCCGGTGAATTCGGTTACCGGGTGTTCGCCGATTCCGCGCCGGTGATGGAAGTGGCGCTGGCAGCCAAGGCGGGCATCGGCTGGCGCGGCAAGCACACGCTGCTCCTGTCGCGCGAGGCGGGATCGTGGTTTTTTCTCGGCGAGATCTACACCAGCCTGCCGCTGCCGGTCGACGCGCCGGCCAGCGAGCACTGCGGCAGCTGTACCAAGTGCATCGACATCTGCCCGACGCAGGCGATCCGCGCGCCCTACCAGCTGGATGCGCGGCGCTGCATCTCCTACCTGACCATCGAGCTGCAGGGCAGCATTCCCGAGCCCTTGCGTCCGCTCATCGGCAACCGTGTCTACGGCTGCGACGACTGCCAGGCAGTGTGCCCGTGGAATTCCTTCGCCCGGCCCAGTGCGGAGCCCGACTTCGCGGTGAGAAACGGCCTGGACCGCGCCTCGCTGGTGGAATTGTTCGCGTGGAGCGCAGAGGAGTTCGATGCACGCATGGCGGGCTCGCCGATCCGGCGCATCGGCTACGAGCGCTGGCTGCGCAACCTCGCCGTCGGCCTGGGCAATGCGCCCACCACGGCGCAGGTGGTGGCGGCGCTACGCGCGCGCGCCGATCATCCGTCGGCACTGGTGCGCGAGCACGTTTCCTGGGCATTATCCCGGCATGGGTGACTGGACAGCCGACGCGCGACTGGCGGGGTTCGAGGCGCAGGCGTTCGAATTTCCAGACGACTACGACGGCCACGTGATCTCCACGCTGGTGCGACTGCCCGCGGGCGACGCGCCGCGCGGCGCCGTGCTCTACGTGCACGGCTTCGTGGATTATTTCTTCCAGCGCCACATGGCGGAGCGCTTTGCCGCCGAAGGCTACGCGTTTTATGCCCTGGACCTGCGCAAGCACGGCCGCTCGCTCCTGGCGCATCAGCATCCCTGCTTTTGCAAGGAGATCGCCGAGTACTTCGCCGACCTCACGCGCGCGCTTGAGGAAATCGGCGCGCCGGTGCTGCTCGCGGGCCACTCGACCGGCGGCCTGGTGTGCGCGCTGTACGCGAGCCGGGGAGAGCGCAAGACGCAGGTCAGCGCGCTGTGGCTCAACAATCCGTTTTTCGACTGGAAGGTCACGCCGTTCAAGCGCGCACAACTCGGCTTTGCGGCGCTGACCGGCCGGGCATTCCCGTTCCTGAACGACCCTGAGGCGCTGAATCCGGCCTATGTGCGCAGCATCCACCGCGAATTCGGCGGCGAGTGGGACTTCGACCTGAAGCTCAAGCCGCTGCACGGTTTTCCCGCCTACTTCGGCTGGGTCGGGGCGATCCTCGCCGCGCAGGCGAAGGTCCACGCGGGCGTAGACATCGCCTGTCCCGTCCTGACCATGCACTCGGACGAAGCCGACATCGTGCTCGACTGGCGCCATGTCGCGCGCTGGGGCCGTACGCTGGGGCGCGAGGCGTCGGTGCTCGCTTTCCCGGGTGGGTTGCACGACCTGGTGCTGTCGCGGCGCGAGGTTCGCGACGCGGTGTTCAGGGAGCTTTTTTCGTGGGCGGCACGTGCCGCAGCGTGAGGCGTGGTGGCGGGTTATCTGTTTGCCTGATAACAGCCTTAACCGAACCGCCTGATTTTGCGTTCATGCCTTCTCCCGAAGGCGTCTATCCTTTTATACGCACGCGCGGAATAGAGCGTCGGCGGCGACACGGACGTATATTCAGTGCGCTAATTGCTTGATCTCGAGGAAAGGATGACAAGCAGGGGCGCCGGTATGCCGTGTTACATCGCATTTACGCCGTTCACTACTCGTCAAGCGCGACCACTGCGCATCGATTGCCTCCGTCGACGAGCTTTGTACAATCCTTCGTTCAAGTGAAGCGCTGACAGGTATCCAATGGTTAAACTCAAGCAGGCGCTATCGTGAAAGCACTTCTGCAATTTATTCTGGCCTCAACTTTGTCAGTCTCGGCCGGTTTCGCTGTCGGCAGCGATGCCCCTCAGTCCGCGATCGCGAAACTCGCTCAAACGGGTGAAGTTGCCTGTCAACCGACGCTGCCCTTCTTCTGCAGCAATATCCACGTCGGATGCAGCGGTCGCTCGACGATAAGAACGTTTCCGTTCAAGCTCAGGGCGGCCTCCGGTCGTGGTTGGATCGAATCCGACGCGGACACGTCCGATATGAAGGAACTCTATGAGAACGGACGCGTTGAATGGGGGAACGAAGATGCCTACGCCATCTTTCGCCCGCACGAGGGAAACGGGTATGTAAAGCTGCTCGCGAATGGTGACTACATCTTCAGACGCTATTCGCGGGACGCCGCAACGATGTCGCGTGGTCGTTGCTTCTAGCTCGCCGGTCCTTCCCCTTTGATTCCCCGGGTCAGGAGACGGGTACCACCCCGCACCCGTGAGGCATGGGAATTGCGGCATTGACCGTTTTGACTGGTAGTCTCCGTGCCCCATGATGCAAGAAGTCAACCAGAAGCCCCCACGCGCCGTCATCGCGGCGGTTCAACTGCCCAGCGTGAGCGACGTCGAGTTCGATGCCTCGCTGACCGAGCTGCGCCAGCTCGCGAAAACGCTGGGTTTCGAAGTGGTCGCCACGTTCACGCAGAAGCGCGCCAGGTTCGACTCGACGGCCTACCTCGGCCTGGGCAAGCGCCAGGAGTTGCACGACTGCGTGCAGAACGGCGCCGACCTCATCCTCGTCGACCACGAGATCTCCCCCTCGCAGGCGCACAACCTCGAGAAGGAGGCCGGCTGCGAGGTGATGGACCGCACCATGGTGATCCTCGAAATCTTCCACCGCCACGCGAGCTCCCGCGCCGCGAGAGCGCAGGTCGAGATCGCGCGCCTGGGCTACATGGGGCCGCGCATGCGCGAAGCCGCCAAGCAGGCCGGGCCGAAGGACCGGGCGCGCAGCGGCACCGGCGGCCGCAGCGGCGGCGAGTCGCACGGCGAACTGGACCGGCGCAAGATCCGCGACCGCATCGCCGAGCTGCAGAAGGAACTCGACGCCATGCACCTGGAGCGCAGGACGCAGCGCGCCCGCCGCCAGGAGCGCCAGGGGCTCGCGCGCGTGGCGCTGGTCGGCTACACGAACGCAGGAAAGTCAACGCTGATGCGCGCGCTCACCGGCAACGACGCGCTGGTCGCCGACAAGCTCTTCGCGACGCTCGATACCACCGTGCGCGCCCTGCACCCCGAGAGCGTGCCGCGCGTGCTGGTCAGCGACACGGTCGGCTTCATCAAGAACCTGCCGCACGGGCTGGTCGCGTCGTTCAAGTCGACGCTCGACGAGGCGCTCGAAGCGTCGCTGCTCGCCCACGTCGTCGATGCGAGCGATCCCGGCTTCGAGCGGCAGCTCGCGGTGACCGAGGAAGTGCTCGAGGAGATTGGCGCCAAGGCCGTGCCGCGCCTCCTCGTGTTCAACAAGATCGATCGCGGCGGCGACGCAGCGGCGCTGCGTGAAAAATACCCCGGGTGCATCGTGATGAGCGCGCGCCGCGCGGGCGATATCGCGCAGCTGCGCGAGGCAATCGTCGCGTTCTTCCAGCGGCGCCTGGTCGAGGCCGACCTCTTCCTGCCCTGGTCGGCGCAGAAGCAGCGCGGGGAGATCTTCGCGAACTGCGAGGTGCTGGAGGAGCGCGCCGAAGGCGAGGGCGCGTTCCTGCGCGTGCGCGGCGAGCCCGAGGCCGTGCAGCGCCTGCGCGAGAAATTCAGCGCCTAGGCGGCACGAGCCGCAGCGTGACCGGAGTCAGCGCGCCCGTGGCAGCTTGAAATATTGCGCCGGCGGGAGAATCTTCACCCCGCCGACCGTTTTCCCGTAAAGCGCGCCGAAGTGCGCGCGGTCGCCGGTGAGCAGGTGGGTGGCGCGTGCTTCCATCGCCGCAAGCAGAATCGGCGCGTCTTTCGCGACCAGCTCTACGCCTGCCGGGAGCGCGCTTTGCGGTGGCGCATCCACCATCGCCAGTTTCGCGGCCAAGGCATGCAGCCGGGCGCGCTGATCGTCGGTATCGAGGTTTCGCTCCGCCTCCGCCACGGCGTAGCGCGACGTGACGAGCGTTACGTCTGGCAGCCGCCAAAGCCTGGCAAGACCGGAGCCTTCCAGCCAGGCGCTTGAAAACAGGACGTTCGCGTCCAGGAAAACCCGGTGCGTCACAAGCGCCGGTGCGGGATGTCCTCGGGATCGATCCCCAGCCTGCGCACCTCGCGTAGCGCGCGCTTGTAATCCGCCGAATCGACAGCGTTGTTCAGCAGGAACTCGGCCCTGCGCCGCGAGGAGTAGACCTCGACCGGCATCGCCACGGCAGGCCGGATGCTGATCCCGTCCTCGGCCTCCTCGATCACCACCATACCGCCTTCCTTCAGGCCGAAGCGGCGGCGCAGCCTGGCGGGGATGACCAGGGTACCGTTGCGGCCGATTTTGCTGGTATCCATTATTTAGATTCTATGAGATTCTAATATTCGAATACTAGCACATCGAGCCGGGCTGTTCAGGCAGCTGTTTTACTGGGCGGCACGAGCCGCAGCGTGAGGAGCGTCGCCGCCTCCTGATTCAGTCACAGAACCCGTCGGCTCGACCGGCGCGCGGTACAGCCCGCCCCGCGGCTGAACCGAGGCGTTAGCCGGAAGGAAAGGAGAGGAAACTATCGTGGCAATAAAAAATTACGAAGTGATAAACGCTGAGCACGGAGTGTATTCCGTCCTGGGGCTTATGATTTTGGCCCTTCCCGGGCCATATCAGTGGTTGGTGGAAGACTACGATAACGAAAATTCCAAAGGGGCGATTTTTCGAGCGTTTGACTCAGAAGATAGGGATGCGCCTGAAGTGGCATCGATTTTGGTCGCTGACGCGACAAACGATCCGACCGAACCTGATGTTTCGGCGTTAGGGCAAGATGATATTCCGCCTCTTGATAACTTTCTACGCGGAGATATCCAAACACAGTTGGCTGCTGACGGGCGCGCGATGGTCGATTGGGGATTCACCGACCTTGTTCAGTCTGAGATCGTGAAAGCCCTATACACGTACTATATCGTTTTGGATCAGGGCACAGAGCGTCAGACTATCGTGGTGCGCATTAAAGTGAAGGATCGAAAAATGGTGGCCGTCGGACAATACGACATCGCGAAACAGGAAGTTCTCGCGAAAGCAATCAAGGGGCGGATGAATAGAAGTGGCCCCAGGCGTTTAGTCAGTTTCGCGAGTTTTCATAAGCGCAATCCCGACAATGCGAGGATTATCCACGGCGTCGGGCGCGCGGCGGCACGAGCCGCAAGGTAGCGAGCGTCGCCACCGCCCACGCGGCATAGAGCGCGGTGAA
>JANMSV010000053.1:0-19536 GCA_031389685.1 Betaproteobacteria bacterium
GTGGTCTCGAATCCCGGGTAGCCCTGCTCGGCGACGGTGCCAACCTCGGGCAGCACCTGCAGGCGCTGCGGCGAGCCCACGGCGATGACGCGCAGCTTGCCTGCCTTGACGTGCGGCATGAGCGGCGGCGTGCCCGCCGAGGTTGCCTGGGTGCGCCCGGCCAGCAGGTCGATCAGGTTGGGCCCGGTGCCCTTGTACGGTACATGCACCACGTCGATACCCGCCAGCAGCTTGAGGTACTCGAACGCGAGGTGCCCGGCGCTGCCGTTGCCCGCCGAGCCGTAGTTCAGCTTGCCGGGCTGCGCCTTCGCCAGCGCCACGAACTCGCGCAGGTCTTTCGCCGGCACGTCCGCGTGCACCACGAAGATGTTCGGCACCTTGGCGAGCAGCGACACGGCGGCGAAATCGCGGTTGGTATCGAAGGGCAGCGTCTCGAACATGAACGGGTTCACGGCGAGCGTGCCCAGATGGCCGATGATCAGCGTATAGCCGTCGGGCTCGGCGCGCGCCACCTCCTGCATCGCGACATTGCCCCCGCCGCCCGGTTTGTTCTCGATGTACACCTCCTGGCCGAGGCCCTTGGACATCTCGGCGGCGACGCTGCGCGCGACGATCGAGCTGGTGCCGCCGGGCGCGAACGGCACCACCATGCGGATCGGTTTCGCCGGCCAGCCTTGCGCCTGTACGGCCAGCGACAGCAGGGCGGCCAGCGCCCCCAGGAAGTATCGCGTCATGTGCACCGCTCCCTTGTCAGAATTGTTGCGTGTACTGCGCCGGATCGATGCGCGCCCCCACCACCAGCGGGCGGTCCTTGGGCCGCTTGCCCGCCAGCAGCCGCGCCAGCGCCGCTGCGCTCCCGACCGTCGCGCCCTCGCAGCCCATGGACTGCGCCAGGCGCTCGATGTCGGTGGGCTCGATCAAGGTACCCCAGCTCGGGTACTTGCGCTTCGTCTGTTTGATCTCGATGCGGTTGAGGCTCCCGTCGCAAAACACGACCACCAGCAGACCGAGGCCCAGACTGGAGGCGAGCCGCAGCTCGCCCTGCACCATCGCCAGCCCGCCGTCGCCCACGAAGCACACCACGGGCCGATCGGGGTACAGCAGTTGCGCGACCATTGCCGCCGGGAGCGAATAACCCATGGACGACAGCCCGTTCGACATCAGCACCGAGCGCGGCTCATACGCGCTCCAGCCCTGGCCGACGAGCAGCTTGTGCGAGCCGACGTCGCTGGTGGCGATCGCCTCGCGCGGCAGCGCCTCGCGTACCGCGTCGATCACGTCGGTGGGGTTGAGTTTGCCCTTCACCCGCCCGGCGTAGTACGCAGCGCGCAGCGCATCACGGTGGCGCTTCACCGCCGCCGCCCGCCATTTCGGTTCGCCTTTCCACGCCGCCGTGATGCCGCCAAGGATCGCGGTGATGTCGCCGACCAGTTCCGTGTCCGCGCTGTAGATCTGGTCGGTGTTAGGCACCGCGTCGATGTGCACGGTCGGCACCGAGAGCGTCCAGGGTTTGATCAGCTCCACCGCGTCGAAGCCGACTGCAAGCAGCAGGTCGCAACCCTTGAGAAAATCCCACATCAGCGCGTTGCATGCCATGTCCAGCGTGCCCGCGTAGTACGGGTGGTCCTCGGCGAGCACGCCCTTGGCCATTGGCGCAACCACGACCGGGATGCCGGCCTCCTCGGCGAGGCGCGCGAGCGCGGCGTGCGCGCCGGCACGCTGCGCGGCGATTCCTGCGAGGATCACCGGCCTCTTCGCCTTGCGCAGGCGCCGCGCCACGTCGGTATCGGCGCCGAACGCCATGGCCTTGAGCGGCGGCAGTCGCACCGCATCGTCCATTGCCTCGGCGCCGACCACGTCCGCATGCGTGGTGATATGCACCGGGCCCGGGCGCTCGGCCATCGCGGTGCGCAGCGCCCTGCGCATCACGCTCGCGACGGTGTCGGGAGCCACGTGCGTGACCCATTTGCTCACCGGCGAAAAGAGGCGATTGTGGTCGAGCACCTGGTGCGTAAACGTCTGCTCGCGCTTGCGCTCGATCTGCCCGGAGAGCGCGATCATCGGCACGCGGTCCAGGTATGCGTTGGCCACCGCGTTCACCAGGTTCGACGAGCCCGGCCCCAGCGTGGACATGCATACGCCCGGCCGCCCGGTGAGAAAACCGTAGGCCTGCGCCATCAACCCCGCGGTGCCCTCGCGCCGGCCGAGCACGAACTGCATGCCGGCGCGGCGCACCGCTTCCATGAACTCGATGTTCGGGTCGCCCGGATAGCCGAAGACGTGGCCGATGCCGGCCGCCTTCAGGTAGCGCACCATCACTTCGGAGACGTTCATCGCATCGGATTGTGCCAAACTGCCGCGCTTTCGGGAGACTTGGTTCAAATGACCGAGCGCATCGCCTTCATCGGCTTCGGCGAAGCCGGCCAGACGATCAGCCGCGGACTGCTGGGCGAGGGCAAGCCGGCGATTCGCGCCTACGACATCCTGTTCGACGACCCGGCGCACGGTGGCAAGCTGAAACGGACGGCGCAATCGCTCGGCGTCGCGATCGCGCGCGACCACGTCGACGCGGTGCGCGAAGCGGACCTCGTGTTCCTCGCCGTGACCGCAAGCTCGAGCCTGCAAGCGGCAAAGTCCTGCCTTCCGGGCCTGAAGAAGGGCCAGCTGTTCCTCGATATCAACTCGGTATCGCCGCAACGCAAGATCGAAACCGCGGCGCTCCTCGCGCCCACCGGCGCCGCCTACGTGGATGTCGCAGTGATGGCGGCGGTCGCGCCGCAGCTGCACAAGGTGCCCTGCCTGATCGGCGGACCCAGTGCCACAGCGCTCGCCCCGCGCGCGCTGGCCCTCGGCATGAAGATGGAATTCGTCTCGGCGCAGGTCGGGCAGGCCGCGGCGATCAAGATGTTCCGCTCGATCGTGATCAAGGGCATGGAAGCGCTGCTGCTGGAGTCCATGCTCGCAGCGAGCGAATACAAGGTGGAGGCGCGCGTGCTCGCCTCGCTCAAGGAAACCTTTCCCGGCATCGACTGGGAAAAGCTCTCCGGCACCATGATCGAGCGCGTGGTCAGCCACGGCCAGCGGCGCGCCGCGGAAATGCGCGAAGTCGCAGAGACGCTCGAGGGCATCGGCCTCGAGCCGATCATGGCAGCGGCGACCGCTGCGCGCCAGCAGTGGCTCGCCGACCTGGGCGTGCAGGAACGCCTCGGCGGCAAAAAGACCGAGGACCGCGCCGAACTGCTCCGCGTGATCCGCGCGGCGCTCGGAAGGTGAAGGCCCTCCTCGGAGACTACCCCGCCACCGCGGCGCTGAAGCGCGGCGCTGTCCGCTCAGACACCGTGCGCCTGGAGTTCGCCGACGTGCTGGCCCAGGTCTTCCCACTCGCGCGGGAAGAGGTGCGGGTGCATGTCGATCGCGTTCATGCCGCCTTCCCGGGATGCACCCGGGAGCACTTGGGGCAGGCGCGGGCGCTCTGGTAGAAGGCGTCGAACAGCGGCGGCAGGTCCTTGACGATGTTCTGCACGTTCACTTCGACGCGGTGCACGAGCGCCCAGCATGCCGGGCAATACCACTCGAAGGCGTCGTTCACGTCCTTCGGCCGCACTTTTTCCACCACCAGCCCCGCCGAGCCCGGCTCCGGGCGCTGCGGCGAATGCCGCAGGTGCGCGGGAATCAGCAGGATCTCGCCCTCGCGGATCGGCAGGTCGCGCGGCTTGCCGTCCTCGATCACCTTGAGCACCATGTTGCCGCGCAGCTGGTAGAAGAATTCCTCGTAGGGATCGTCGTGGTAATCGGTGCGCGCGTTCGGCCCGCCCACCACCATGATCACCAGGTCGCCCGCCTCCTGGTACACCTGCTGGTTGCCCACCGGCGGCTTGAGCAGCTGCGCGTGCTCGTCGATCCATTTGGCGAAATTAAATGCGCCGAGTGCCATGCCGGGAATTCTAGAGGTTCGCGCTCCGGCGCGGCATGCGCCCGGCTGAAAACCGTGCTTGACGCGCGTCCCCCGGTGTAAGATTTCCACTCACTTCGCTTTGTAACGGTACCGCAGCAGGCTCGCCCGGGTAAAATTTCCTCCCATGAGGGTGCTCCGCGGGTGACGGCCTCGGTGAGCGACGTCAGGACGCTGCTCTTCACCGACGTCGTCGATAGCACCGCCCGCTCGGAGAAGCTCGGCGACGCGGCGATGGCCGCACTGTGGGCCGCACACGACCGCGTCGCGCGCGACCTGCTGCGCAGGTGGTGCGGACGCGAGATCGATAAGACCGACGGGCTGCTGCTGATGTTCGAGACGGTGGCCGACGCGGCCGCATACGCGCTCGCCTATCACCGGGCGCTCGCGTCGCTCGATACGCCGATGCAGGCCCGCGCCGGGCTGCATATCGGCGCGGTGGTCCTGCGCGAGAACAGCCGGCCGGACATCGCGCTCGGGGCCAAACCGCTTGAAGTCGAAGGCATTGCCAAGCCGACCGCGGCGCGCGTGATGTCGCTTGCGCGCGGCGGGCAGACGCTGCTGACCGCCGCGGCGCGCAACGCGCTCGGCACGGTCGGCCTGCGCATGCAGGCGCACGGCCACTGGCGATTGAAAGGGCTTTCGGAGCCGGTCGAATTGTTCGAAATCGGCGATGCCGATTCACCCTTCATCCCGCCGCCGGCGAGCGGGGCGAAGGGCTATCGCGTCGTTCGCCAGGGCGAACTATGGATGCCGGTCGAACAGATCAGGCACAGCCTGCCCGCCGAGAGTGACGCCTTCGTCGGACGGCACGCTGCGTTGCTCGAACTCGCACGACGCTTCGACGAACACGCGCGCCTGGTGTCGGTAGTCGGCATCGGGGGCAGCGGCAAGACGCGGCTTGCCACCCGCTTCGCGTCGAGTTGGCTCGGCGACTTTCCGGGCGGTGCGTGGTTCTGCGACCTGGCGGCGGCGCGGAGCATGGATGGCATCGTTTATGCGGTCGCGCAGGCGCTCGATGTTCCCCTCGGCGTGGCGGATCCGGTCGTGCAGCTCGGCAATGCCATCGCCGGCCGCGGTCGCTGCCTGGTGATCCTCGACAACTTCGAGCAGGTCGCGCGGCACGCCGAAGAGACGCTGGGCCGGTGGCTGGCCCGCGCCGGCGAAGCGCTGTTCCTCGTGACCTCGCGCGAGGTGCTCGGGCTCTCCGGCGAAGTGGCGTTCGCACTGGCGCCGATGCCGACATCCGACGCCACCGAGCTGTTCATGCGGCGCGCCGAATCGGCGAAACGCGACTTCGACCCGAACGAGCAGGACCGCGCGGCAATCGGCCCGCTGGTCAAGCTCCTCGACGGACTGCCGTTGGCGATCGAGCTGGCGGCGGCACGCGTTCGCGTGATGTCGCCGCGCACGCTGCTTGCGCGCATGAGCGAGCGCTTCAAGCTGTTGTCCTCGGCGGGCGGGCGCCGCGACCGGCAGGCGACCTTGCGTGCGACGTTCGACTGGTCCTGGAGCCTGCTCTCGCCCGCCGACAAGGCGGCGCTTGCCCAGCTGTCGGTATTCGAGGGCCGCTTCACGATGCGCTCTGCCGAAGCGGTGCTCGACCTGCCGCCCGACGCTCAAGCGCCGTGGCCGATCGACGTGATGCAGTCGCTGGTCAACAAGTCGTTCGTCCGGCAGGTCGACGACAACCGCTTCGACCTGCTCGGAACGGTGCAGGAATATGCGGCCGAGCACTTGCGAAGCACCGGGCGCTATGCCGGCAGCGGGCCGGATGCGCAGGAGGCGGCGCAGGCGCGACACGGAGCGCATTTCGCGGGTCTGGGCGAGAAGGAAGCGATCGCCGACGGCTGCGCCGACCTCGACAACTTCGTCGCCGCTTGCCGCCGCGCGGTGCTGCGCGGCGATGCGCCTGCGGCGGTCGGAGCGCTGGAAAACGCCTGGACCGCGCTGAGGCTGCGCGGGCCGTTTCGGGTCGGCATCGAGCTCGCGGCCTCGTTGCGCGCAATGCCGGCTCTCGCGCCGGCGCAACTCGCCCGCGCCGAGCGCGTTGCGGGCATCGCGCTCGATGCATTGGGGCGGTCGGCCGAGGCGCGCTCGCGATTCGAGGCCGCGCTTTCGCTGGCGCGCGAAGCGGCGGACCGGCGTTGCGAGGCGCGCGTGCTCGGCAATCTGGGCGACCTGTACCGCAACGAAGGGCGGATCGACGAAAGCCGGGCCCACCTGACGCGGGCGCTGGCGCTGGCGCGCGAGACTGAAGATCGCACGCTGCAGTGCGAACTGCGCAACGGGCTGGGCTCGTTGAACATGGAGATAGGCCGGCTCGACGCGGCGCGCGCCGAATACGAGGCTGCGCTCGCGCTCGCGCGAGATCTCGGCGATCGCAGGTGGGAGGGCGGAACGCTAGGCAACCTGGGCAACCTGCACGCGAGCCTGGGACGCATGGACGAGGCCCGATCGGACTACGAAGCCGGGCTCGCCGCCGCGCGCGAGATCGGCCACCGGCAGTGGGAAGGCAATATGCTGTGCAACCTCGGATTCCTGCATCTCACGCAGCAGCGATTGGACGAGGCGCTTTCGCACTTCGAGGCGGCGCTCGTGGTAGCACGCGAAATGGGCCACGCCCGCCTCGAATGCATCGCGCTCGGCAACCTCGGGATCGTGTTCAACTCACTGGGCCGGGCGGGCGAAGCACGGGCCAAGTACGAAGCCGCGCTGGTTGTCGCGCGACAGATCGGCGAACGGCGCCATGAAGGCCAATTTCTCAACTACCTCGGTCTGCTGCACGCCCGCGAGGGCCGATCCGACGAAGCGCGGTCCTGCCTCGACACGGGCGAAGCGTTGCTGCGCGAAGTTTCGGACCGGCTCAGCCTTGGCGTGCTGTTGTGCACCCGCGCCGAAGCCGAACATCTCGCGGGCGCGCCCGATGCCGCGTGCGCCGCGCTGAACGAGGCTCGCGCGCTGGCGACTGAGGCCGGCGCCGGGCCTGAATCCGAACTCGGGTTGTCGTTGCGCCGAGTCGACGCGCTGCTGCCTCCCAGCCCGATCAGCTGAGACGGATCACTGGTTCGAGATCCACGGGTCTTTCGGGGGACAGTTCCTCGGATCGACGCCGGTCTGCACGACGTTGATCACGTACTTGTAATTGCCCGCCCGCGTATGTTTGTCGTTCCACTTGAACTTATTGCCTTTGGCGCTCAGTTCGCGCTGTTCGAATTCGCCGCCCGGTTCCGTGATCACGATGCCGTCGGCAGCGAAGACATAGCCGTCCGTCGCGATGTACCAAACTATCTTTTTCAGGCCGCGGGGTTCGGGGACGACCAACCTATCGGGCGAGGCCGTAATCGTGCACTTCTCGATCGTGACTGCGACCTTGCAAACACCACCGGGCGTGCAGCCTGTCGCGCTGTGCTCCCGCATCGTCCCGCACCCCAGCAATGCGAGGCTGGCGACCGGGACACAGAGCCATCGTATAGTCGACATTTGAGTTTCTCCTCCCTGTCTGAACCGAACTGGCCGGCGCTTTCATCTGGCCCGGTCCATCGGCACGATCGCAACGGCGAGTCGTCCTTTGCCGGCATCGGCACACCGGCGCTCAACCACGGGAATTGTACATCTGCGAAGGCGCTGGCGAAGGGCTCGGGACTGCTTACTCCGGTGCTGGGCGTTTGCTATTGATCCAGTTCAGCACCTCGGTCCGGTCGATCCGATAGCCGAAGTCGGTGCCGCGGCACAAGGCGTTCAGGCCGAAGGAGGTGACGGCGACGATGAGGTTGGAGCTCGACCCGCCGAGGTAGACCGGCCCGCCGGAGTCCCCGGAGCAGGTGCCGCCGCGCCCGTTGGCGTTGCCCTGGGTCTGCAGGTTGAAGCCGTCGTTGAGCGCGCTGTTCAGGTTGACCAACGTAGACTGCGCCATCAGGCGCTCGCGGAACGAGATGTTGGACAGGGCAGAATGCGCCTCGGTCCCAAGGAGTGGCCGGCGGTCAGGAAGGTCCGCGGGTCGATGAGCGAGCCGCTGCAGCGCCAGATGAACTCGCCGGCCGAGTCGTAGAACACCACCAAGCCTACGTACGGATAGTTGACCGGGAAAGTATAAACCTGCATTCAGCAAGCAGTACAGCGGTAGTCCGAATTGCACCTATGGCAACCGCTTCTGCATGAACACGCTGAGCGGATCGGCGAAGTACTGCCCGAAGGGCCCGCAGTCGGCATAGCCGAAGGCGCGATACAGGGCACGCGCGTCCGCCTGATGGATGCCGGTTTCGAGGCGTATGAGTGCCAGCCCTTCGCGCGCGGCGCGCTCTTCGATGCAGCGCAGAATCTGGCGGCCGACGCCCTGCCCGCGCGCCGCCGGCGTGACGAACATGCGCTTTACTTCCGCGGTTCCCGCTTGCTCGATCAGCAGCGCGCCGCAGCCCACCGCCGCACCATCGCGGCGCGCTACGAAAAAGGCCACGTTCGGCGCGCACAGCGTCTCGATGGGGAGAATATGGTTGCTTATCGCGGGGTACAGGGCCTCGAGGTAAGCATCGAGGGCGGCCAGCAAGGCCATGACGTCGTCCTGGCGCGGGCTCTCGATATGCACCCCGGTTTCCGCTAGGCTCGGCGTTACCATGATTGCCCTTTCACCCCATTGCCTTGTCGCGCTCGCGGCAGCGCTCTGCCTGTCGCCGTCGGCGGGCGCCGCCGAGCGCGCCTGGCTCGAGCGCAGCGACCGCAATTCGGCGATGGTATTCGAGACGCTCGGCGCATTCCAGCCCGAGGTCATGTCCACCCTCGGCGTCGAGCGCTTCGACGGCGCGGTGCTGGATCTCGAGCCCGCGCCGGTCGAGCGCTTCGACGCGGCGGCACGCCGCGTGCTGCGCCGGCTGGCGGAGCGGAAAAAGGCGGAGTCTGACCTCAAGGTCCGGGAGGACCTCGACATCCTGATCGATGCGGTGCGCAGGATGCGGCACACGCGCAATCTCGAGTATCGGCTGCTCGTGCCCTATTTCGACCTGCCCAAGCAGGTGTTCGAGGGACTCCAGGTGCTGCTCGATGCGCGCAATCCGGAGTCGCGCCGCGCGAGCGCGCTGCAACGCCTGCGCGCCTATGCCGGGATGGAGCCGGGCGCGAAGCCCATCGCCCAGCGCGCACTCGAGCGCAGCAGCGAACGCTTCGCGGTCCCCGGCCTCGCCTGGCCCTATGCGGCGGAAGTGCGGCAGCATCTGGGAAACTGCGAGCGCTACATCCGGGGCGTCGAACAGCTGTTCCAGGCGAGCAGGCTGCAAGACTGGCAGCCGGCCCACGAGCGCCTGGCGAGTCAGCTGCGCGTGCACTGCGATTGGGTACGCAGCACCCTATTGCCGCGGGCGCGCGCGGACCACGTGCTGCCTCGCGAACTGTATGCCGACCGGCTCAAGAACGTGGGCGTCGACATCGCGCCGGAACAGGCCATCGCGCTCGGCATGGCCGCGTTCGCGGATCTGCGCGACGAGATGTCGCGCCTCGCCACGCGCATCGCGCTCGAGCGCAAGCTCGGCTCGCAGGACTACCGGCACGTGCTGCGCGAGCTCAAGCGCGATCAGGTGCCTGCCGATCGCATCCTGGCGCTGTATCGCGAGCGGCTGAAGCAGATCGAGGAGATCGTGGTGCGCGAGCGCATCGTCACGCTGCCGCAGCGCGCGGCCTCGATCCGTCTGGCGAGCGAGGCCGAGTCGGCGGCGACGCCTGTGGCCTACATGAACCCCCCACGCCTGATCGGCAACCAGGGCGAGGTGGGGGAATTCGTCCTGCCGCTCACCAATCCGAACGCGCGCTCGAGCGACCCGGCGGACGATTTCACGGCGCAGGCGGCTGCCTGGACGCTGACCGCGCACGAGGCGCGGCCCGGCCATGAGCTGCAGTTCGCGGTGATGGTGGAGCGCGGCGTCTCCGTTGCGCGCGCCGCATTCGCCTTCAACAGCACCAACGCCGAAGGATGGGCGCTGTATGCCGAAAGCCTGATGATCCCCTACTTCCCCGCCGACGGGCAGCTGTTCGGGCTGCAGATGCGCCTGCTGCGGGCGGCGCGCGCGTTTCTCGATCCGATGGTCAATCTGGGGCGCATGACGCCCGCCGAGGCCAAGGCATTCCTGATGCGTGATCTGACCTTGTCCGAGCCCATGGCCCAGCAGGAGGCAGACCGTTACAGCTTCGTATCGCCGGGGCAGGCAGTTTCGTATCTTTACGGATATACGCGCATGCAGCAGCTGCGCCTGAAAGCCGAGCTCGCCGCCGGCACCGGATTCGAGCAGCGCAGGTTCCACGACCTGGTGCTGGCGCAGGGGCTGTTGCCGCCCGACCTGCTCGAGCGCGCCGTCATGTCCGAGCTCGCTCCTCCACGTCGAGACGCCTCGCGGTAGCCGTTGCCATCGCGCTCGACATAGCCGTAGGTGTCGAGCAGCGCCTTCGCCTTCGCCGGGTTGAACTCGGCGAGCAGGCAGGCGGTGGCGGTGGGCGACTGATCGCCGGCGGGCAAAAACAAGCCGGATAGACTCGCTCGCGAGCCCATCCGGCCGTTACCGAGCGCGGCGCGAGCGCCGCGGGGCCTTATTTGATCAGCGTGTAGACAGCCGCGTGCGCGACCGAGGTGTCGCCCGACCTGATGTCGAGCTGTCCTTGATGGTGACCCGGCGTGGCGCCCTTTACAGCGGTCATCGTCACCGTAAGTGCCGTCGTCGCACCCGGGGACAACGTCACTGTGGCGGGAGACACCGCGTAGGCCACGCCCGAACCGCCCGGCGTTACGGAGAGGCTCAACACGCGCGTTCCGCTGCTCAGGTTCTTCAGCGCGACCGCGAACGTCTTCGTCTGCCCGCTGCCCGAGGGAACGGCACCGAAGCTCACGCTTACCGGATCGAGCGCCACGACAGCGCCGACGGCGGCGAACAGATTCTCGCGCCCGGTGCCGATGACGTTGACGCCGGTCTCCAGTGCACCGGTGAAGCTGTTGAATCTCTTCAGCACGTTCTGGTCCGCCGTGTTGACGATCGCCGAGCGCACTTCGGCCGCCGACCATGCCGGATGCTGGCCGCGCACGACGGCCGCCGAGCCGGCAAGATGCGGAGTGGCCATCGACGTGCCCTGGAAGAACGCAAAGCACGGCGGCGCGGCGCAGAAGGCTGCTGGAATCGAGCTCAGCACGTTGACGCCCGGCGCAACGACGTCGGGCTTGACGCGGAAATCGACGTCCGTCGGTCCCCGGCTGCTGAATCCGGCCATGATGTCGGCGTTCGGCGTCAAGAAGTACGCCAGCGTCGCGCCGATCGTCGTCGATAGGGTAGCAGGGAGCTTGAGCGCCTGTCCGGCATCACGCGCCACCATATAGGCGGGCACCGTCGGCTGATTCGGCGTGCCGTCGCTTGCCATCGCAACCGGGTCGCCGGCGACGTTGTTCGCGACGAGCACCGCCGAAGCGCCGGCGACCTGCGCATTGCGGATCTTCGCCGAGAACGTGCACGTGCCGCGCGAGATCAGCGCGATCTTGCCGGCCAGGCTGCCTGCGGGCAACGCCGAGCAGGCGGTGCTGAGCACAGTCGGGGCGCTGAATACGACACCGAGCGGCGCCGTCCGGTCGGCGGTGACCGTCGCAAAGTCGCCAGTCGCCGCGCCGTAGGTGTTGCCGCTGTTCGTCACGGGCGCGCCGACGAAGTGCGGCACCGTGCTCGCGCCGGCGGTCAGCGCGCGTGCCGCGGCGCCGGGCGATTCGACGGTGAAAGGGCCGGGACCGGAGTTGCCGGCGGCGACGGCGACGACCATGTTCGCCTGGTCGAGGTTGTCGACGGCGATCATCAGCAGATCCTGGATGCCGTGCGAGCCTCCGCCGAGGCTCATGTTGGCGACGTCGAAGCCGTCCGCGTAGGCGGCTTCCAGCGCGTCGAGGATATCCTCGGAGCGCGCGTTGGCGACGTTATCCGGAAACACGTTGTAATTGCCGAGCAGCGACCGCGGCGCGACGCCGGAGATCGCGTAGGGGATTGCCACCCCATGCACGGTCGCCGGGGTGTCGAGGTTGCAGCCGACGGTGCCGGCGACGTGCGTGCCGTGCTCCTGCAGCGCTGCGGGCGTGTAATGGCGGCTCGGTGTCTTGTTGTGGAACACCCTGGCGGCGATGACCTTGTTGTTCGTGAACTGGCGATCGCCGAGCTGCGTCTGCGAGGCGTAGCCGGCGTCACTGAAGCAAGGATGCGTGACATCGATTCCGGTGTCCACGATGGCGACCTTGACGCCCTCGCCGGCGTTGGCGGGTACGCGGCCTGCCGCCCATGCCTGGATCGCGTCGATCAGTCCCAGGTCGGGATCGTTGTTGTCGATCGGGCGATAGAGGCCCTGATATTCGGCGCGCAGCACCTGCGGCGCTGCGGCGACCTGTTCCAACGTTGCCCCGTTCAGCTCGACGGCGACCGCATTGAGCGATATGTCGAACTCGCTGGTCAACTTGGCCTGCGGCACGTTGGCCCGCAGCCATGCCTTGTAATCATTGCGCAACGCGGCGAGCCGAGCACGGTACGCCCGCACGGTGTTGCTGTTGAATTCAATCTTCTTACCCGGCGCCGGCCGCGTCCTGACGTAGGTGGAAAGCGGCTCGCCGTTCAGCTGGACGAGCGCCGAGCCCTTGTCCTGGCCGACCTGTGCCGCGCTGTCGTCACTGTTCGCCGCCGCCAGCGTGCCGGCCATAACAAGACCAAGCGCCGCCACCGCGGCGATGACGAGGCTATTGATAGTTGTACGAAAACCGCGCCTGCTCATCACCGGCGCGTGACTCAGTGTGATCCGCATGAACTCCTCCCCTCTGGTGGTACCGCGTTCTCCGGCCGGCCCCTTGGATCTGCCGCCGCTCTAACGCGATTGTATGATCATTGCGGGCGCGGCGCCGGTCAAGATGCGCCGCGAAACAGGGGCCGAGGGCAGCCGGCGCTCAGCGCGCCGGAGGCTGCTCGATGTCCATGTATTTCCAGAACTCCCGCAGCACCGGGTGGCGCCGATAGCCGATGACCCAGGGATGCATCAGCCCGGTGGTGATGCGGTGCGCGATCGGCCGCAGCGGCGCATAGGCAAACAGCAGCTTGTCCATTTCCAGGAACAGGTGGTCGCGCTGCTCACCGTTGGGCAGCACCTTCGCCCGGTCGTACAGCGCGTTCCATTGCGGGTGATTGAAGCGCGACAGGTTGGACTGGCCCGAGTTCGGGCCGTAGAGGATGACGTAGAAGGTATCGGCATCCGGAATCGCTGCGGTCCAGCCGAGGTTCCACATCATCAGCTTTCCGGCGCGAGACTCGCGCAGCAACTCGGGCCATCGGCCCTTGCGGAATTCGATCCTGAGGCCGACCCGATCCATGAACTTGCGCCACAGCTCGTCCTGCTGCTTGCCGTTGCTGTCGGACGTCGTGGCAAGCTCGAGCACCAGCTTCGAGCCGTCGGGCGCTTCGCGGTAGCCGTCGCCGTCCCGGTCGACGTAGCCATAGATATCGAGCAGCGCCTTTGCCTTTGCCGGATCGAATTCCGCCATGCCGGCGAGGTCCGGATTGAACCCCAGCGCTCCCGGCGGCACGGTCGACTGCGCGGGAATCGCCTGGCCTCGGTAGATCGCCCGGATCGCTTCGCCGGTGTCGTAGGCCAGGGCGATCGCCCGGCGCAGGGCCACCTTCTCGGCGGAGTAGCCGCCGAGCACCGGGTGCTCCATGCCGAAGTACACAAAAGCAAGGTCGAGGTCGCTCACGCGGTGCATCTGGATCTTCTGCTTCGCCAGATTGGGCGCCAGGCGGCCCTCGGGCACCGCGAGGTGCGCGAACTCCGCCGGCACGCCGGTGATCAGATCGTGCTCGGCGTTGAGAAACGCCAGCCAGCGCGGCTGGGCTTCCTCGACGATGTAGACTTCGACGCGATCCACTTGCGGCAGGCGCTTGCCCCTCATTCGCGCCGCGATGGCCTGCGCCTCGGCGTCGTCGGCCGGCGCCTCCTCGGCGTAAAGCTGCTCGCGATAGCCGGGATTGCGTTCCAGGACGATGCGCGAAGAGCGCTTCCATTGCGCCAGGCGGTAGGCGTTGGTGCCGACCGGCTTTTCCATGATCTTGTCGCCATAGGCCTCGACCACTTCCCGCGCCACTGCGCAGGTCAGGTTGCAGTACGTCAGGTAGTGCGGCATGTTGGGAGTGGGCTCCGACAGCGTGATACGCAAGGTATAGCGGTCGATCGCCCGCAGTCCCTCCACTTCGCGGTCGTAGTCGAATATGCCGCCGGCGAGCGCCTGCTTGCGCAGGGCGCTCATGCCGACCACGCGGCTGTCGATCAGGTAGAGGTTGGGCGACTTGCTGCGCGGATCCCAGTGGCGCTTGAGCGAGTAGACGTAGTCCTGCGCGGTCAATTCCCGCTTCTTGCCGCCGAACGCGGGATCGTCGGCGAAGTAAATGCCCGGTCGAATGCGGATCGTCCACACCCGGGCGTCGGCGGACACTTCCGGCAGCGCCGCGGCGGTGTTCGGCTTCACCCTGGGCGGCCGCGCCAGATAGTCATAGGTGAGCGGCGCATCGAAGATGTGGGCGAGCAGGATGCTGGAGTACAGGTCGTTGATCTGCACCGGATCGAAGCCGGTCTCGGCCACCGGCATGGCGTGGCGCAGCAGCTTCTCCGCGCCAGCCGGCGCCGCCAGGAGCATGCAAGCTAGAATCGCGGCGCGCAGCAGCATCATGACAGCCTATATCTTACGCAGACTGTGGCAGACGGTCCCGACCCTCGGCGGGGTGGTCCTGCTGGTGTTCTTCCTGTTCAAGTTCTTTGGCGGCGACCCGGCCGAAATTCTCGCCGGCCAGGTCGCAAGCCCGGAGCAGCTCGACGCCATCCGGCGCGAGCTGGGCCTCGACCGGCCGTGGACCACGCAGCTGTGGCATTTCCTGCACGACGTGTTCACCTTCGACTTCGGCAAGAGCTGGATGACGCGCGAACCGGTGTCGGAGATCTTCCTGACGCGGCTGCCGGCGACCCTGACGATCACCATCCCGATCCTGCTGCTCGAGGTCTGCCTGGCGATTCCGCTCGCCATGCTGGTGGCGTATTTCCGCGGCAGCCTGCTCGACCGGGTCGCCATGGCGGTCTGCGTCGCAGCGATGTCGGTGTCGTTTCTGGTCTACATCATCGTCGGGCAGTACTGGCTCGCCTTCGAGTGGGGAATGTTCCCGGTGCAGGGATGGAGCGACGACCTGTGGCGCAACCTGCTCACCTATGCGCCGCTGCCGGTGCTGCTCGCCACCCTGGTGAGCCTCGCGCCGCAGACGCGCCTGTACCGCTCGTTCTTCCTGGACGAGACCAAGAGCGACTATGTGCGCACGGCGCGTGCCAAAGGACTGTCCGAACCCGCGATCATGCTGCGCCATGTGTTCCGCAATGCCATGGTGCCGGTGCTCACCAACGTGTCCCTGCTGCTGCCCGGGGTGTTCGCCGGCAGCTTCCTGCTGGAGATCTTTTTTTCCATCCCGGGCCTGGGGCGCGAGATCTATCTCGCGGTGAACCGCAGCGATTACCCGGTGATCCAGGCCTTCACCGTGTATCTCGCGGCGCTCACCATGCTGGTCAACCTCGCGGCCGACGTGCTCTACAGGCTCGTCGACCCGCGCATCCAGCTGAAGTAGATGGCGGCGATCCTCGAGGGCCGGCACGAGAGCGCATGGGCTGCGCTGTGGAGCCGGCTGCTGCAGGACCGCGTCGGGACGCTGTGTCTGGCGGTGGTGCTGGCGTACCTGGTGTTGATTCTCGCCTCCATCCTCGGCCTGGTGAGCGCGGACTGGCACCGGGAAGTCGGCGTGCCCTACGCAAACCCGGCGCTCCTCGGCGAGACGCCGCAGCCCCAGGCCCCGCGCTCGCCCGGCGCAGGGCGCGCGCGCGGCGCTGCGCCCGATTTGAGCGCCGTCGATCCGCTGGCGCCGAAGTACGCCGAGTGGGCGCGGCGCACCGCCGAGCTGAAAGTCAGCGAGCCGCAGCGCTCGCTGACCCTCGCCTGGGGAGGCGACCGCTGGGGCCGCGACGTGCTGGACAAGGCGATCAAGGGCTCGCAGGTTTCGATCGCCGTGGGCGTGACCGCGGCCCTGTGCGCAACGCTGATCGGCACGCTGCTCGGCGCGCTCGCCGGCTTCTACGGCGGCCTGCGCGACGATTTCCTGGAATGGCTCTACAGCGTGTTCACTTCCATACCGTCGATCCTGCTCATCTTCGCGCTCGCCGCCGTGCTGCGCAGCGGCTGGCTGGGCCAGGTATTCGCCGGCGGCATCTGGACAGTGGTCATCATTCTCGCGGCCACCGGCTGGACCGGGATGTACCGGCTGGTGCGCGCCGAGTACATGAAGCACCGCGCCCGACCTTACGTGCTCGCCGCGGAGGCGATCGGCGCCTCGGCGGCCGCGCGCATGTTCGTGCATATCCTGCCGAACGTCAGCCACGTGATCCTGATCCAGCTCTCGCTGCTGGTGGTGGCCTTCATCAAGGTCGAGGTGATCCTTTCTTTCCTCGGCCTGGGCGTTCCGATCGACATGGTGTCCTGGGGCACGATGCTCGCCGAGGCGCAGACCGAGCTGGTGATCGGCAAGTGGTGGCAGCTCGCGGCGGCAACCGCGTTCATGGCGGTGTTCCTCACGGCGTTCTCGATGCTGACCGACAGCCTGCGCGACGCGCTCGATCCCAAGCTGCGATGAGCGCGCTCGTCGCGGTGACCGATCTGCGCGTCTCGTTCCGGTTCGGGCGCGGCAGGATCTTCGAAGCGGTGCGCGGCGTGAGCTTCGAGGTCGCGGAGAACGCGACCACCGCCCTGGTCGGCGAGTCGGGCAGCGGCAAGACGCTGTGCGCCATGTCGATCCTGCGCCTGCTGCCGGAGAACGCGCTGATCGACCCCGCAAGCCGCATCGAGTACGCCGGAGAGGACCTCCTGGCGGCCCCCGCGGCGCGCCTGCGCGCGCTGCGCGGACGCGAGATCAGCGCCGTGTTCCAGGAACCGATGAGCTCGCTGAATCCGGTGCTCACGGTCGGCGAGCAGGTCGCCGAGGTGCTGCGCCTGCACCGCGGCCTGCCGCGCGCCAAGGCCCTCGAGCGCAGCGCGGAGCTGTTCGACGAGGTCGGCATTCCAGAGCCCCGGGCGCGCCTGCAGGCCTATCCGCACGAGCTCTCGGGCGGGCAGCAGCAGCGCGTGATGATCGCGATGGCGATCGCCAACGAGCCGCGGCTGCTGATCGCCGACGAGCCGACCACCGCGCTCGACGTCACGATCCAGCGGCAGGTGCTGGATCTCATCGCGCGCCTGCGCGAGCGGCGCCGGATGAGCGTGCTGTTCATCAGCCACGACCTCGCCCTGGTCGGCGAGCTTGCCGACCACGTGGTGGTGATGCGCGACGGCGAAGTGCGCGAGCGCGGCACCGCGGCGCGCATCTTCACGCAGCCTCAGGACCCGTACACGCGAGCGCTGCTCGCTTGCCGTCCGCGCCTTGATGCGCGCCCGCGGCGCCTGCCGGTGATCGACGACTTCCTGCGCGGCGCAAGCGCCGAGCGCGCCCCGCTCGTGCGTCCGCCCGTTTCACGCAAGCTGCTGGAGGCGCGGCAGCTCAGCAAGCACTTCATCCTGAGGACCGGCTGGCTGGCGAGGCGCAGCCTCACCGCCGTGAGCGACGTTTCTTTCGATCTATGCCCCGGGCGCACGGTCGGGCTGGTCGGCGAGTCGGGCTCGGGAAAGACCACCGTGGCGCTGCTGCTCATGCGCCTCATCGACGCGAGCGGCGGCGAGGCGCGCTTCGACGGCGCCGAGCTCCTCGGATTGCCGCGCGACAGGATGCTGCCGCTGCGCAAACGCATCCAGATCGTGTTCCAGGACCCCTATGCCAGCCTCAACCCGCGCTTGAGCATCGGCCGCGCGCTCATCGAGCCCATGCGCATCCACCGCCTCGGCGCCGACGAGGTCGAGCGCGCTGAGCGCGTCCGGCGGCTGCTGGAGCGCGTCGGCCTGCCGCGCGATGCGATGCAGCGCTATCCGCACGAGTTCTCCGGCGGGCAGCGCCAGCGCATCGCCATCGCGCGGGCGCTCGCGGTCGAGCCCGAAGTGCTGATCTGCGACGAAGTGGTCTCGGCGCTCGATGTCTCGGTGCAGGCGACGGTGCTCAACCTGCTGCTCGATCTCCAGGAAGAGCGCGGCCTCGCCTATCTGTTCATCTCCCACGACCTCGCCGTGGTGAAGTACATGTCGGATGAAGTACTGGTGATGCGCGACGGCAAGGTCCTCGAGCGCGGCACGCCCGAGGAAATCTTCCGGGCGCCGCAGCACGACTACACGAAGGGACTGCTTGCGGCCATCCCGCGCGGGCTGGTTTTGTCGAATACGTAGACGCCGACGCGCAGTCGCGCTTGGAAAGAAGAATGAGGACACCGCTGCAACGACTGATTCGCGCGCGTTCCCCGCAAGGGCTGTGGGGCGATGGCGACTTCGTGCGCCTGTGGAGCTCGCTGACGATCACGCATTTCGGCGGGCAGATCACTTTTCTCGCCTTGCCGCTGATCGCGGTTCTGACGCTCGACGCCACGCCGTTCCAGATGGGCGTGCTGATCGCGCTCGAGGCACTGCCGTTTCCGCTGTTCGGGCTGCTCACCGGCGTGCTGGTCGACCGGGCGCCGAAGCTGCCGATCATCGTGTGGTCCGACATCGCGCGCGGCGTCGCGCTGCTCGCCGTCCCGCTGTGCGCCTGGCTCGGCGTGCTGTCCATCGGCGTGCTCTACGCGGTGGGCTTTCTCGTCGGGCTGGGGACCGTGCTCGGCTGGCCCGCCTACCAGGTCTTCATGACCGAGCGCGTCGGGCGCGGCAAGCTGGTCGAGGCGAACGCCAAGATCGGGGTGAGCGACTCCGCCGCCCAGCTCATCGGTCCCGGTCTCGCGGGCGGCCTGATCCAGTGGCTCACGGCGCCGTTCGCGATCCTGCTCGACGCACTGTCGTTTTTCCTGTCGGCCTGGATCCTGCGCGGAATTCGCTCGCGCCCCAGCGACGCGCCCAAGATGCGTGCGAGCAGCATCGGCGTTGAAATCCGCGAGGGGCTGGCGGCGATCTGGCGCAATCCCACGCTGCGCTCGCTCGCCTGGGCGCTTTCGATCTGGCAGGTGTTTCGCCACGCGTTCCTGGCGATCGTGGTGCTGTTCGCCGCCCGCGACCTTGGCTTTTCCGCAGGCCACCTCGGCGCGCTCTGGATGCTCGCGGGCATCGGATCGCTCGGCGCAACCGCGGTGATCGAGGGGCTCAACCGCCGCTTCGGATTCGGCCGCGCCATGCTCGCCGGAATTCTCGGCACCGGCATCGGCTGGCTGCTGATCTCGGCCGCGCAGGGCGGTGTCGTGGCGGCGTCGGCGCTGTTCGGGCTCGGGTTGTTCGTCCTCGACTTCAGCGCCATGGTGTTCTTCATCAACTACCTGGCCCTGCGTCACGCGGTGACGCCCGATCCGCTGCTTGGCCGTGTGACTGCGACCATGATCTCGCTCACCGTCGCGAGTGCGCCGCTCGGCGGCCTCGCCGGTGGCTGGATCGCCGAGCACGCGGGACTGCGCGCGAC
>JANMSV010000059.1:0-15148 GCA_031389685.1 Betaproteobacteria bacterium
GCGGCGGGAGTTCCTGCGCGCCCTGGCGGCGGCCGCCGCCTGCGGCGCGCCGCTCGCCGCCACACGCGCGCAGGCCGCTGCCGCGCTGTACGACGTCCCGCGTTTCGGCAACGCAAGCTTCCTGCATTTCACCGACTGCCACGCCCAGCTGCTGCCGGTGCATTTCCGCGAGCCGAGCGCCAACCTCGGCGTGGGCGAGGCGGCGGGACGCATCCCGCACCTGGTGGGCGAGCACCTGCTGCGCCAGGCCGGCATCGCGCCCGGCACGCCCGAGGCGCATGCCTTCACTTTCCTCGATTTCGAGCGTGCGGCGCGGCGCTACGGCAAGATCGGCGGCTTCGCGCACCTGGCGACGCTCGTCAAGCGCGTGAAATCGGAGCGCCCCTACGCGCTGCTGCTCGATGGCGGCGACTCCTGGCAGGGCTCGGCCACCGCGCTTTGGACGCAGGGCCGCGACATGATCGAGGCCAGCAAGCTGCTCGGCGTAGACCTGATGACCGGGCACTGGGAGTTCACCTACGGCGCGAAGCGGGTGCAGGAGGCGGTATCCGGGGAGCTCGGCCGCATCGGCTTCCTCGCGCAGAACGTGAAGACCGCCGACTTCGGCGACCCGGTGTTCAAACCGTACGCGCTGCGCGAGATGAACAGTATCCCGGCGGCCGTCATCGGCCAGGCCTTTCCCTACACGCCGATCGCAAACCCGCGCTACTTCGTGGCCGAGTGGACTTTCGGCATCCAGGAGGAGGCGTTGCAGAAGGTGGTGGACGAAGTGCGCGCCAAGGGCGCGCAGGCGGTGGTGCTCCTGTCGCACAACGGCATGGACGTGGACCTCAAGCTCGCCGGGCGCGTGCGCGGCATCGACGCCATCCTTGGCGGCCACACGCACGACGGCATGCCGGTGCCGCTGGTGGTGAAGAACGCGGGCGGGCAGACCGTGGTGACGAACGCGGGCTCGAACGGCAAATTCCTCGGCGTACTCGACCTGGAAGTGAAGGGCGGGCAGGTCGCGGGCTACCGTTACCGCCTGCTGCCGGTATTCGCCAACCTGCTCGAGCCCGATCGCGAGATGGCTGCGCTGATCGAGCGCGTGCGCGCGCCGTACAAGGCGAAGCTGGATGAGCCGCTCGCGGTGAGCGAGGGGTTGCTTTACCGGCGCGGTAATTTCAACGGTACTTTCGACCAACTGATCCTGGATGCGCTGATGGCGGTGAAGGGTGCCGAGATCGCTTTCTCGCCGGGGTTCCGCTGGGGCACGACGCTGCTGCCGGGCCAGGCGATCCTGCGCGAGCAGCTGATGGACCAGACCGCGATCACCTATCCGTACAGCACGCTGAGCGAGCTCTCGGGCGAGCAGATCAAGGCCATCCTCGAGGACGTGGCCGACAACCTGTTCAACCCGGATCCCTACCTGCAGCAGGGCGGCGACATGGTGCGCGTGGGCGGCATGACCTACGCCTGCGACCCGCGGGCGGCGATGGGCAGCCGCATTTCCGGCATGCGCCTCAGCGGCAAGCCGGTCGACGCGGTAAAGAAATACAAGGTGGCGGGCTGGGCGCCGGTCGCTGAAGGCGCGGGCGGCGAACCTGTGTGGGACCTGGTGGAGCGCTACCTGAAGGACCGCAAGGTGGTGAAGCCGGTGACGCCGAACCTGCCGCGGCTCATCGGCATGGATGGGAACCCGGGGCTGGCTTGAGAAATGCATTGATCGCGCTGGCGATGCTTGCGGCACCCGCCCTGGCGCTGGAGCCGGTGCAGCTCTCGAAGAGCGCATGGTTCGTGCGCGGCGAGACCGGGCTGCCTTCGCAGGCCAATCGCGGCTTTACCTCGAACGCGGGATTCGTCGTTACGCGTGAGGGCGTGGTGGTGTTCGACTCGCTCGGCACCCCCGTACTCGGAGAGGAGCTGCTCGCGGCGATCCGCAAGCTGACACGCGTGCCGGTGCACCGGGTGATCGTGAGCCACTACCACGCCGACCACTTTTACGGGCTTGCCGCCTTCAAGCAGGCGGGCGCCGAGATCTGGGCGCACGCGGCGGCGCGTGCCTACCTGGCGAGCGATGCACCGAAGCTGCGGCTGGAGGAGCGCAGCCGCACGCTCGCACCCTGGGTGCCGGCGGACATGCGCTTCATTCCCGCCGACCGCTGGCTGACGGGCGAGGAGTCGTTCAAGCTCGGCGGCCTCAGTTTTCGCGTGCTGCCGGTCGGCCCGGCGCACACGCTGGAGGACCTCGCGCTGCTCGTGGAGGAGGAGCGCGTGCTGTTCGTGGGCGACCTGATGTTCGCCGGCCGCGTGCCTTTCGTTGGCGACGCCGACAGCAGGGCCTGGATCGCCGCCATCGACGGCGTGGTGAAGCACCAGCCCCTGGCGATGGTTGGCGGGCACGGCGACGCTTCGCGCAATGCTGCCGCCGACCTGCGCCTGACGCGCGACTACCTGGTCCACCTGCGCAAGGTCATGGGCGCGGCGGCGAGCGACTTGATCGATTTCGAAGTGGCGTACGCGAAGGCCGACTGGTCGCGCTTCGCGCATTTGCCGGCATTTGAAGCGGCCAACCGCAGAAATGCGTTCTACACCTACATCCGCATGCAAGGAGGCGACAAATGAAACGGTTCGCGGCAATGATGGCAATAGCGGCACTCGGCGGCTGCGCCGGCACCGGCGACGTAAGAAACGTCGTCGGCCCCGACAAGGTGATCTACCACATCAACCTGGGCAACGAACAGGCGAGCGACGGCCTGCGCAATATACGCAACCACCTGCAAGCGAATCCCCAGGCCAGGATCGTGGTGGTGACGCATTCGCTCGGCATCGATTTTCTGATGAAGGACGCCAGGGACAAGAACGGCAATCCCTACAACATCCCGGTGGAGGAATTCAAGCAGCGCGGCGTACGCTTCGAAGTGTGCGAGATCGCCATGCGCAGCCGCAAGCTCACCAGGAGCCAGTTCATCGAGGAGGCGAGCTTCGTGCCCTCGGGCGTGGGCGAGATCGCGCGCCTGCAGCAGCGCGAGGGCTACGCCTACCTGAAGCCCTGAGCCGGCGCTATCATTGGCGGCTCGCCGCAGGAGACCGCCGATGAACAAACCCTCAGAGTTGAAGCTCGATATCGTTCCCTGCTGGATCGGGGGCAAGCCCGTGGTGCCCGCCGGGAGGATGGGGGAGGTCTACAACCCCGCCACCGGGCTGGTGACGAAGCGCGTGCCCTACTGCGACGCCGCGGCGATCGACGCCGCGGTGAAGGCCGCGAGCGCGGCCTATCCGGAGTGGCGCGACGCCTCCGTCCTGCGGCGCGCGCGCGTGATGCAGAAATACCTGCAGCTGCTGCAGGCGCACCAGAAGGACATTGCGCGCCTCATCACCGCCGAGCATGGCAAGACGCTGCCCGACGCGATGGGTTCGGTACAGCGCGGCATCGAGGTGGTGGAGTTCGCCTGCGGCATTCCGCAGCTCCTGAAAGGCGAATACTCCGAGAACGTGGGCACCGCGGTGGACACGCACACCGTGCGCCAGCCGGTGGGCGTGTGCGCGGGCATCACGCCGTTCAATTTCCCGGCGATGGTGCCGATGTGGATGTACCCGGTGGCCATCGCCTGCGGCAATACCTTCATCCTCAAGCCTTCGGAGAAAGTGCCCTCGGCCTCGATCCTGATGGCCGAGCTGTTCAAGCAAGCGGGGCTGCCCGACGGCGTGTTCAACGTGGTGCACGGCGACAAGGCCGCCGTGGACGCGCTCCTCGCGCATCCCGGCATCTCCGCGGTGAGCTTCGTGGGCTCGACGCCGATCGCGAAGACCATCTACGAAACCTGCGCGAAGAACGGCAAGCGCGTGCAGGCGCTGGGCGGGGCGAAGAACCACGCCGTGGTGCTGCCGGATGCAGACCTCGAATTCGCGGCGGACGCGCTGATCGGCGCGGGCTACGGCTCGGCGGGCGAGCGCTGCATGGCGATCTCCGCGGTAGTCGCGGTGGGCGCGGCGGCCGACCCGCTGGTGAAACTCCTGGCGAAGAAAGCGCGGGCGATCAAGATCGGGCCGGGAGATGCGCAGGGCGTGGAGATGGGGCCGCTCATCACCGCGCAGCACCGGGACAAGGTGGCGGGCTACATCGATAAAGGCAAGGCCGAAGGCGCGCAGGCCGTGCTGGACGGGAGCAAGCCGCCGGTGAAGGAAGGTTTTTTCCTCGGCACCACGCTTTTCGACCACGTGAAGCCGGAGATGAGCGTGTATCGCGACGAGATTTTCGGCCCGGTGCTCGTCGTATTGCGGGTGCAGACGCTGGAGGAGGCGATCGCGCTCATCAACCGGAATCCCTACGCCAACGGCACGGCGATCTTCACCGAGTCGGGCGGCGCGGCGCGGCGCTTCGAGAACGAGGTTCAAGTCGGCATGGTGGGCATCAACGTGCCGATCCCGGTGCCGGTGGCGTTCTACTCCTTCGGCGGCTGGAAGAATTCGCTGTTCGGCGACCTGCACATGCACGGCACGGAGGGCGTCAAGTTCTATACCCGCACCAAGGTCGTCACCACGCGCTGGCCGCACCAGGACACCCCGGCCCCCGGCCTCAACATGCCCACGCTGGGGTAAAAAATCGGGGCCAGAGCCCGATTTTTCTTTTTTGGGCTCTGACCCCGATTTTCCGATTCTCAACAGGAGAAAATGGTGAATGCGATCCTTGTGACTCTCATCCTCGGCACCGCCACCCCCGGCGGCGGATTCCCGGTGTACGGCGATGCGTTCGCGGACATGGTGAACGCGCAGGACCCGAAGCTCGCCATCCAGGCGAAGAACACCAAGGGCAGCGCGGAGAACGTGCCTCTGCTGGAAACGAACCAGCTCGACCTCGGCCTGGTGGCCGGCGAGATCGCCAGCGCGGCGCTGGCCAAGCCGGGCACCAGGCTGCGCATCATCACCGCGATGTACTCCTCGCCCGGCATGTTCGCGGTGCGCGGCGACAGCCCGGTGCGCGCGTTCGCCGACCTGAAAGGCCTGCCGGTGGTGCTCGGTACGCAAGGCTCCGGCCTGACGGTGCTGGGCCGCGGCGTGCTCGAGGTGCTGGGCATCGAGGTGAAACCGATTTACCTGGAAAAGGCCGCCGACGGGCCGGCCATGGTGATGGATGGCCGCGCGGCCGCGCTGCGCGTGGATGGCGGCGTGGTGAACCAGATCATGTAGATCCTCGACGAAAAGCCGCGCCGACGCGCGGGCGCCCGTCTACATCGTGCTGATCCGGTGCCCGAATGCCTCGACCTGCTTCCAGTCCGTGAACTCGACCACGCTGCCCGGGTCGGTCGGCCCCCTGGTCAGGAACATGATGCAGCGGATGATCTGCCGGTCCCAGAAACCGTATCTCGGATAGTCCAGCATGCCCGCGAACACGGCGACCTGCCGCGGGCGCCAGGCGATCTGTCGCAGAAATTTCCTGACGTAGGGGTTTGTTTGCGGCGTGTTCCTGTCCGGTTTGCGGGCCACGATGTTGACCGAGAAGAACGCGTTCGGCTTGCTGTCGACGATCCTGCGGTTCGCGCGCATGAACTCGGCGACGTGAGGGCGATGCCTGCCGTAGCGGATGCTCGCGCCGATGACGATCTTGTCGAAAGGCTCGAGCTCGATACCGGGCCGGTCCTGGAGGGCAGCCAGCGTCACCTGGTGCCCCGCCTGCTCGACGAGCTGCTGCAGCCGCCTGCAGATCTTCAGGGTGTGCCCGTCGATCGTCGAATAGAGAAACAGAATCTTGCTCATTGTGGTTGGAGCGCGAGTTCCGCCGCGACAGGCCTTACACCGGCACCAAGTTAATAATAGTTGTTCTCGTTGCGTCACGGGAACGTGTGGGAATCACGACACTTTTGTCCGGGCGTCGTTGATCGAGGTCAATTGGTCAATGCGCTGGCTGCCACTGCCGCAGATTTAATGCCATCCGTTCTGATCCAAATCAAGAGAGTGACACAGCTTTGGCAGAAACTTTGCCGTGAGTGCGGTGATTGCGCAACGAATGCGGGGCAAAGCAAAAGTTTTCTGCATTGAAACTCGATAGGGGTATCGAAATGGAATCATCATTGAAATGGAGGTTCTTGAGCGGATTGGCGGGGGGCGCGCTGCTGCTGTTGGCAGCGCAGCCGGGCATCGCGCAGATTACCGGTACGCCTCACGATTTCTCGAGCCGAGGGTGGGGAAGCACCCAGATATGCATTTTCTGCCACACCCCGCACAATGCCGCGACGGGGTTGTCCGCGCCATTGTGGAACCATGCAGTCACGACTGCGACTTACACGCTCTACAACAGCAGCGTGAGTTCCACCTTCAACGCAACAACCAGCCAACCGGCCGGCGTGTCGAAGCTCTGCCTGTCCTGCCATGACGGTACGGTAGCGATCGACAGCTTCGGTGGGCGGACGGGGACGACTAACATGACTGGCGCGGCCAACTTGGGCACGAACCTGGCGAACGATCACCCGGTCAGTTTCGCGTATAACGCCGCACTGGCGACCGCCGACGGCGGCGGCTTGGTCACGCCGGCGAGCGCAAGCTCGGTGGTCCCAGGTATTCCGCTGTTCAGCGGAAATCTGGAGTGCGCCTCGTGCCACAATGTCCACAGCAACACGAACTCGCCTTTCCTCAGGGCGAGCAATGCCGCAAGCGCGCTTTGCCTGAGATGCCATATCAAGTAGGGTTCTTGGGCGGGGTTCGGCTGCGGACCGGGTTCGCTTACGTTGTTGTGTCTCCGGCCGCTTATTTGATCTGCGTCTAATCGGCGGAGGGCTCGGACTGGTAATAACAATGTGTGAAAGCGTTTAACCTCTCGCACGGCGTCCTGGTCCTGGCGGCAACGGTGCTCGCGGGCTGTGCGGCAGTCCCGACCGAGACGCGCAAACCCGAGCCGGCGTTTTATCCGCCGCCGCCACAGCCGCCGCGCATCCAGCACCTGGCGACGTTTTCCGGCGAGCGTGACTTCGCGCCTTCCTCCGGCGGTTTCGCCCAGTTCATCCTCGGCGAGGACAGGACCTCGCAGCGGCTCGAGCGGCCCTACGGCGTCGCGATGTTCGAGGGCAAGCTCTACGTCGCCGACAGCCGGGCGCCGGGGCTCGCGGTATTCGACCTGGCGCAGAAGCGCTTCGCGCTCGTCACCGGCTCGGGCCAGGGGCGCATGAAACGGCCGATCAACGTGAAGATCGACAGCGACGGCACCAAGTACGTCACGGACACCGGGCGCGACCAGATCCTCGTCTATGACCGGAACGAGCGTTTTGTCGCCGCGTTCGGCGCCGCAAGCCAGTTCAAGCCCGTCGACATTGCGATCGCCGGCGAACGTCTCTATGTCGCGGATCTGCTGCACCACGAGGTGCACGTACTGGACAAGCGCTCCGGCAAGCCGCTGTTCAAATTCGGCAAGGCCGGCTCGAAGCCCGGCGAGCTTTTCCATCCGACCAATCTCGCGATCGGCCCGGACGGCGACGTTTACGTCGTCGAAACAGGCAATTTCCGGGTGCAGCGCTTCACGGCCGAGGGGCAGCCCGTGCGCGTCTATGGCGAGATCGGCAACGCGCCCGGAACGTTCGCCCGGCCCAAGGGCATTGCCCTGGATCGCGCGGGGCGCCTGTACGTCGGCGATGCGGCCTTCCAGAACGTGCAAATCTTCGACAGGGACGGCAAGCTGCTGCTGTTCTTCGGGCAGCCCGGCGAGGGGGCCGAGGGACTCACGCTGCCCGCCGGGGTGACGATCGATTATGACAACGTACACCTGTTCCGGCGGTACGCGGACCCCAGGTTCGTCCTCGAGTACGTGATCCTCGTGGTGAGCCAATTCGGCCCGAACAAGGTGGACGTGTTCGGGTTCGGGAAAATGAGCGGCGTGGATTACGCGCCGGAGGATCGGCCGGCAGGCACGCCGCCGCGCTGACGGGAATCGGCCCGTTCGCTGGACGGGCGTTGCGTTGACAAAGGCCAAAGCAGCAGAAAAGGTGGGACACACGAATGCTGATCGTCACCCGGTCCGCCGGGATCCGTCGCGGTTGCGGCCTTGTGGCCGGGTTGCTGGCCTTGCTGGGAGGCGTTGCCACGGTTTGCCGCGCGCAGGAAGTCGCGCCGTTCCGCCTTACCGGCGTGGAGGGCTACGCATCGGCGCGCTACTTGCGCGACGAATCCACGACGCAGCAGGCAGGCACGCGCTCACGCGAGGGACTCAGTGACTTGCGCGAGCAAGTGTTCGTCATGACGCACAGCTACGTCTATCACCCGAACTTCCTTTCCCTCGACGTCGGCGCAGGCCCGATTTTCCAGCGCGGGCGCTTCTTCACCGACACGAACGAAACGACCTCGAGCAGCGTCCTGTACGACCTCAGCGCCCGCGCATCGTTCCTGCGCGACAAGCCGTACCAGGGATCGCTGTTTTACGAGCACCTCAATCCCACGCTCTCCGTGTCGCCGGGCTTGGTCATGACGCAGGAGAACGCCCGCTACGGGTTTGATGCTTCGACGCTCGTTCCGATGCCGGTCAACGTGGATGCCTCGCGCTTCCGTACCAAGGGCAGGTCGGCGGACCGCATTGCAGACGAGCAGATCGACCAGCTCAATCTGCGCGCAAGGCAGGCGCTCGGCCGGCTCGGAAGCACGCAGTTCCGCTACCAGTCCACCCAGCAGGACTCGCTGAGCGGCAGCCCCAACCTGCCCGTGCAACGCACGCAATCCGACCGGCAGAACTACCAGTTGGAAACGCAACTGCGATTCGGTGCGCGTGAGCAATACGATCTTTTCAATCTTGTCATGTACGACACGCAGGCCTATGACCTGAGCCCAACGGTGCTGCCGGAGCGCAAAGACCGCCGTTTCCTGCTCGACCTGCGCGGCAGGCACTCGGAACAGGTGAATATCTTCGCGAGCCTCAATCACAGTGCGACGGAGCAGGGAACCCTTGTCACGACCTCGAACACGGGGTCGGCGGGAGTGGGCTACGCGCCGACCAAGAACTTGTCCTGGCTGCTGAACGCGCGCGCGGAAGACATCCATGCGACGCAGCTCGACGCGCGTTCGCAGGGCGCGGACGGTTCGGTGCAATACAGGCAGGCGCTCGGGCGAGGTGTGCTGAGCACAAGCTACGCACTACGATACGACCAGCGCCGCCAGGAAGCCTCCGCGCCTCAAGGCAGCGTTATCGGTGAAAGCGTCACCCTGACAGGCACGACGCCGGTCGCGCTGTCCCGCGAACGCGTTATTGCGGGCAGCGTGGTGGTAAGCAACGCCGCCCGCACCCAGACGTTTACCGAGGGGATCGACTATATCCTGTCGGTGGTGGGCCTGCGGACGCGGTTGCAGCGCCTGCTCGCCGGCAGCATTCTCGACGGCGAGGCCGTGCTGGTCGACTACGGCTACGACGTCGGCGGTACCTTCACGCTCAACCAGACGGACCAAACGCTGAACCTCAACTGGGGCGTGGCAAATTACTTCAACATGTATTCGCGTTACTTCGATTCCGCACCCCGGCTGACCTCGGGGACGCCGACGACGCCGCTCAATCCGGTCACGAGCACGATCTACGGGGCGCGCGCCGACGTTCCGCTGGATACTGCGGACGAGTGGATGCTTGGCGGCTTCTACGAGCAGGAAGACCGGCGCGAGGTGATTGCGCCTTACACGCGCGAGCAGTACGAAGTCTACGCGCAGACCGCGGTATCGTGGTTCGGCCCGGGCAATGTCCGCGTCTCGGCGCGGCGGCAGAACCAAGACTACGAGAATACTCCGCAGGACGTGCACCTGTCGGGATACGATTTGAGCTTGTGGGCGCGGCATCCATTGGGCATCGACCTGTCGGCGCGGGCGTCTTACGAACGCGACACCGGTGCCTTGGTGCCGCGGACGCGGCAACTCGCCACAGCGAGGGCGCAGTGGCGCTATCGCAGGGCAAGCTTGACCATGGACTTCACGCGCACACGCGAAACCCAGGGCGCCTTCGAAAGGAACCGCACGCTCGCCCAGATCCTCTTGCGGAGGGACTTCTGATGGCGACGGCGCGCCGCCGCGCTGTGGCAGGGCTCGCGATCGCGCTGGTGCTCGGCGCGTGCGCGCCGGCCCAGGCGCCTCAAGAAGAAGGCGCACTGCCGGTCTGGCCGCCCGAGCCGGACGCGCCGCGGATCGCCTTCGTCAAGACATTCTCGCGGCCGGAGCACCTGGGGATCGGCAAAGGATTCCTGCAGCGCGCCGCGGAGGTACTGTTCGGCGCGAGCGAAGCTCACCTGGTGCGCCCCATGGCAGTCGCCGCGGTCGGCGCGGTCCTTTACGTCGCGGATCCCGGGGCGAAAGGGGTGCACCGCTTCGATCAGGCCGGCGGCGGCTACGAATTGCTCCGCGCCGAAGGCGACAAGGCGCTCGCATCACCGGTCGGACTCGCCCTGGGCGGCAATGGCGATGTCTATGTGACCGATTCGGCGCTCGCGCGGGTCTTCGTCATCAAGCCGGGCGCGAAATTCGCGTTGCCGGTCGCGCTTCGGGCCGATCTCAGGCAGCCGACCGGAATCGCCGCGGACATCGCGACCGGCCGCCTTTTCGTGGTGGACACCGCCGCTCATCGGGTGCTCGCGTTCAACCCTGATGGCACCCTCCATTCGAGCTTCGGGAGCCGCGGTGCGGGCGACGGCGAGTTCAATTATCCGACGCTGCTTTGGCGGGATCCGAACGGCCGCCTGTACGTCACCGATTCCCTGAACTTCCGTGTCCAGATCTTCGATGAGCAGGGCAAATTGTTGGGCAAATTCGGTCGCGTGGGGGACGGCACGGGCGACTCGGCGCGGCAAAAGGGCGTTGCCACCGACCGTTTCGGCCACGTTTACATCGTCGATTCGCTGTTTCACGCGTTCCAGATCTTCGATCAATCCGGCCGCTTCCTTCTGGCCGTCGGCGGGCCGGGGAGCGGCCGGGGCGAGTTCTGGTTGCCGACCGGAATTTTCATCAGCGAGAACGACACGATCTATATCGCCGACTCCTACAACCGGCGGGTGCAGGTGTTCCGCTATATCGGAGGCCCGACATGAATCGCCCGGCATCCGGATTGACGGCCGGGCTGCTCGCGGTGTGCGTCGCATGGCTGGCATTTGCCGCCCATGCCGGTGTGGCGACGACCAAGCATAATTTGTCGGTAAGCGGTCCTGGCACGCTGAAAGCCGCAACCGAGACCCAGATCTGCATCTTCTGCCATACGCCGCACAACAGCGCGCCCAGCGGGCCGCTGTGGAACCGCCGCACTCCTGGCAGCAGCTATACCCCGTACACCAGCTCCACAGCGCTTGGTAATCCCGGTCAGCCGACCGGCGCTTCGTTGATGTGCCTGAGCTGCCACGACGGCACGATCGCCCTGGGAGACGTGCTCACGCGCGCGACGCCGATCACCATGTCGGGCGGCGCGACGGCGATGCCCGTCGGCGCGAGCCGGCTCGGCACCGACCTGTCGAACGACCATCCGGTGTCCTTTGTTTATTCGGCGTCACTCGCGGCCGCGCGCGGCGAGCTGGTGAACCCCGCGACGCTCACCGGCCGGGTGCGGCTGGATGCGACCGGGCAGCTCCAGTGCACCGCCTGCCATGACCCGCACGACGACACCAATGCAAAATTCCTGGTCGTGGCCAACCAGGCTTCGGCGCTCTGCCAGACATGCCACGTGAAGAACTACTGGGGCACGAGCGACCACCGCAATTCGAACGCCACCTGGAACGGTGCCGGGACGAACCCGTGGCCGCATACGAGCGGCACCACGGTTTCCGCGAACGCGTGCGAGAACTGCCATCGGCCGCATACCGCCACCGGCAAGACGCGGCTGCTCAACGCGCTGATCGAAGAAGACAATTGCTACTCCTGCCACAACGGCAACGTGGCGGCGAAGAATGTCCAGACCGAGTTCAACAAGTTTTCGATCCATCCGGTCGCCACCACCACCGGCATGCACGACCCGGCGGAGACCGCGGTGGTGCAGAGCCGGCACGTGGAATGTGTCGATTGCCACAATCCGCATGCGGCACGCGCAGGCGCCGGTACGCCTCCGGGGCCCTTGTCGGGGGTGCGCGGCATCGCGATCGGCGGCACCGAGACAAATCCGGTGACCTTCGAATACCAGATTTGTTTCCGCTGCCATGCTGACAGCACCGGCAAGCCCGCGCCGCGCACCACGCGCCAGATCGCGCAGGCCAATACACGGCTGGAATTCCAGACCTCGAACCCGTCTTATCACCCGGTCGCCGGCCCCGGCGTGAACCCCAACGTGCCGAGCCTGATCGCACCGCTGACGACGGCTAGCACCATCAAATGCACCGACTGCCACAACAACAACGCCGGTCCCGGCGCCGGCGGTACCGGACCCAACGGACCGCACGGCTCCACCGTTGCGCCCCTGCTCGAGCGCCAGTATGTGACCACGGACAACACGTCGGAGAGCTCTGCGAACTACGCGCTTTGCTACAAGTGCCACAGTCGGACCAGCATTCTCGCGGATCAGAGTTTCAGGGAACACAGGAAGCACATCGTGGAGCAGCGCGCGCCCTGCAATGCCTGTCACGATCCGCACGGCGTCAGCGCCACGCAGGGCAATTCCATCAACAGCAGCAAGCTGATCAATTTCGATCTGTCGATCGTGCGTCCCAACTCTTCCAACCAGCTGAGATTCGAATCGCAGGGCACATTTCGCGGACGTTGCTACCTTAGCTGCCATGGGGAGAACCACAATCCGGAGAGCTATTAGAGGAGCGCGAGTCCAAAGGGTGAAGGGCCTCGTATATTGATTGATCGGAGACGTGCAGTGAAGGTTCACCGACATCTGCTCGCGCTTGCCGTGTGCGCACTGGCCCTCGCTTTGGCGTTTCCATTCGCAGCACGCGCCCAGGAGGTCAACTGTCTGCAGTGCCACCGCGCGCTGACCGAGAAGAAGCACGTCCACCCGGCTGTTCAGATGGGCTGCGCGGTCTGCCATGCCGATCTCGACGCCGGTGTTCTGCCGCACAAAGTAAAGGGAAAACTTGCAAAAGGGCTTTCGGCGGAGCCGCCCGATCTATGCCACGGATGCCACGACCGGAAGATGTTCGAGGGGAAATTCACGCATGCGCCGGCCGCGGCCGGACTGTGCACCACCTGCCATGACCCGCACGCCTCGGAGCACCCGAAACTGGCCCGCAAAGCGGGCGCCGCGCTGTGCCTGGACTGCCACTCCGAGATCGCGAACCAGCCGCACGTGATCGCCGGCTTTGGGCGCAATAGCCACCCGCTCGGAATCGAGCATAAGGCGACCGTCGCGCAGGACCCACTGCGGCCGGGCAGGACCTTTTACTGCGGCAGCTGCCACGAACCGCACCGCGCGGATTACGCGCGGCTCACCCGCTTGGATGCGAAATCCACGACCGGCTTTTGCCAGAACTGCCACCGGGTGTGACTTGATCCTGATCAAAGCACGCGCTGCGGTCGGTGGGATGCTTGTCACTGTAGATGTTTGTTGAGGAGCGGCTCATGAGCAGGAGACGATACTTTGTTCTAGCGGCCGGCGCAGTGCTGGCGCTTGGCATGCTGCCCGCGGCGCATGCGCAACAGGCGCTGCCGCTGGTGACCGTGTACAAGAGCCCGACCTGCGGCTGCTGCGGCGAATGGGTGAAGCACATGCGTGCCGGCGGTTTTCGCGTCGAGACGCGCGATTTGGACGACGTGGCCCCGATCAGGCGCAGGCTTGGGGTTCCCGGCGAACTGTCGTCTTGCCACACTGCGACGGTGGGCGGTTACGCGATCGAAGGCCACGTCCCTGCGGCGGACGTCAAGCGGCTGCTGCGGGAGGGGATCAGGGTGAAGGGCCTTGCGGTGCCGGGGATGGTGATCGGTTCCCCCGGCATGGAGCAGGGACCGGCCCAGCCGTACGCGACCATCGCGTTCGACGAGCACGGCCACCGGGTCTTCGAACAGCACTGACGCGCTGCGGTGCTGTCAAAGCTGATTCTGGCCGTATTGCTCTTGCCTGCGGTCGCCGCGGCCCAGGGCGGCACGCCCCTGCAGAGCATGCAGATCGAGATCTGGCCGGAGTATGACCGCCCGGCGGCGCTGGTGATCCTGAAGGGTGAACTCGCCGGCGATGTCGGCCTGCCCGCCACGGTATCGCTGCGCATCCCTGCTTCCTCCGGCGGCCCGACGGCGGTGGCCTACGCGATCGCGAACAAGGGGCAACTTTTGAATCTGCGACACGACCGATCGGACGCGGCCGAATTCATCACGCTGCGTTTCACCGTCCCGGAGCGCTTTTTCCACGTGGAGTTCTACGATCGGTTCGCCACCGGCACGAACGAGCGCAGCTACAAGTATCTCTGGCCGGGCGATCTGCCGGTGAGCGCGCTGCAGGTGGTGGTCCAGGAACCTGCGGGCGCGAGCAACTTTTCGGTGCAACCGGCTTTGGGTGAAAGTGCCGCCGGACCCGACGGATTGCGCTATCGCTCGGCGCAGCTCGGTCCCGTCCAGCAGGGAAAAACACTTTCCATCGAAGTCCGGTACGCGAAGTCGGACCCGCGCACCTCGGCGGAGATACTCAATCTGAACGCGCCCGCGCCGGACCCCCAGGCAACTCCGGCGACCGGACAGAAAGATTCTTTCCAGCTGTTCCTGGCCTTGGGCGCCGCCGCGCTGCTGTTGGCGGGTTCGGGCGTCGTCTATTTCTTTTGGTGGCGCCGGCGACCGCGGCCGAGCGTCGCTGCCAAGGCGGGCGGGGACTTCTGCAGCAAGTGCGGCAAGCCGCGGGTTGCCGGCGATCGCTTCTGCTCGAAGTGCGGCGCGGCGCTGGCTTAGCGCCGCACACCAGGGAGAATCGTGGGGCGGCGATCGCCGCCGCACCTTCTCGCGCAGCCGTGAAACTGGCGGAACCGGATATCCTCTTATTCGCAGTCAGGGCAACGGAGATCGCTTGGAATTCAGGGACTACTACCAGACGCTAGACGTGGCGCGCGAGGCGCCGGCCGACGAGATCAAGAAGGCCTACCGCAAGCTGGCGCGCAAATACCATCCGGACGTCTCCAAGGAGCCGGATGCCCACCAGCGCATGACGGAGGTCAACGAGGCCAACGCGGTCCTCTCCGACCCCGAAAAGCGCGCCGCCTACGACCAGCTCGGGAAAAACCATCAGCCTGGCCAGGATTTCCGCCCGCCGCCGGGC
>JANMSV010000095.1:0-5743 GCA_031389685.1 Betaproteobacteria bacterium
GCGCCTCGCCCCTGGGCTGCGGCCGCGGCGCTTCCACTTGCGGCTGCGGGCGCTGCGCCTCGACCCTGGGCTGCGGCCGCGGCGCTTCGATGCGCGGCTGCGGGCGTGCGCTCTCGATGCGGCGTTCCGGCTGCGCCTGCACGCGTGGCTGCGGGTTCGAGGCGCGGAACGCGGGCGGCATCGGCTGCGCGCGGTATTCGCCGCGCCGCTCCACCGGCCGCCGTTCCAGGCCACGCCGCTGCCAGCCGTCGTGCTGCCACTTGCCGACGTTTTGTGCGCGCCGCGGCGCGTAACCCTGCGGGCGCACGTAGTAGTTGTTCGCATGGACCACTTGCACGTGGCGGTGGTGCCAATCCACGCCACCAAAGAAAAATCCCGTAGAGATGCTCACGCCCATGCCCCACCAGAACCCCGGGCGGTAGGCGTAGTAGCCGGGCCAGGGCGCCCAGGCGACGGGCGGGTAGGCCGACCACCACCACGGGCCGTATACTACCCAGGGATCGTAGTAAGGCACGTACACCACGCGCGGATCCGCCGGCTCGATGACGATGCTGCGGCCGTCTTCCACCACGCGCACACGCTCATCCGGCGCCAGCTGGCCTGTGGCGCGCGCCCTCTGGCGCAACTGCTGCACGGCGTCCATCACTTGCGTTTCCTGGGCGAGGAAGGCGTCGCCCAGGCTCTTGGTCCAGTCGAGCTTTTCGTCCATGCGGGCGAGCAGGTTGGGGAAGGCGAGGAGCGACTTCACGCTCGGGTCCCAGTCCTTGTCCGCCGCCGCGGCCACCGCTTCGTCGCCCTGCACCCCAGGATGCGTGCGCGCCCAGCGCGCGGCCTCCACGACGTCGAGCGGGTACGTGGCGGCCATCAGCACCTGCGAGAGCAGCGCGTCTGGGTAGAGCGCGATTGGCGCGAACATCTGGTCCAGCTCGGCCTGGGAGTAGGTCCTGCGCTCCTGCGCGTAGGCCGCCGGCAAGGCGAGCAGCAGGGCAAGCAGGACGGTGAAGAGTTTTTTCATGGGCAACCTCCGCCCACTTTATAGCGCCGGACCCCTCTTACATGCGCCCGGAATTTGGCTCGAATTGAAACAGAATGTTTCCGTGACCAGGGACGGACCCTGTTTAATCGCCGGATTTCTCCAGCGCCGGGATGGCGAGGCCGGCGGGCAGTTCCTCGTGCGTAGTACCGAGGTTACGGTCGGCATGGCTGGGGGGCTGCGAGCCTTTCTTCGGCCGCCCGGGACGGTAGAACACCTGGAACGGTTTCACCGGCGGCACCGGCGGCGGGTTCTCGAGAAAGCGGCAATCGGACTCTGTGGGTACGCTGGCCATGGCGCCGATGCGCGCGCCTTTGAAGAACACGGTGTAGCGCAGCATGTGCGCAGAACCGGGGATGGGCTGGGCGATGATTTCGTACTTGCCGACCATGAAACGGCTACGGGCTTGCCGGGCGGGATGTTCTCTGATCATAGCCACCCCTTATACACCATAAACTACCCTCTGCGGCGTCGGCGGCGGCGCGAGCGGATCATGAGCCAGCCACCGAGCATGCCGCCGAGGTGCGCGAAGTGCGCCACGCCCGAGACCGTACCCGTGACGCCGAAATACAGCTCGAGCGCGGCGAACAGGACCACGAACACGCGTGCCGGCAGCGGGATCGGCGGAAACAGCAGGATCACCGTGCGCTGCGGGAAATACACGCCGTAGGCGAGCAGCAGCCCGTATACGCCACCCGAGGCGCCCACGGTCGGAAACGGCGCCGCGCCCATCCACGCGGTGACCACCAGATGCGACAGCGCCGCGGTGACCACACTGGCGAAGTAGTACATCAGGTACCACTTCGAGCCGAACAAGCGCTCGAGGTCGCGGCCGAAAGTGTAGAGCGCCAGCATGTTAAACCCGAGGTGCAGCAGGCTGCCGTGCAGGAAACTGTAGCTGAGCAGCTGCCACAGCTCGAACGGCGGCCCGCTGCGCGGCCCCGAGGTCGACGGCGGCCACAGCGCGAAATGCTCGACCAGCGGCAGCCCGCCGGCGAGCTGCAGCACAAACACGATGATATTGGCGCCGAGCAGCGCCCCGGTAACCGGCGGCACGCCTAGGGCTTCACCGGCGTCGAGGGCGGCAGCGGCAGGCCGCGCCGCGCCATCCCGGCGCGCACGCGCTCGGGATAGTCGCTGATCATCCCATCCACCCCGAGGTCCAGGTAGAACTCGATGAAGCCCGGCTCGTTCACGGTCCAGGGGATGACCCTGAGCTGCAGCGCGCGCGCCTCGACCATGGCGGCGGTGTCAAGTTCCTCGTAGCTCGGGGACCACACACGCCCACCCGCGGCGTGCACCGCTTTGGGCTGCGAGCTTGCGCGCCGCCGGCCAGTGAGATAGACCGTGACGATCTCGGGCGCCTCATTTTCCACCACCTGGAGCGTGCGCCAGTCGAAAGACTGCACGCTGGTGCGCGCAGCGACGCCGGCAGCGCGGATCGCCGCGATCAGCGCGCGTGCGAACTCGCGCGGCGGCAGGGTTTCCTCCGGGGCTGCGGAGGAGATCTTGGTCTCGATGTTGAAACGCACGGTTTGGTTGCCCGATTTCCTCACCAGCGCGAACAGCTCGGCGAGGCGCGGGACGCGCGCGCCGTCGACGGGCGTTTGCTCGGGGTGGCGCGACGCGTACTCGCTGCCGGGGCGCAGGCGCCCGACGTCGTAGCGCTGCAGCGCCTTGTAGCTCAGGCCGTGGATCAGCGGCCCGGGCGCGGCGACCCACTGTCCGTCGGGGCCGCGCGCGGCATCGGGATTCAGCCGCCGGTCGTGGTGGATCACCACCACGCCGTCGGCCGTGACGCCCGCGTCCAGCTCGAGCGTGGAGACGCCCACGGCGAGCGCAAGGGCAAAGCCTGGCAGCGTGTTTTCCGGGGCCATGCCGCGCGCGCCGCGGTGGCCCTGCAGGTCAAAGGCGTGCGCGCCGGGCACGGTTGCCAGGGCGAGCGCGGTCAGGATTGGTAAAGTAAGAATGCTGTAGAGTCGCCACATGTGATACGGTGGCCGTTCCGGCCATGCGCGCTGCCGCGGATTATAACGGCGCGCCGCGGCCGGACAGAAGATGCCCAATCTGAGCCCATTCAAATTCTGCATGCACGGCCAGCATTCCAAGCCGCGCGCGCAGTTCCGCGTGCTGCCCGGCGGCGAGCGCCGGCGCGAGGTGTGCGCCGAGTGCTACGAGAAGATCATGGCGGCGCGCAAGCTGAAGGTGGCGAAGAAGTAGCGCGGGTGGTGCGCGTCGCGCTCAAGCCTGCAGCTTTAGCGGTTCAACCAGTTCCGGTCCCTCGTTGCGCGCGTTGTTGACGCGCTTGCTCACTGCGTAGTGCGTGAACGGCGCCGACAGGGCATGATCGCGCGCATAGGCGCTCGCGTCCTTCAGCTCGGCGTCCAGCCAGCCGGCATGCGCTTCATCGGGCAGCACCACCGGCATGCGGTCGTGCACTTCGGCCACCGGGCCTTGCGCGGCCTTGGTGAGGATCGCGCAGCTGAGCTTATCCTGCCAGACGGACATCAGGCCCGCGAAGCAAAAGGGTCTGCCGTCCGTTCTGCGGATGTGGTGCGGCTGCTTGCCACCGGCGATTTCCTGCCACTCGTACCAGCCTTCGGCTGGGAGCAGGCACCTCGAGCGGCGCAGCGGATCGCGCCACATCGGCTTGCCCGCCGCTTCGTCCAGGCGGGCATTGATGGTGAAAGTGGGCGGCTTGTCCTGCTTCCACCAGTGCGGGATCAGGCCCCAGCGCGCTGCGGCGAGAGCGAGTTTCCCGGCGTCGAGGAGCAATAGCGGGACCTCGGTGGTGGGCTGGACGTTGTAGCGCCGCGGGAAACTGAGGCTGCTGCTGCGGCGCACCTGCCAGGCGCGCTCGATCGAGGCCTGCTCCGGGCTGACGTAGCGCCCGCATAGTGCGCTAGAGCAGTGGTGCGTGGCGCCTAGGCTGCTTCCTCTTGCTTTGCCTTGGTGCGCTTGGCGCGCGGCGCGGCCTTCGGTTTGGCCGGCGCAGTCACGCCGGTGCGCGGGCGGGCGCCCAGCACCTCGATGCACAGGGCGGCGATTTCGGTTTCCAGCAGCCGCTCCGCGTTGGCGTGCAGGTTGCGCACTTCGGGCGTGGAGAGCAGGTCGATCTTGTCCTTGGTCCAGAGCGCGGCACGGCCGCGTGACAGATTGTTGCGCATGTTCATCAGTATCTCTTTCCTGAGGTGAATTCCACCTTGAGACGCGCCACTTGCCGCCTCACGGCTTCGATATCGGCGCGCGCCCGGTCGATCTCCAGCTTCAGGGCCTCGCTCTCCGCCTTGGCCCCGGCTGCGGCCTGGCGCTGAAACTCCGCGTGCACTTCCCGGTAGCGCGCTTCCGCCGCGTTCCAGCGCTCTACTACCTGCTGCTCCTGCTCCCGCCACTGCTTGCGCTTGTCCATGCCAGGCCCTCGCGGAAATAAAAAAAGCCCGGAATCACCGGGCTTGATGTCTGCTCGATTCGATCACGCCGGCCGGACGTTGGTGGCCTGGGCGCCTTTGGGGCCCTGGGTAACGTCGAACTGCACCTTGTCGTTTTCCTTCAGCGTCTTGAACCCGCCGCCCTGGATCGCCGAGAAATGCACGAACAGATCCTTGCCGCCGTCGTCGGGGGTGATGAAACCGAAACCTTTTGCATCGTTGAACCACTTCACTGTGCCTGCGCTCATGTCTGCTTCCCTGGAAATTGATAAAGAGGGCGGTTGCCCTGCGGAATGGTCAAGGAAGGGAAAAAACTACCTGATGAGCGCGGCGCTTGCGCCGCGAGCGGACCAGCTATTTCGCTACCTGATAATCCTGCCCCGCCTTTATACAGGCATGGGCATATTCCGTCAATCAAAACAGCAACTTGCTCCCGGCCGAGACGCCCTCGCGGGCGCGGGCCCGGTTCAGAAGGTGATCTTGAGGCTGACCGACATCACGTCGTAGGGCTCGGTGAACTTTAAGTTCTCCACCTTGTGGTGCACCGCGCCGAAGTGGTCGAAATCCACGCGGATCTCGAGATCCTCCGACATCCTCATGCCCACGCCAGCGCGATGGCGGAGGTCTTCATCTGCGCGTACTTCGCACCGGCGAACAAGATGTCGTAGGTGCCCAGGTGGTTGTAGCTGATTTCCATGCCCATGGGGCCCCACTGGTAGCCGCCGTAGATCTTGCCGCCGGAGGTCACGTTCTCGTTCACGGTATTGATGTAGAGCGACCCGCCATTCGACCAGATGCCCGAGAAGCCGGCGCCCACATAACCGGCAGACTCCTCCGCCTGGGCCTGGGATCCGGCCGACAAGCCGGCGAGCGCTGCGATCAGGATTGCCGTTTTTCTCACTGTTGCCTCCCTCGACTGGCCCGATGGGCACTGGATGCCGCGCATTATGCCCAAATGCGCCCAACCCGTCCCGAGGCTTAGAAATTGATCTGCCCGCTGAGCGAAAAGACGCGGTATGGGTACAGCGCCTCGTGCGCCTGGCCTCGCGCTGCCGCTCGGGAACCCCCGCAGGTGCCGGCGCAGGGACAGGGCTCGGGCTACATCGTGAGCGCCGACGGTCTGGTGCTCACCAACGCGCACGTGGTGCAGGGCGCGAGCGAAGTCACGGTCAAGCTCACCGACCGGCGCGAGTTCCGCGCCAGGGTGCTGGGCGCCGATGCGGCCACCGACGTGGCGGTGCTGCGCATCGATGCGCGGGACCTGCCGGTGGTCAGGCTCGGC
>JANMSV010000123.1:0-11418 GCA_031389685.1 Betaproteobacteria bacterium
CCCGACGCGCCCGAGGGCGTCAAGGGCATCTCTCTGTTCATCGTGCCGAAATTCCTGGTGAATGCCGACGGCTCGCTGGGCAAGCGGAACGAGGCGCGCTGCGCCTCGATCGAGCACAAGCTCGGCATTCACGCCAGCCCGACCGCGGTCATGGTATTCGAGCATGCGCTGGGGTACCTGGTGGGCGAGGAGAACAAGGGCCTGGCCTACATGTTCATCATGATGAATGCGGCGCGCTTCGCGGTGGGGCTGGAGGGCGTTGCGATCGCCGAGCGCGCGTTCCAGCGCGCGCTGGCGTACGCGAAGGAGCGCGTGCAGGGCCGCGACCTCGCGGGAGGGGGCGCGGTGCCGATCATCCGCCACCCGGACGTGCGCCGCATGCTGATGCTGATGAAATCGCAGACCGAGGCCATGCGCGCGCTCGCCTACGTGGTGGCGGCAGCGCTGGACGTGGCGGCGCGGCATCCTGAGGCGAAGTTGCGCGAGCAGAACCAGGCTTTTGTCGACCTGATGATCCCGGTTGTGAAAGGTTGGTGCACGGAAACCGGCATCGAGGTCGCTTCCCTGGGCGTGCAGGTGCACGGCGGCATGGGCTTCATCGAGGAGACCGGCGCCGCGCAGCACCTGCGCGACGCGCGGATCACCACCATCTACGAAGGCACCACGGGCATCCAGGCCAACGACCTCGTCGGGCGCAAGATCGCGCGCGAGGGCGGGGCGACGGCCAAGGCCTGGCTTGCGCACCTGAAGGAATTCGACGCTGAACTGGCCAAGTCTTCGAATCCGGACGTGAAGGCGATCCGCGCGACGCTGGCGGTGGGTGCGGAGGCGGTGAGCGAGAGCGTCGACTACATCGTCGCTCACGCGGGCAAGGACGTGATGGCGGCCTTCGCGGGCGCGGTGCCGTTCCTCAAGCTCATGGGCATTGTCGCCGGGGGCTGGCAGATGGCGCGCGCCGCGCTGGCGGCGGAGAAGAAACTCGGCTCCGGCGACAAGGCCTTCTACGCAGCCAAGATTGCTACCGCGCGCTTTTACGCCGACCAGGTCCTGGTGCAGTCCCCGGCATTGCGCGACACGGTGGTGAAAGGGGCGAGCGCCGTGATGGCGGTGCCCGAAGAGTCGATGCTCGCGGCTTAGGCACCGGCCCGCGTTTCCTATTTCAAACCGAAAAACTTCTGGATCCGCTCCAGCAGCGCCGGCTGCGCGGGCGTCTCGGGCTGGGCCATGGCGTTCGCGGCCTCGGCACGCGCGCTCTCCAGGTCGGGCTTGCGCATGGCGATGACGCGGCTCACCTCGTCGGCAATTTCGGGCCTGGCCAGCAGCAAACCCTGGAACGAGGCGCGGTCCAGCCGGTAGCACTCGACGTCGCTGCGCGCGATCACCGTCGCGTTGCGCGATTCGCCCGTCAGCAGCCCCATCTCGCCGAAAAACTGGCCCGCGCGCACGCTGCCGATGATGCGCGGCGCCCGCCCCGCCTGTTCGAAGCGCACCTCGGCCTCACCGAAGGCGATGATGTACAGCCAGTGCGCCACGCTGCCCTGCTTGGTGATGATGTCGCCGCGCGCGAACGGCGTGTACTGCAGCCGCTCGGCGACGAAATTGCGCTCCTCTTCTGACAGCGGCGCCATCAGGTCGACCTGCTTGAGCATGTTCAAGCGGCGCGCAAGCTCGCGCTGGCGCACGGACTCGGCATGCGCTTCGTCCTTGGCGACGGCATGCACCGTGCGCTGCTCCTCGGCGAGGCGGATGCCGGCGCGCTGCAGCGAGGCAAACAGGTGCACGCGCACCGCCGAGTCGGTGAGTTCGTCCTCCAGCAGGTCGGTAAGGAAGAAGCGCAGCCGGTAGAGGAGGTTGCCGTGCTCGAAGCCGAGCAGGATGCAACTCGGCGCCGGCGCGCGCGCCACGTTGGCGATCAGGATTTCGCGCATCTCCTCGTCCACCATGGCGATCACCCGCGCCGGCGGCACGCTCGGATCGACCATGAACTGGATGCCGCGGCGCCATTGCAGCGGCGCGCCCTCGCGGCGCCCGACGATCACGAACTTGCCTTTCATCAGCGCGCTGTTCGGCAGCACCACGGTTTCCCAGTTGCGCGTTTCCACCGCCGTCGAGCGCCAGCGGATGTCGGTGACGCGGCCGGTCAGGTCGTCGATGCGGATCCAATCGCCCACGCGCACCGAGTTGTCGAGCTGGATCGCGAGCCCGCCCAGCACGTTGCCCAGCGTGTCCTGCATGGCGAAGGCGAGGACCGCGGTGATGATGGCGGAGGTGGCAAGGATGCCGGTGAGGTCCACGCCGAGCACGCGCAGCTGCGTCAGGCCGTAGACGGTGTAGACGACGATGATCGTCAGGTCCTCGATGATGCGCGGCAACTGCCTGCCCAGCTTGGGCAGCACCAGCCGGAACAGCGCGAAGCCGGCGATGCGGATCAGGGCGATGGTCCAGACGATGCGGAAGAAGACATCCAGCACGCGCGCGGCGGTGTCGAAGCCGAGCTTCGCCGCGCCGATGTCGGCGGCGAGCCCGAGGACGCCAAACAGGAACAGCCACAGGGTATTGAGGTAGGTGCTGCGCTCCGCGGGGTGGGCGCGCAGCAGCAGGCTGGTCAGCACCAGCGCGATCACGATGACGTAGGGGAGCTCGGAGCTCCAGAAGTGCGTCAGCACGGGCGGCGGCCTAGAACTTTATCTTGCCGGTGAGGTGGTCTTTCCACATCACCCAGTCGCCCAGGAAGCTGTAGAAGGGGTGTGTGAAGGTGGCGGGGCGGTTCTTCTCGAAGAAGAAATGCCCGATCCAGGCGAAGGCATAGCCGCACACGAGGCCGGCCAGCAGCCACCAGAAATTCAGGGTGGCGAAGGCGTGCAGCAGGAACATCAGGCCCAGCGAGGTGCCGACGAAGTGCAGGCGTCGCGAGGTGCGGTTCGCGTGTTCCGAAAGGTAGAACGGGTAGAAATCGGCAAAGGTCTTCACGTCAGCCTCACATGTTCGGATAGTTCGGCCCGCCGCCGCCTTCGGGCGCCACCCAGACGATATTCTGCGTCGGGTCCTTGATGTCGCAGGTCTTGCAATGCACGCAGTTCTGCGCGTTGATCTGCAGCCGCGGCACGTCGTTGTCCCGCACGATTTCGTACACGCCGGCAGGACAATAGCGCTGCTCGGGCGCGTCGTACAGGGCAAGGTTCACGCTGACCGGCACGCCCGCATCCTTGAGCGTGAGGTGCACCGGCTGGTCCTCGCCGTGGTTGGTATTGGAGAACGACACCGAGGTCAGGCGATCGAAGGTGAGCTTGCCGTCCGGCTTGGGGTAGTCGATCGATTGCGCCTCGGTGCGCTTGCGCAGCGTCTCGTGGTCGGCGTGCGCGTGGCGCAGCGTCCAGGGGGCCTTGCCGCCGAACACGATCTGGTCGATGCCGACCATCAGCGTGCCGGTAACAAGTCCCTTGGACATCCAGGGCTTGAAGTTGCGCGCCCGGTACAGCTCATCGAACAGCCAGGATTGGCGGAACGCTTCCGGATAGGCGGCGAGCTCGTCGGCCGCCCGGCCGGCCTGCAGCGCCTCGTGCGCAGCATCCGCCGCCAGCATGCCGGACTTGATCGCCCCATGGCTGCCCTTGATGCGCGAGGCGTTTAGGAATCCCGCGTCGTCGCCGATCAGGCAGCCGCCGGGAAATGCGAGCCTGGGCAGCGATTGCAGCCCGCCCGCGGTGATTGCGCGGGCGCCGTAGGCGACGCGCTTGCCGCCTTCGAGCGTGGGGCGAATCGCCGCATGCGTCTTGTAGCGCTGGAACTCCTCGTAAGGCGCGAGGTAGGGATTGGTATAGCCCAAGCCGACGACAAACCCTACGGCCACCAAATTGTTTTCGAAGTGGTACAGGAATGAGCCGCCGTAAGTGTCCGCGTCCAGCGGCCAGCCCGCGGTGTGCACGACGAGGCCCGGCTGGAGCTGATCCGGCTTCACCTCCCAGAGTTCCTTGAGGCCGATGCCGTAGACCTGCGGATCGACCCCGGCGCGCAGATCGAATTTGCGCTCCAACTGCAGGCCCAGGTGGCCGCGGCAGCCTTCGGCGAAGAAGGTGTATTTCGCCAACAGGTCCACGCCGGGCTGGAACGCGCCGGTCTTTTCGCCCTTGCGGTCGACGCCCATGTCCCCCGTGGCGACGCCGCGCACGGCGCCTTGGTCGTCGTACAGCACCTCGGCGCCGGCGAAGCCGGCAAAGATCTCCACGCCCAGCGCCTCGGCCTGCTGGCCGAGCCAGCGGCAGACATTGCCGAGGCTGACGACGTAGTTGCCATGATTCTTGAAGCAGCCCGGCAGCATCCAGTTGGGCGTCCTGAGCGAGCCGCCCGCGCTCAGGAACAGGAAGCGGTCCTCGCTCACCGGCACCGTGAGCGGGGCGCCCTTGTCCTTCCAGTCCGGCAACAGTTCTGCGAGCGCGCGCGGATCCATCACCGCGCCGGAGAGGATGTGCGCGCCGATTTCCGAGCCTTTCTCGATCACGCAGACGGATCGTTCGCCGGAGAGCTGCTTGAGGCGGATCGCCGCGGCGAGCCCGGCGGGACCGCCGCCGACGATCACCACGTCGTACTGCATCGATTCGCGCGACATGCGAGGAATTATAATCGGCGCCCAATGAGCGATGAGAGAAAGCTGGTGCACGTCGAACGAATCCCGATCCGCTGGGGTGACATGGACGCCATGGGGCACGTCAACAACACCGTGTACTTCCGCTACATGGAACAGGCGCGCATCAGCTGGTTCAACGCGCTGGGCGTGACCTCGGGCCCGGAGGGCGAGGGCCCGGTGATTGTCAACACCAGCTGTACCTTCAAGCGACCGCTCGTCTACCCGGGCATGGTCGAGGTGCGCACCTTTGCCGGCAAGCCGGGCGGCTCGAGCATCCCGACCTTCATCGAGATGCGCATCGAGGGCGAGCCGGCGATCTACGCCGAAGGCACGGCAGTCGTGGTATGGATGGACTATCCGGCAGGCCAGCCGATCCGGGTGCCCGACTGGATCCGGGCGCTGCTTCCCCGTTAAGACCCCATGGAGGTGATTGGCAGATGAAAAAAGTCTATGCGAACGCCGCGGCCGCGCTGCAGGGGCTGCTGCACGACGACATGACGATTGCGGCGGGCGGATTCGGCCTGTGCGGCATCCCGGAGAATTTCATCCAGGCCCTGGCGGAAAGCGGCACGAAGGGACTGACCATCGTCGGCAATAATGCCGGCGTGGACGATTTCGGCATGGGCCTGCTGCTCAAGACTCGGCAGGTGAAGAAGGTGATTGCGTCCTATGTCGGGGAAAACAAGGAGTTCGAGCGCCAGGTGCTGGCCGGCGAGCTCGCCTTGGAGCTGACCCCGCAGGGGACGCTGGCCGAAAAGCTGCGCGCGGGCGGCGCCGGCATTCCCGGCTTTTATACGCGTACCGCCGCCGGCACCAAGCTGGCGGAAGGCAAGGAGACCAAGCTGTTCGACGGCCAGGAGTACGTACTGGAGGAAGGCATCCGCGCGGACCTGGCGATCGTCAAGGCGTGGAAGGGCGACAAGTCCGGCAACCTCGTGTACCGCAAGACGGCGCGCAACTTCAACCCGATGGTCGCCACCTGCGGCAAGGTGTGCGTCGCCGAAGTCGAGCAGCTGGTCGAGACCGGCGCGCTGGATCCCGACCAGATCCACACGCCGGGCATCTACGTCGACCGCATCATCCAGGGGCCGCGCTACGAGAAGCGCATCGAGTTCCGCACCGTCACCGGGACGGCGGCGAAGAAGGATTCGCCGATCCGCGAGCTGATGGCGAAGCGCGCGGCGCAAGAGCTGCGCGACGGCTACTACGTCAACCTGGGCATCGGCATCCCGACCCTGGTGGCCAATTTCATCCCGCCGGACATCAAGGTCATCCTGCAGTCGGAGAACGGCCTGCTCGGCATCGGTGCCTACCCGGCGGACAGCGAGGTGGATCCCGATCTCATCAACGCGGGAAAGCAGACCATCACCACCATCGCCGGCAGCAGTTTCTTTTCCAGCGCCGATTCCTTCGCCATGATCCGCGGCGGGCACATCGACCTGTCCATCCTGGGCGGGCTGGAAGTGGCCGAGAACGGCGACCTCGCCAATTTCATGGTGCCCGGAAAAATGGTGAAGGGGCCGGGTGGCGCCATGGACCTGGTGTCGGGCGTGAAGCGCGTCATCGTGCTGATGGAGCACAATTCCAAGGACGGCAGCGCAAAGATCCTGCAGCGCTGCAGCCTGCCGCTCACTGGCCGCGCGGTGGTCAACATGATCGTCACCGATCTGTGCGTATTCGAAGTGGAGCCGGGCAAAGGGCTGGTGCTGACCGAGCTGCACCCCGGGGTTACCCTGGAGCAGGTGAAAGAGAAAACCGGCTGCGCGTTTCGCGTTGCCTTGAGTCGATGACGCATTGCGCGACGCGGCGCAAGGGCGGCATTTGTAGGGCCGGGGGAGTTCCTGTAGACTCCTTCATCCCTACACGCCGTGGGTAAATGACTAAGTATGTTTTTGTAACCGGTGGTGTAGTTTCCTCTCTGGGGAAAGGCATCGCCGCCGCCTCCCTCGCCGCGATTCTCGAATCGCGCAGTATCCGCGTCACCAACATCAAGCTGGACCCGTACATCAACGTGGACCCGGGCACCATGAGCCCGTTCCAGCACGGGGAGGTCTTCGTCACCGAGGACGGCGCCGAGACCGACCTGGATCTGGGCCACTACGAGCGCTTCCAGAGCACCAACATGCGCCGCGCCAACAATTTCACCACCGGGCAGATCTACGAGTCGGTGATCAAGAAGGAGCGCCGCGGCGACTACCTCGGCGGCACGGTGCAGGTGATCCCGCACATCACCGACGAAATCAAGGCCTACATCAAGAAGGGCGCGGGCGATGCCGAGGTGGCGATCATCGAGATCGGCGGCACGGTCGGGGACATCGAGTCGCTGCCGTTCCTCGAGGCCAACCGCCAGATGGGCCTGGATCTCGGGCGCAACAACGTCTGCTACGTGCACCTCACGCTGGTGCCCTATATCGCCAGCGCGCGCGAGATCAAGACCAAGCCCACGCAGCACTCGGTCAGGGAGCTGCGCGAGATCGGCATCCAGGCCGACGTGCTGCTGTGCCGCGCCGACCGGCCGCTGCCCGACGACGAGCGGCGCAAGATCGCGCTGTTCTGCAACGTGCAGAAAGAGGCGGTGATTTCGGCCTGGGACGTGGATTCGATCTACAAGATCCCGATGATGCTGCACGACCAGATGCTCGACGAGATCGTCTGCCACAAGCTGCAGATCCTGGCGCGGGCCGCAGACCTGTCCGCCTGGGTCCGGCTGGTGCACGCGCTGGAGCATCCTGAGCACGATGCCGACGTCGCCTTCGTCGGCAAGTACGTGGACCTGCAGGACTCCTACAAGTCGCTGAACGAGGCGCTGATCCACGCCGGCATCCACACGCGCAGCCGCGTACGCATCCATTACGTGGATTCGGAGGAGATCGAGCGCAGCGGCGCGGCGGCGCTGGAAAAAATGGATGCCATCCTGGTGCCGGGCGGATTCGGCAAGCGCGGCAGCGAAGGCAAGATCGCCGCCATCCGCTACGCGCGCGAGAACGGCATTCCCTACCTCGGCATCTGCCTGGGCATGCAGCTCGCGACCATCGAGTTCGCGCGCAACGTCTGTGGCCTGGCGGGCGCCAACAGCACCGAGTTCGACCCGGACACCCCGCACCCGGTGGTGGCTCTGATCACCGAGTGGCTGGACCGCACCGGGCGCATCGAGCGCCGCAGCGAGACCTCCGACCTGGGCGGCACCATGCGCCTGGGCGCGCAGAAGGTGCCGGTCGAGGCGGGCACGCTGGCGCACCGGATCTACGGGGCGGAGGTGAACGAACGCCACCGCCACCGCTACGAAGTGAACAACGTCTACGTGCCGCAACTGGAAGCCAGGGGCTACAAGATCTCTTCGCGCACCCCGAGCGAGAACCTTCCCGAGATGATGGAGCTGCCCGCGCACCCGTTCTTTTTCGGCGTGCAGTTCCACCCGGAGTTCACCTCCACGCCGCGCGCGGGGCACCCGCTGTTCAAGGCGTTCGTGCAGGCGGCGCTGGAGCGGCGCGCCAAGGTGCAGCGCGTGGGTCCCGGCGGGTCCCTGTCGGTGGTTGCGGCGTGAAGCTGTGCGGGTTTGAAGCCGGCCTCGAAAAGCCGCTGTTCCTGATCGCCGGGCCCTGCGTCATCGAGTCGCGCGAGCTGCAGATCGAGACCGCGGGGCGGCTCAAGGAAATGTGCGCCCGCCTGGGCGTGGCCTTCATTTTCAAGTCGTCCTATGACAAGGCGAACCGCAGTTCCGGCAAGTCGTTCCGCGGCTTGGGGCTGGACCAGGGCCTCGCCATCCTTGCCGAGGTGAAGCGCCAGGTGGGCGTTCCGGTCCTCACCGACGTCCATGACAAGGACGAGGTGGAGCCGGTGGCAGCGGTGGTGGATGTGCTGCAGACCCCTGCGTTCCTGTGCCGGCAGACCGATTTCATCCAGGCGGCAGCCTCGGCAGGCAGGCCGGTCAACATCAAGAAAGGCCAGTTCCTGTCGCCGCAGGAAATGAAGAACGTGGTCGACAAGGCGCGCGAGGCGAGTGGCGCGGACAACATCCTGGTGTGCGAGCGTGGCTTTTCCTTCGGCTACGGCAACCTGGTGTCCGACATGCGGTCACTCGCGATCATGCGTGCCACCGGCTGCCCGGTGGTGTTCGATGCCACGCACTCCGTGCAGCTGCCGGGGGGGCAGGGAACCTCCTCGGGCGGGCAGCGCGAATTCATACCGGTGCTGGCACGCGCGGCGGTGGCCAGCGGCATCTCGGGCCTGTTCATGGAAACCCACCCCAATCCTGAAAAGGCCCTGTCCGACGGCCCGAACGCCTGGCCGCTGGGGCTGATGCAACCCTTGCTCGAAACGCTCACGGAGCTCGACCGGCTGGTGAAGAAGTCGGGCTTCGCCGAAAATCAGCTCAAACACTAGCGAAGGCATGCAGACCCCATGAGTTCCATCGTCGACGTCGTCGCGCGCGAAATCCTCGATTCGCGCGGCAATCCCACCATCGAGGCGGACGTGCTGCTCGAATCGGGTTCCATGGGCCGCGCCGCGGTGCCTTCGGGGGCTTCCACCGGCAGCCGGGAGGCGATCGAGCTGCGCGACGGCGATGCCGGGCGCTACGGCGGCAAGGGGGTGCTCAAAGCCGTCGAGCACGTCAATACGGAGATTTCGGAAGCCATCGTGGGGCTGGATGCCTCCGAGCAGGCTTTCATCGACAAGACGCTGATTGAAATGGATGGCAGCGAGAACAAGTCCCGGCTCGGCGCCAACGCGCTGCTGGCGGTGTCGATGGCCGTGGCGCGGGGCGCCGCGGAGGAGGCGGGATTGCCGCTGTACCGATATTTTGGCGGCTCGGGGCCGATGCAGATGCCGGTGCCGATGATGAACGTGATCAACGGCGGCGCGCATGCCAACAACAGCCTGGAGATGCAGGAGTTGATGATCGTGCCGGTGGGCGCGCAGTCTTTCCGGGAGGCACTGCGCTGCGGCGCGGAAGTGTTCCATGCGTTGAAGAAACTGATCGACGCCAAAGGCATGTCGACCGCGGTCGGCGACGAAGGCGGATTCGCGCCCGACCTGCCGAACCACGCCGCCGCCATCGAACTCATCCTGCAGGCGGTGGACAAGGCGGGTTACACCGCGGGCCGGGACGTGGTGCTGGCGCTGGATTGCGCGAGTTCGGAATTCTTCAAGGACGGCAGCTACCTGCTGGAGGCGGAGGGCCTGAAGCTGGACGCAGCCGGATTCGCGGACTACCTCGCCAGGCTCGCCGAGCGCTACCCCATTGTGTCCATCGAGGACGGGATGGCGGAGAACGATTGGGAAGGATGGAAGCTGCTCACGGAGCGGCTGGGCCGCAAGCTGCAGCTGGTGGGGGACGATCTGTTCGTCACCAGTACGCGGCTGCTGCGCGAGGGCATACGCCAGGGCGTCGCCAATGCGATCCTGGTGAAGGTCAACCAGATCGGCACGCTCACGGAAACCTTCGCCGCGATCGAGCTGGCCAAGCGTTCCGGCTATGGCACGGTGATCTCGCACCGCTCGGGCGAGACCGAGGACACGACGATCGCCGACATCGCGGTGGGCACCAACGCGCTGCAGATCAAGACCGGGTCGCTGTCGCGCTCGGACCGGGTGGCCAAGTACAACCAGTTGTTGCGCATCGAAGAGGACCTCGGCGACTCGGTCAGCTATCCGGGCCGGGAGGTCTACTCGCGGCTGCGCTGACATGAAAGCGCTCGCCGGCCTCCTGGCCGCGCTGATCGTCCTGGTGCAATACCCGCTGTGGCTGGGCAAGGGGGGATGGCTGCGGGTGTGGGAAGTCGACCGGCAGCTGGAGACGCAGGTCGCCAGGAATGAGCGGCTCGAGCGGCGCAACGTCGCGCTCGACGCCGAAGTGCGGGACCTGAAGCAGGGCGTGGACGCCCTGGAAGAGCGCGCGCGCTACGAACTTGGCATGGTCAAGTCCGACGAGGTATTCTTCCAGATCGTCGAACCGAAGAAATAGGATCGGCCCTGTTTTTCGGAAGGAGGAGCGATGCGATTGACACCGGACCAGCTCGCGCATTTTGAGCGCGAAGGCTACCTGTTCTTTCCCAGCCTGTTCTCGCAGGCCGAGATCAAGGTCCTGACCGACGAGGTGCCGGCGCTGTACGCGCAGCGCCGCCCGGAGAACGTGCGCGAGAAGACCGGCGACGTGGTGCGCACCAATTTCGCCGCGCACATGTACAGTACTCCGTTCGCCAAGCTGGCGCGCCATCCGCGCATGGTCGAGCCGATCAAGGCGCTGTTCGGCGAGGACGTGTACATGCACCAGTTCAAGATCAACGGCAAGCAGGCCTTCGACGGCGACGTGTGGCAGTGGCATCAGGACTACGGCACCTGGGTGAACGACGACCAGATGCCCGCGGCGCGCGCCATGAACGTGGCGATCTTCCTGGACGAGGTGAACGAGTTCAACGGCCCGCTGATGTTCATCCCCGGCAGCCACAGGCAGGGGGTGCTCGATGCGAGCCATGACACCAGTACGACCAGCTATCCGCTGTGGACCATCAACCACGACACCATTCGCGCCATGGTCGGCCGCAGCGGCATCGTCGCGCCCAAGGGACCGGCGGGCTCGATGATCCTGTTCCATGGCTGCCTGGTGCACGCCTCGAGCTCGAACCTGTCGCCCTGGAACCGGGTGAGCGTGTACCTGTCGTTGTGCGCGGTATCGAACCACATCCGGCGCTTCAAGCGGCCGGGCTACATCGCGCACCGTGATTTCACTCCGATCCGGTGCCTGCCGGACGACTGCCTGCTCAAGCACTACGACGTGCCGCTGCCCTGGAAGG
>JANMSV010000131.1:0-20183 GCA_031389685.1 Betaproteobacteria bacterium
TAAGCTCCGCGGCATGTTCGAGCAGTTCATCGGCGTCAAGCCGGTCGAGGAACGGCATCGCTTCGACGTCGCGCCTCTCGCGCAGTTCCTGCGCGGCAAGATCGACGACTGGCGCGGCGAGCTCACAGTCGAGCAATTCAAGGGCGGGCAGTCCAATCCCACGTACCGCATCACGGCGGGCGGCCGGCGCTACGCGCTGCGCCGCAAGCCCCCGGGCAAGCTCCTGCCTTCGGCGCACGCGGTGGAGCGCGAATACAAGGTGACCCGGGCGTTGCACGGCGCGGGCTTTCCGGTGGCGCAGCCCCATGTGCTTTGCGAGGACGAATCGGTCATCGGCACCGCGTTCTACCTCATGGACTGCGTGGAAGGGCGCGTGTTGTGGGACCAGGCGCTGCCCGGCATGACGCGCGAGGAACGCGGCGCGATCTGGGACGAGCTGAACCGCGTGATCGCGCAACTGCACCAGATCGACTACCTGGCCGTCGGTCTGGGGGATTTCGGCAAGCCGGGCGATTACGTGGCGCGCCAGGTGTCGCGCTGGAGCAAGCAGTACCAGGCCTCTGAGCTCGGGCGCATCGAGCAGATGAACCAGCTGATGGCATGGCTGCCGCAGAACATCCCGGCGGGCGACGAGACCTCGGTGGTGCACGGCGATTTTCGGCTCGACAACATGGTCTTCCATCCGACCGAGGCGCGGATCCTCGCGGTGCTCGACTGGGAGCTCTCGACGCTCGGCCATCCGCTTGCCGACTTCGCCTACCACTGCATGAGCTGGCACATTGCGCCGGGAAAGTTCCGCGGCATCGCCGGCCTGGACCATGCCGCGCTCGGCATTCCCGGCGAGCGGGAGTACGTCGAGCGCTACTGCAAACGCACCGGGCGCAAAGGCATCAATGCCTCGACCTGGGACTACTACATGGCATATAACCTCTTCCGCATCGCCGCCATCACGCAGGGCATCGCCAAGCGCGTGGTGGACGGCACCGCGGCCAGCGAGTACGCGCGCGAAGCCGGCTCGCGCACGCGGCCGCTGGCCGAGCTGGGGTGGGCGCAGGTGGAAAAAATTCTGCACAGAGCAGCCTAGGGGAGGAAACATGGACTTCGAATATTCGCCGCGGGTGCAGGAGATGCGCAAGAGGCTCATCGCTTTCATGGACCAGCACATTTATCCGAACGAGCCCGCCTTTTACACGCATACCAGGAGCGATAAGCGCTGGGAGCCCGTCCCGATCATCGAGGAACTCAAGCCCAAGGCGCGCAAGTCGGGACTGTGGAACCTGTTCCTGCCGCACTCCAAGCGCGCGCCCGAGGGGCTGTCGAACCTGGAATACGCGCCCCTGTGCGAGATCATGGGGCGCACCAGCTGGTCGCCCGAGGTGTTCAACTGCTCGGCGCCCGATACCGGCAACATGGAGACCATCGAGCGCTACGGCAGCGAAGAGCAGAAAAAGCAGTGGCTCGAGCCGCTGCTGCGCGGCGAGATCCGCTCGGCGTTCCTGATGACGGAACCGGCAGTGGCCTCGTCGGACGCGACCAACATCCAGATGCAGATCAAGCGCGACGGCAACGACTACGTCATCAATGGACGCAAGTGGTGGTCATCGGGCGCGGGCGATTCACGCTGCAAGGTGTACATCGTGATGGGCAAGACCAATCCCGATGCGGCTTCGCGCCACAGCCAGCAGTCGATGATCCTGGTCGCGGCAGGAACGCCGGGCATCAAGATTCTGCACCACCTGAACGTCTTCGGCTACGACGACGCGCCGCACGGGCACATGGAGATCGATTTCAAGAACGTGCGCGTGCCGGCCGCCAACATCCTGCTCGGCGAGGGGCGCGGCTTCGAGATCGCGCAGGGGCGCCTGGGGCCCGGCCGCATCCACCATTGCATGCGCCTCATCGGCCAGGCCGAGCGCGCCCTCGAAAAGATGTGCAAGCGCGCCACCCAGCGCGTCGCCTTCGGGCGCACGCTGGCCGAGCAGGGCGTGACGCGCGAACGGATCGCCGAGGCGCGCATCATGATCGACTCGGCGCGCTTCATGGTGCTGCACGCCGCCTGGAAAATGGACACGGTGGGCAACAAGGTGGCGCAGAAGGAAATCGCCATGATCAAGGTGCTGGCACCGAACATGGCCTGCCAGGTGATCGACTGGGCGATGCAGGTGCACGGCGGCGGCGGGGTCACCGACCAGTTCGGCCTTGCCAACATGTATGCGCACGCGAGGACGCTGCGCTTTGCCGACGGCCCGGACGAAGTACACCGCAACGCCGTCGCCAAGCTCGAGATCGCCGAGCAGACCTCGGTCGCCGAGGCGCTCGCCGGCCGCAAGTACTGACATGGATCTGAAGGGCAAAGTGGCGGTGATTACTGGCGCGGCGAGCGGCATCGGCCGCGCCGCGGCGCTGCGCTTCGCCAAGGAGGGCGCGGCGGGCCTGGTGCTTGCCGACCTGAACATGGCCGGCCTGAAGCCGGTGGCGGAGGAAGTGAAGGGCCTGGCAGTGGCCTGCGACGTCAGCCGCGAGGCCGACATCAAGCGCCTGGTGTCGCAGGCAGAGGAGAAGCACGGGCGCATCGACGTCTACTTCTCCAACGCCGGCATCATCCGCCGCGGCGGGCTGGAGGCGAGCGACGCGGACTGGGAGCGCAATTGGAAGATCCATGTCATGGCGCACGTCTGGGCGGCGCGCGCCGTGGCGGAGAAGATGGTGGCGCGCGGCGGCGGCTACTTCCTCGTCACGGCCTCGGCCGCCGGACTGCTCAACATCGTCGAGTCGGCGACCTACGGCGTCACCAAGCACGGTGCGGTGGCGTTCGCGGAGTGGCTGGCGATCGCTTACGGGCGCCGCGGCTTGCGTGTTTCGTGCCTGTGCCCGCAGGCGGTGATCACCGGCATGTACAAGGGCGACGGCGGCTCGGCGGGCGTGGACGGCGCGCTCAGCGCGCAGGCGGTGGCGGGCGATATCGTGAAAGCGATGGCCGAGGAGCGCTTCCTCGTCCTTCCGCATCCCACGGTGCTCGACTACATGCGCAAAAAGACCACGGACTACGACCGCTGGATCGGCGGCATGCAGAAGCTCTACGCCAAGCACCAGGGAGACAAGCGATGATCAAGCTGTGCGGATTCCGGATCAGCAACTATCACAACAAGGTGCGCATCGCTCTGCTGGAGAAGGGCGTCGCGTTCGAGGAGGACGAGAACGTGAAACCTTCGCAGGAGGGGGATTACCTGGCCAGGAGCCCGATGGGCAAGGTGCCTTACCTGGAAGTGGATGGCACCCGGGTGCGTGAGTCGAGCGCGATCCTGGAATATCTCGAGGACGCCTACCCGCAGAAGCCCCTGCTGCCCAAGGACCCCGTCGGGCGCGCGCGCGTGCGCGAGCTCATCATCTTCATCGAGCTGCACCTGGAGCTCGTGGCGCGGCGCATGTACGGGATGCTCGCGGGCGGCAAGCCGGTGTCGGACGAGATGCGGCAGCGGGTGGAAAAGGATCTTGCCAAGGGCGTGCGCGCGCTGAAGGCGGTGGCGAGGTTCGAGCCCTACATTGCGGGCAAGGATCTGACCATTGCCGACTGCGCCGCTTTTGTGCACCTGCCCCTGGTGACGCTGGTGACCAAGAACTTCTTCGGGCGCGATTTCCTCGAGGACCTGCCTCAGATGAAACCCTACCTGAAGATGCTGGGAGAGCGTCCCGCATTCGCGAAAGTGAACGAGGATCGCCGGGCCGCCACCGCCGCGGCGAAGAAATAGCGCATGCAGGGGCTCGCTCCCCTGGGCGATTACCTCAGGTTCGTCGTCACGCTCACCGCGGTCGTCGATCCGTTCCTCGCGATCCCGTTTTTCCTCACTTTCGCTGCGTCGCGCGGCGACGCCGACCGCGGCCGCCTTGCCCGGGTCGTGGCCGCCACCGTGTTCGTGGTGCTCGCAGCGGCGGCGTTCGTCGGCGAGGCGCTGCTCGAGCTGATCGGCGCGAGCCTGTCTGCGTTCCGCGTCGGCGGTGGCCTCGTGCTGCTCTTGATGGCGCTCGCCATGCTCAACGCGCAGGCTGGGGCCGTGCGCCAGTCGAAGGCCGAAGCGGCCGAGCTGGAGGAGGGCGAGCTGCAGGGCGTGGTGCCCCTCGCGATACCGCTCCTCGCCGGGCCCGGCGCCATCAGCACCGCCATCATTGCCGCAGAGGGCGGCAGCGTCGCGCACCAGCTCGTCATCGTGCTGTGCATCGCTGTCGTGTGCGGGGTGGTGTGGCTCGCGCTGCGCGCGGCGCACAAGGTCGCGGTGCGCATGGGCACCACGGGGATGAACATAGCGACGCGGATCCTGGGATTGCTGCTTGCGGCCATGGCGGTGCAGACCATGGCGGTGGGGCTGAAGGCGTTGTTTCCGGGGCTGGGCTAGAGCGTCAACGGCCTTCCATCCACTCTGCGGCGTCTTTCCACAGTGTGTCCTTGAAGCGCTCGCGGAAGAACCCGAAATGTCCGATCGGCCCGCCGCCGACCTTTGCCGGATCGACGCGCTCGAGCTTGCGCACCGCGTTCGGGTAGAACTCGAGGAACGCCTCCACCGCACGCGGCGGCGCATAGCTGTCGTCGGCGATGGCATAGGCGCGGATCGGCGCCGTGAACCGCGCATACGCTTCCTGCGCCCCCAGCGCGCCGACGACGTAGCCCGGATGCCGGCACCAGCTCGCCCACTCGATGGCCACGCCCTTGGGCAGGTCTTCGCCCTGCCCGAACAGGCGCGATGGGAAGTAGCCCATCAATCGCGACATTCCGGGCAGCAACACATGCGTGAGGAACCACATTCCGGTACGGCTGGGGCCACTCCAGTGACCCCAGTAACCGCTCTGCGAGCCCACCGCTATCGCCGCGACATAGCGTTCGTTGCCGGGCACGATGCCGAAGACCTGGCCGCCGAAGCTGTGGCCGATGCCGATCAGGCGCGCACCGTGCGTGGCGCGCGCAAGATGGTCGAGCGCCCCGGCGATATCCTTCTCCGCCCAGTCGCGCATGCGCGACCGGTCGCCGCGCAGCGAACCCGGCGCGCGCGAGCGCCCGGTGCCGCGGTAGTCAAAGGTGAGGGCGGCGAACCCGCGCCCCGCAAGGTAGGCGGCGAACTTGCCGTAGTAGTCCTGCTTCACGCCGGAGGCCGCCTGGAACAGCACGGCGCGCCGGTTGGGCGTTTTCGGGCGGTACAGCGTGCCGGCGAGCCGGGTGCCGTCGCGCGCCGGAAATTCGACCGCCGTGCCGCTCACTTGCGCACGCGACGCGGCCGGCCCTTTGCGTCGATGGCCACGTAGGTCAGGGCGGCTTCGGTCACCTTGACGATCTTCGCGGCGGGGCGGCCGCGCTCGGCGTACACCTCGACGTTGACCGTGATGGAGGTTTTGCCGATGCGCACTACGTCGGCGTACAGCGACAGGATGTCGCCGATCTGCACCGGCTGCTTGAAGACGAAGGAGTTGACCGAGACGGTGGCGACGCGGCCGCGCGCCACACGCCCTGCCACCGTGCCGCCGGCGACGTCCACCTGCGCCATGATCCAGCCGCCGAAGATGTCGCCGTTTTGGTTCGAGTCGGCCGGCATCGGCACCACGCGCAGCGCGGGGATTTTCCCCTTGGGCAACTTCAGGCCCGGGGGCTGGTGCGATGCGCGGCCCACTATTTTCGCGTGTCGAGGTAGTGCAGCGGGCCGCCGCGGAACGGCGCGAAGCCGGTGCCGAAGATCAGGCCCGCATCGATCAGCTCGGCGTCGGCGACGATGCCTTCGGCCAGCACCGCCTTCGCCTCGCCGAGGTAGGGCTCGATCAGGGACTCGACCAGCTCCGGCGTCCAGGCGTCGGGCTGGCCTTTCACCGCCTTGCCGTTTTTGTAGCGGTAGATGCCCTGGCCGGTCTTCTTGCCCAGCTGGCCGAGCGCCACCTTGTTGAGCAGTACCTGCGGCGCCTCGGGCTCGCCATGCGCGCCCTTCCTGGCGAGCTGCTTGCCGGCGGCGAGGCAGATGTCCAGGCCTACCGTGTCGGCGAGCTCGATCGGCCCCATCGGCATGCCGAATTCCTCCATCGCCGCATCGATGGTCTCGGGCTTGGCGCCTTCATCGAGCAGCCGGAAAGCGTTCTGCATGTAGGGCCCGAGCACGCGATTGACGAGGAACCCAGGCGAGTCCTTCACCGGCAGCGGCAGCTTGTCGATCTGGCGCACGAAGGCAGTGGCCCGCTTCGACATCTCCGGGTTGGTATTGGCGCCCGAAACCACCTCCACCAGTTGCAACTGCGGCACCGGGTTGAAGAAGTGGATGCCGACCAGGCGCGCGGGATCCTTGAATTGCGCCGCGACGTCGGCGAGCTTCAGGCTCGAGGTGTTGGTGGCGAGGACGGCATCGGGCTTGGCGAGGGCTTCCACTTTCGCGAACAGCTCGCGCTTGGCCTGCAGGTTCTCGAAGATCGCCTCGATCACCACGTCGGCGCGCGCGGCGCCGGCGCCGGAGACGTCCGGGATCAGCCGGTCGAGCGCGTCGCGCACGCGGCGCGGGTCCTTGAGGCGCTTGTTGAACAGCTCCGCGGCCCGCTTCACCGCCGGGGCAATGCGCTCGGGCGCGGTGTCCTGCAGCGTCACCGTAATACCGCGCATCGCGCATACCGCGGCGATATCGCCGCCCATCACGCCCGCGCCGATCACGTGCACATGCCGCGCCTTGAAATCCACGCCCTTGGCCAGGCCCTTCATGCGTTCCTGCAGGAAGAAAATGCGGATCAGGTTGCGCGTCGTCGGGTGCTCGAACAGCGCCTGCATCGAGCAGGCCGGGTCGTGCCGGGCAAGGAACGGGTCGCCGTCGTACTTTACCCAGGCATCCAGAATGGCGTAGGGCGCCGGGTAATGCTCGCGGCGCACGCGCTTTGCCACCTGCTTCCTTGCCTGTGCGGCGATGAGGCTGCGGCCGAACTGCAGCAACAGCCGGTCGAGGAGCCCGGGCTTGCGCGGCGCGCGCGCTTCCAGCGTCACCATGCGGGCCGTGTTTTCGAAGATGCGCAGCGGCACGGTTTCCGTGGCGAGGCCCAGCTTCTTCGCGCGGCGCGCGTCCACCGCACGGCCGGTGAGCAGCAGGTCGAGCGCCGCTGCCGGGCCGATGAGTTTCGGCAGCCACTGCAGCCCGTGCCATAGCGGCCAGATGCCGAGCATCACCTCGGGGAAGGCGAAGCGCGTCTTCGGATCGTCGAGCGCCACGCGGTAGGTGCAGGCCAGCGCCAGTTCCAGCCCGCCGCCCATGCAAAAGCCGTTCACCAGCGCGGTGCTGGGAAAGGGCAGGTCGCGCAGTTTCTGCATCGTCTCCCAGCCCAGGTGCGTGAAGGCGATCGCCTCTTCGGCGTCGGCGAAGCGCGTGAACTCGTTGATGTCCGCACCGGCGATGAAATTCTCCTTCGCTGAGCGGATGACCAGGCCCTTGGGCTTCGCCGCCGCGATGGCATCCAGCGCCGCGCCGAGTTCCTCCAGCGCCTCGCGCGAGAACGTGTTGGTGGATTCGCCCCGCTTGTCGAAAGTGAGCCAGGCGAGGCCCTGGGGGTCCTGCTCCCAGCGCCAGTGCTTGAGCTGCGTGTCGGACGGCGCGCGGTCCATGCTCAGGCGGCCTCCAGCAGCATCGCGCCGCCCAGCCCGCCGCCGATGCAGATCGAGGCCATGCCGCGCTTCGCGTTCTTGCGCTTGAGGAGCTTGAGCATGTGCAGCACGATCCGGGCACCCGAAGCGCCTACCGGGTGGCCGAGCGCCACGGCACCCCCGTCCACGTTGAGCTGGTCCTGGTTCAGTTCGCCCATCGCCCGGTCGAGCCCCAGTTGCTCCTTGCAGTACTTCTCGTCGCGCCAGGCCGCAAGGCAGCCCAGCACCTGCGCCGCGAAGGCCTCGTTGATCTCCCAGTAATCGAGGTCCTCCAGGCCCAGGCCGTGGCGCTGCAGGATCGGCGTCGCCGCGTGCACCGGCCCCAGGCCCATCTGCGCCGGGTCGAGCCCCGCCCACTGGGAGTCCACGATGCGCCCGATCGGCGCGAGGCCGTGGCGTTGCACCGCATCCTCGGAAGCGAGGATCAACCACGCTGCGCCGTCGGTGATCTGCGAGCTGTTGCCGGGCGTGACGTTGCCGTACTTGCGGTCGAAGAAAGGCTTGAGCTTCGCCAGCCCCTGGATCGAAGCATCGCGCCGCACGCCGTCGTCCAGCCCGTAGGCGTTGCCCCTGGTGTCGTAGAGCGCCTCGATCTCGCCGCCGCCCGGCTGGAGCGGGCCCGCGTCCTGCGCCTGCGCCACGCGCTGGTGGCTGCGCACCGAGTAGGCATCCATCTGCTCGCGCGTGATGCCGAAGCGGTACGCGAGGTTCTCCGCGGTCTGGCCCATCAGCAGGCCCACCATCGGGTCGGTGAGGCCTTTCATGATGCCGATCACCGGCGCGAGCAGCGCCTTGAACGGCAGGCGCGCGAACAGCGCCATGCGCTGGCCGCCGGACTTCGCCGCCGCCATGTCCGAGAACCAGTTCACCATGGTGTCGTTGTAGAGCAGCGGCGCGCGCGACAGCGCGTCCACGCCGCCGGCGAGCACCAGCTGCGAGCGCCCGGCGAGGATGTTGTTGACGCCGGAATCGAGCGCCTGCATGCCGCTCGCGCAATTGCGCATCACGGTCCAGCCCGGCACCTTCTCGCCGCAGCCCAGGCGCAGCGCGGCCACGCGGCCGATGTTCACCTCGTCCACCGAGGGCGCGGCGCAGCCGAGGATCACCTCGTCGAGCTCCTGCGGCAAAAACTTCTGCCGCGAGAGCAGCGCGCGGCCGGCTTGCACCGCAAGGTCGCCGGCCGCGAACGGGCCGGGGCGATTCTTGGACTTGAGGAACGGTGATCTCGCGCCGTCGACGACATAAACGGGATGCGGGTTCATCTCAGGCCGCCTTGGCTTGCACCGGTTGCTCGTCGCCCAGCTTCTCCAGGATCTCGGCGCGGCCGTAATCCTGCGGGAAGTCGTCCACCATGATGACGCGCTTGCGCAGCGCTTCCTTCCTCTGCCACTGCGCGTATTCGTCGGGGGTGATCACGCCCTGGTCGCGCGCGAGCTGCGCGGTATCGGCGCCCGGGCGCAGCGCGAGCGCCCCGCTCTTCACCGCTGCGCGGAATTTCTTCTCGATCGGCTCGCAGGCCACCGTAGCGAGGAACGCCGTCTCGAGCACGCCGGTGGCGTCGGCCTCGCCTTTGGGCAGGTAGATGCCGGCGGTCAGGCGATCGCGCGCCGCGCCCGGCTCGAGCGCGATGCTGGCGCATTCGTGATTGCGCGAGTCGAGCGGCGGGCGGAACGGCATGCCGAGCGGGAACAGGGTCCAGCGCAGCAGCGTCGCCAGCGACTTGATGGGGAAATTGGACAACACCTGGTCGATCGCCTGCTGCGCCGAATAGAGCGCGTCGCGCACCGCCCAGCGCACCAGGGGCAGGTCGGCCTTGATGCGCCCCTGGTCCTCGTAATGCTTCAGGGTCGCAGACACCAGGTACATCATGGACAGCACGTCGCCCAGGCGCCCGGAGATCTTTTCCTTGCGCTTCAGCGCGCCGCCCATCGCCAGCATCGACACGTCGGCGAGGAAGGCGAAGGCCGCCGACAGGCGCGTGACGTGGCGGTAGTAATGGCGCGTCTCGGGCGCCGCGCTGAGCGGCGCGGTGGCGAACATCGAGCGCGTCAGGCCGTGCACCACCGCGCGCACGCCGTTCGAGAGGGTGTGGCCGATGTGCGAAGTGAGCGCATCGTCGAATTCGAGCGAGGCTTCCTCGCCCTGCAGTTCCTTGGCGGCACGCATTTCGCGCAGCACGTAAGGGTGGCAGCGGATCGCGCCCTGGCCGAAGATGATCAGCGTGCGCGTGAGGATATTGGCGCCTTCCACCGTAATGCCCACCGGCAGAATCTGGTAGCCGCGGCCGACCCAGTTGTTGGGCCCGAGGCAGATGCCCTTGCCGCCGTGGATGTCCATGGCGTCGTTGACGCAGTTGCGGGCACGCTCGGTCATGTGGTACTTGGCGATCGCGGAGATCACCGAGGGTTTCTCGCCCAGGTCCACGGCGCCGGCGGTCATCAGGCGCGTGGCGTCCATCATATAGGCGTTGGCGGCGATGCGTCCCAGCGCTTCCTCCACGCCTTCGAGCTTGCCGATCGGCGTCCTGAACTGGCTGCGCACGCGCGCGTAGGCCCCGGTGACGCGGGCCAGCGCCTTGGCGCCGCCCACCGAGGAGGTCGGCAGCGAGATCGAGCGGCCGGCGGCGAGGCTGTTCATCAGCATCATCCAGCCCCGGCCGGCGTACTCGCGCCCGCCGATGATCCACTCCAGCGGCACGAACACGTCCTGGCCCGAATTGGGGCCGTTCTGGAACGCGCCGTTCAGCGGCAGGTGGCGCCGGCCGATGTTCACGCCCTGGGTGCTGGTCGGGATCAGCGCGCAGGTGATGCCGAGGTCCTCCTCGCCGCCGAGCAGGTGCTCCGGATCGTAAAGGCGGAACGCGAGGCCGAGCAGTGTGGAGACCGGCCCGAGCGTGATGTAGCGCTTGTCCCAGGTGAGGCGCATGCCGAGTGTTTCCTTGCCCTGCCAGCTGCCCTTGCACACCACGCCGAAGTCCGGGATCGAGGCCGCGTCCGAGCCCGCTTCCGGGCTGGTGAGCGCGAAGCAGGGGATTTCCTGGCCCTTGGCGAGGCGCGGCAGGTAATGGTTCTTCTGCTGCTCGGTGCCGTAGTGCAGCAGCAGCTCGGCGGGCCCGAGGGAATTGGGCACCATCACCGTGACGGCCAGCGCGTTGGAGCGCGAGGAGAGTTTCATCACCACCGCCGAATGGCCGAGGGCCGAGAAACCCAGCCCGCCGAATTTCTTCGGGATGATCATGCCGAAGAAGCCCTGGTCCTTGAGGAACTGCCAGAGCTGCGGCGGCAGGTCGTAGCGCTCGTGCGTGATCTCCCAGTCGTTGGCCATGGCGCAGGCTTCTTCCACCGGCCCGTCGAGGAAGGTCTGCTCCTCGGCTGTGAGCTTCGGCGCGGGCGTATGCAGCAGCCGCTCCCAGTCGGGACGGCCGGAGAACAGGTCGCCATCCCACCACACGGTGCCGGCGTCGATGGCTTCTTTCTCTGTTTGCGACATGTCCGGGAGAATGCGCCGGTAGATCGCGAGCAGCGGATTGCTGAGCGTTCGCCGGCGTAGCGCCGGCAGGTTGAGTACGGCGGCGAGCGCGGCGAACGCGACGGCCAGCACGGCATTGGTGGTGGCGGACAGGCCGAGCACCGTTGCCCAGGTGGCGCCCATCACGCCCACGGCGGCGGACCAGACGAAGATCGGCGCACGAAAGTAGGCGAGCGCGAGGAGAACGGCGAGTGTGCAAACAGCAAAGACGGTCATGGCGGATTCCCCTCAGGCGGCCTTCTTGACGTGGATCGCGCCGGCGAGCGGCGCGTGCAGCCCCGCGCTCATGAACGCGGCGAGGCGGTCCTCCAGCACGCGCGCGTCGTAACGGTCCTCGGGCTTGGCCCCGGCGATCAGCTGCACGGTGTCGGTGGCCGCGAGCGTGTAGGCGAGCGTGCCGAACATGAAATGCATGCGCCAGACCAGTTCGTCCTTGGGCAGCTCGGGCAGCGCCCGGACGAAGGCCGCCTTGAAGCGCTCCATCGCCGTGGCGTACATCTGGCCGATCAACTGCCGGATCGGCTTGGCGGGATCGGTGTAAGCGCGGCCCAGCAGCCGGGTGAAGGTGCGCCCGCCACCGCGCGTGTCCTCGATCATGCGCAGGCTCGCGCCGATAAAGGCGCGGATAATGGCGTCCGCCGTCAGCGGCCGGCCTTCGGCTTCCTTCTCGCGACGCTCAAGTTCCGCGATGCGCTCGACGTTCATCGGGTCGAGGCGCCGGCGGAACACCGCTTCGATCAGCGCGTCCTTGGAGCCGAAATGGTAGTTGACGGCGGCGAGGTTCACGCCGGCCTTCGCGGTCAGCATGCGCATCGAGGCGCCCTCGAAGCCGTGCTGCATGAACTGCTCCTCTGCGGCGTCGAGGATGCGCGTCTGGGTCTCGTTCATGGGCTTGATGGCGCGCAGGTTCATGGCTGGAATCCTTTCAAACGAACGTTTGAATGATAGGGAGGGAGCCCCTTGCGCGTCAAGGGGCTCGGCGGGGCGGCGCTGCTTTAGAATCCGCGCCTCCCCATGGCGACCCACGAGCACGGCCTGGCCCCGACGCGGTCCTCCCGCGGCAGCGAATGGCGGGTGCTGGGCATCCTGCTGCCCTACCTGTGGGAATACCGCTGGCGCGTGGGCGCGGCGCTCGCGCTGCTGATCGGCGCCAAGCTAGCCAACGTCGCGGTGCCGCTGGTATTGAAGGAAGTGGTCGACGGGCTCGACCCCACGCTCGCGGTGCTGGTGGTGCCGGCGGCGCTGCTGGCCGCCTACGGCCTGCTGCGCTTTTCCACCACCCTGTTCGCCGAGCTGCGGGACGTGTTGTTCGTGCGCGTCACGCAGCGCGCCATCCGGCGCGTGGCGCTGGGCGTATTCCGCCACCTGCACAGCCTGTCGCTGCGCTTCCACCTCGATCGCCAGACCGGCGGCATGACGCGCGACATCGAGCGCGGCACGCGCGGCATTTCCACCCTGCTGTCGTACCTCATTTTCTCCATCCTCCCGGTGATCCTGGAGTTCGCTCTGGTGGCGGCGGTGCTGCTGGCGAAGTTCGACTGGCGCTTCGCCGCCATCACCTTCGGCGCGGTCGCCGCGTACATCGGCTTCACCTTCTTCGTCTCGGAATGGCGCATCGCGATCCGCAGGCGCGCCAACGAGCTCGATTCGCGGGCCAATACGCGCGCCGTCGACAGCCTGCTCAATTACGAGACGGTGAAGTACTTCGGCAACGAGGAATTCGAGGCCGGGCGCTACGACGAGAGCCTGCGGCGCTACGAGTCGGCCGCCACCGTCAGCGAAGCCTCGCTCGGTCTGCTCAACATCGGCCAGAGCCTGGTGATTGCGGTGGCCGTCACCGCGCTCATGTACCTCGCCGCCGACGGTGTGGCGACGCAAAAGCTCACCCTCGGCGACCTGGTGCTGGTGAACGCGCTGCTGATCCAGCTCTACATCCCGCTCAACGCCCTCGGCATGGTGTACCGCGAGATCAAACAGTCGCTCGCCGACATGGACCGCATGTTCCGGCTGCTGTCGGAGAACCTGGAAGTGAAGGACCGGCCGGGCGCGATGGCACTGGCGAGCGGGCCGGCGACGGTCGAATTCCGCGCGGTGGATTTCTCCTACGAGCCGGCACGGCAGATCCTGCAGCAGGTGTCGTTCGCCATTCCGGCTGGCCATCGCGTGGCGGTGGTCGGACATTCCGGCTCGGGCAAGTCGACGCTCGCGCGGCTCCTGTACCGCTTCTACGACGTGGGCGGCGGGGCGATCCTGGTCAACGGCAGGGATATCCGCGAGTTCACGCAGAAGAGCCTGCGCGCGGCGATCGGCATCGTGCCGCAGGACACGGTGCTGTTCAACGACACCATCCTCTACAACATCCAGTACGGCCGGCCGGATGCGGCGCCGGAGGAAGTGATCGAAGCGGCGCGCGCGGCGCACATCCACGACGTCATCGAGACCCTGCCGCTGAAGTACCAGGGCACGGTGGGCGAGCGCGGACTGAAGCTTTCCGGCGGCGAGAAGCAGCGCGTGGCGATCGCGCGCGCGATCCTGAAAAATCCCTCGATCCTGATCTTCGACGAGGCCACCTCGGCGCTCGATTCCACCTCCGAAAAGGCGATCCAGGCCGAGCTCGAGCGCATCGCCCGCGGCCGCACGACGCTGGTGATCGCGCACCGCCTGTCCACGGTGATGGGCGCCGACCAGATCCTGGTGCTCGACCACGGCCGCCTCGTCGAGCGCGGCACGCACGGCGCACTGCTCGCCGGCGGGGGCGAGTACGCGCGCATGTGGGCGCTGCAGCAGCAGGCCGCCGAAGCCCAGGCCGTGTTGGAGCGCGCCAAGGCCGCCTGACGCACCCGCTGGTCATAGTTCACATCCTTTCTAGTTCTTCTGGCCTACCCCCTTATTTTCATTTGCATTTCTGACTTTGCCTGCTAAACTCGCCGGACATCAGGGGGCGGCAAGGGACATGCGGCAATCGGGACGCAGGCTTCACTCGTTGGAAAAAATCGTCGCCTTCGGTGCGCTCGCCGCGGTGCTGTTCGTGAGCGTGGGCTTCGCGCGCGCTGGCGACGGGCCGAAGCTGCGCTCCTCGGTGGCGCTGGTGCTCGACGCCGAGAGCGGCGAGACACTGTTCGAGAAGAACAGCGAGACCGTGCTGCCGATCGCCTCGATCACCAAGCTGATGACCGCCGTCGTGGTGCTGGAGCGCGGGCTCGACCTTGAGGAGCGCGTGGTCATCAACCGTGAGGATTTCGCCGCGACGCGCAACTCGCGTGTGCGCGCGCGCCTGCGCGCGGGCTCGGTGCTGACGCGCGATGAGCTGCTGCTGCTCGCGCTGATGTCCTCCGACAATCTGGCCGCGGCGGCGCTGGCGCGCACCTTCCCCGGGGGCACCGAGGCCTTCGTCGGGGCGATGAACGCCGAAGCCGGCCGGCTCGAGCTGCGCGACACGCGCTTTTCCGACCCGACCGGTCTCTCGCCGGACAACGTGTCCAGCGCGCACGACCTCGCCAAGCTGGTGATGGCCGCGCACGGCTACCCGCTGATCCGCGAGTACTCGACGCGCCCCAGCGCCCACGTCCGGGCGCGTGGCGGCAAGGTGGGCTACAGCAACACCAACAGCCTGGTGCGCTCCGGCAGCTGGGACATCGAGCTCTCCAAGACCGGCTACATCGCCGCCGCCGGGCGCTGCCTGGTGATGCAAATGCGCGTTGCCTCGCGCGACCTGGTCGTGATCCTGCTGGATTCCTTTGGCAAGCATTCGCGCATCGGTGACGCCAGGCGCATCCGCAAGTGGCTCGAATCCAGCGCCGCGACCGAGCCGCAAGGCTAGGCCGCACCCGGTTCTACGGCGCAGTGGTCCCCGCGGACAGTTTCCGCGAGGACGTGATCGCCGGGCTGTCGCAGCCGCACAAGGCCCTGCCTCCCAAGTATTTCTACGATGCCGAGGGCAGCCGCCTGTTCGAGCGCATCTGCCGTCTGACCGAGTACTACCCGACGCGCGCCGAGCTGGCGCTGACGCGCGCGCACCTTGCGGCTATCGCGCGCTTTGCCGGCCGGGGTTGCGAGCTGATCGAGTACGGCAGCGGCGCCAGCCTCAAGACGCGCCTGCTGATCCGCGCGCTGCGGCCTTCGGTGTACGTGCCGGTCGACATCTCCGAGGCCGCGCTCGCCGGCGCGGCGCAGCGCCTGTCGCGCGAGTTTGGCTGGCTGCACATTTTCGCCCTGGTCGGGGATTTCTCGCAGCCGCTGCGCCTGCCGGTGTTCCGCGCGCGCGCCGGGCGGCGGCGCGTGGTGTATTTCCCCGGCTCCACCATCGGCAACCTCACGCCGGAAGAGGCGCAGGCCTTCCTGTCGATGAGCCGCGCCCAGGTCGGCGCTGGCGGCGCCATGCTGATCGGCGTCGACCTGAAGAAGGACGCCAACCTTCTGCACGCGGCGTACAACGACGCCAGCGGCGTCACCGCGCGCTTCAACCTGAACCTGCTGAACCGGATCAACCGCGAACTGGACGCGGACTTCGACCTGCGGCGCTTCGGCCACTACGCGTTCTACAACGCGCCGCGCGGCCGCGTCGAAATGCACCTCGTATCGCTGGCGCGGCAGGCGGTGCGCATCGGGCGCCATCGCTTCGGCTTCGAGGCCGGCGAAACCATCCACACCGAGAATTCGTGCAAGTACTCGGTGGCCGAATTCCGCGCCCTCGCCGCCGGGGCGGGATTCACGGGCCGCAAAGTATGGCTGGACGCGAAAGGTCGATTCGCGCTGTTCGGCCTGGTCGCGGCCTAGCCTGTCACGTGGCGCCGATGCGCGCCTCGCGCGGACGATGGCCGATGGAGCGCGAAATGCGCTCGGCGGTCTCCTTGATCAACGGCCCCCACTGCGGCTTCATGCGGTCGGCGGGCGTGGAGAGCGACAGCGCCGCGATCAACCGGCCGGTATCGTCGCGCACGCCGGCAGCGACGCAGCGCACGCCGAGTTCGGCTTCTTCCTGGTCCACGGCCCAGCCCTGGCGCTGGGTGCGCTCGAGATCGCGCTCCAGGAGCTGCAGGCTGCTCAGGGTGTTCTTGGTGTGCGCGGCGAGCCCGGTGCGCTTGGCGTACTCGCGCAGCCGCGGGAAGCCGTCTTCGAGCAGGAACAGCTTGCCCGCCGCGGTGATGTGCAGCGCGGCGCGCGCGCCGATCACGTGCACCACGCGCATCGCCGAGCGGCCCGAGGAAGTGCGCTCGACGTAGACGATCTCGTCGTGGTGGCGCACCGACAGGTTCACCGTCTCCCCGGTGTGCGCATGCAGTTCGCGCATCACCGGTAGCGAGAGTTCGCGCACGCTGATCCTGGAGCGCACCAAGTTGCCCAGGTCGAGCAGCCGCATGCCCAGCCGGTAACTGCCTGGATCGATGCGGTCCACCAGGCGGCCGCCGGCCATCGCCGACAGGATGCGGTGTGCGGTGGACGGGTGCAGGTCCGCGTACTGCGCGACCTGCTTCAGGCCCAGAGGCTCGGGATGCGAGGCGAGCACGTCGAGCAGCTTCATCATGCGGTCGATGACCTGGACCGGGCCCTTGACGATTTCCTTCGTGCTCATGGAGCCGGGATTCTATCTCACGATGTGAAACGCCCGTGCTAAGATTTTGCCCATGCCCGTCGTGACGAACGTCGAGGACCTGCGCCAGATCGCGCGCAAGCGCGTCGCGAAGGCCGTGTTCGATTACGTCGACCGCGGCTCCTACGACGAAGCCACGCTGCGCGCCAACCGCGCCGATCTCGGCGCGCTGCAGTTCCGCCAGCGCGTGGCGATCGACGTGGACCAGCGTTCCACGCGCAGCACGATGGCCGGGCAGGAAGTGGCGATGCCGGTGGCCATTGCGCCGGTCGGGCTCAGCGGCCTCAACTGGGCCGACGGCGAGATGCTTGGAGCGCGCGCGGCGCAAAGCTTCGGCATCCCGTTCACGCTCTCCACCATGTCCATCTGCTCGATCGAGGATGTGGCGGGGGCGGTGAGCAAGCCATTCTGGTTCCAGCTGTACGTGATGCGCGACCGCGGCTTCTCCGCCTCGCTCATCGAGCGCGCGAAGGCGGCGAAGTGCTCGGCGCTGATGCTCACTCTCGACCTGCAGATCCAGGGGCAGCGCCACATGGACCTGAAGAACGGCCTCACTGTGCCGCCCAGGCTCACTCTGGGCACCGTGCTCGACGTGATGACCAAGCCCGGCTGGGCGTTGAACGTGCTTTCCGGCCGGCGCAAGAGCTTCGGCAACCTCGAGGGCCGCATTCCCGACGCGAACAGCCTGAGCACGCTGGGGCAGTGGATCGCCGGCCAGTTCGACCCGACGCTGTCGTGGAAGGACATCGAGTGGGTGAGGAATCTGTGGGGCGGCAAGCTGATCCTGAAGGGCATCCTCGACGCCGAGGACGCGAAGCTCGCCGCCTCGGCGGGCGTCGATGCGATCGTGGTGTCCAACCACGGCGGGCGCCAGCTGGACGGCACCGTGTCCTCGATCCGCGCGCTGCCCGAAGTGGTGCAGGCGGTCGGCGGGCGCAGCGAAGTGTGGTTCGACAGCGGCATCTGCTCGGGTCAGGACGTGCTGCGCGCCCTGGCGCTTGGCGCGCGGGGCACGATGATCGGCAAGGCCTTCGCCTACGGCCTGGGTGCGATGGGCGAGGCGGGCGTGACGAAAGTGCTCGAAATCATCCACAAGGAACTCGACGTCACCATGGCGCTGTGCGGCCTGCGGGACGTCAAAGACGCGAGCCCGGCGATCCTGCGCGGCGCCTAGCGCGCAGGGAGAAGCGTCCTGGCGCGAGCGCACCGGCGAGCGCCGCCTCCATCGGCAGGGGCTCTGCGTCCATGAGGCTTGCGAGCAATTCCGCGCCGAGCCCCGCCCACATCAGGCCGCGCGAGCCGTAGGCAAAGGCGCCATACAACCCCGGCGCGCCCTCGAGCGCGCCGATGAGCGGCAGCCGGTCCTGCGCCACCGTACGAAAGCCCACCCGGCCATCGAGCCTGGCCGGATCCAGTCCGCGTGCCGCGCCCGGGATCAGGCGCTCCAGGCGTTCGAGGTTGCCGGCATGGCTGTCGGTGCGCAGGGTCGGGTCCACGTCGTCCAGGTCGAAGCTCGCGCCGGTCACCGAAATGCCGTCGATCGGCGGCAGCACCATGCCGCCGCGCAGCACGACGCAGCGCAGCCGCTCGAGCGGCGGGACGTGCGTCAATTGCCCGCGCACGTGACGCAAGCGTATATACGCCGAGGGCGCAAGGCGCAGCGCGTCGGCCGCGTTGGCAAGCACCACCGCGCCCGCCTCGGCGATTGCCTCGCCCTCGCGATCGCGCACCAGCCAGCGCGCCCCCGCCTGCTCGAGTGCGGCCGCCTCGCGACCGTAGAGCAGTTTCGCACGGGAGCGCGCGATGAGCGCGCATGCCAGGCTCGCCGGGCGGATCCAGCCGGCTTCGGGAAACCATAGCCCGCCTGCAGCGAGTGGCACGCCCGCGCAGGCGCTCGCCTGCGCGGCATCCAGCGCCTGCGCGTACGCGGGCGGATAGGCGAGCGCGGCGATGGCCGCGCGCTGCGCCGCGTCCTCGCGGGCGTCGCGCGCCAGCTGCAGCACGCCACAGCGCTTCCATTCCGGGGCCGCACCGATGGCGTCGAGTTGCCGCCAGTGCTCGAGCAGCCAGGCGAAGGCCGCACGAGAAAGACGCGCGGCAATGCTGTCGTCGGGCGTAATGACAGGATGAAAGGCGCCGGCGTGGTTGCCGGAGGCTTCCTGCGCGGGTGCGCGATGTCGCTCCACCAGCGTGACCTCCCAGCCGCGCGCGGCGAGCCGCTCGCATATCGCGGCGCCTGCGAGCCCGGCACCGACCACCACCGCGCTGCGCGCGGCGGGTTGCGCCGGCGCGGCGCGCAGCGCACGCCGCGGCACGAAGTTCGCCACCAGCATCTCGCTCTTGCGCGCGTAGCCGCGGCGCTTCTCGGCGACGAAGCCCGCCGCGCGCAGGCCTTCGCGCACCACCGCCGCCACGCTCCAGGTGGCGGCCGTGGCGCCGGGCGCGGCGAGGCGCGCCACCGACTTCAGGAGCGCGGGCGACCACATGTCCGGATTCTTCGCCGGCGCGAAGCCGTCCAGGTACACGGCGTCGGCGGCCAGGCGCAGTTGCGGCAGCAGGCGCGCCGCGTCGTCGAAGGCGAGCGTCAATATCACGCGCCCTTCCTCGAATTCCAGCCGGTGCATCCCGGGCACCAGCATCGGCCATGCGCTGCGCAGCTCCTCGGCGAGCGGCGCGAGTTCGGCGTGCGGCGCGTGCAGCACCGCGAGGTCCTGCGCCGAAAAGGGGTGCTTCTCCACGGCGACGAAATGCAGGCGCGCGCAGCGCCGCGGGTCCTCGCGCCAGGCCTGCCAGGTGACCAGGAACGACAGGCCGAGTCCGAATCCCGTCTCCAGGATGGTGTAGCGGCGCGCATCCGCCCAGCGTGCGGGCAGCCCGTTGCCGGCGAGGAATACATGCTGCACCTGCGCCGGGCCGCCCTCGGCGCTATGGTAGACATCCTCGAAGTCGCGCGACCACGGCGTGCCGTCGGGGGCAAAGGCGAGGCGCGCGGGAACGAGGGGGCAGGGCACGCGGGAATTATGGTGTGCGCGGCGTGCTGCGCCGCGGGATTGATAGTATGCGCGTACGCTCATTCAAGGCGCCGCGTGCACCACACGAGAACGGCGAAATGCGCGCTCGTGCGATGGGTACTTGGCAGTGAATGGAGGAGGCCGCATGGATGAACCACGCAGGATGCCGCGCGCCAGCCACGATCGCATCCTCACGCCGCGGCAGACGCAGGATCTGACGGCGCCGCCGCTGGATCCGGCTTTGCCGGTGAACGAGTAAGGCCGTGCGGCGGCGGGAGTTCCTGCGCGCCCTGGCGGCGGCCGCCGCCTGCGGCGCGCCGCTCGCCGCCACACGCGCGCAGGCCGCTGCCGCGCTGTACGACGTCCCGCGTTTCGGCAACGCAAGCTTCCTGCATTTCACCGACTGCCA
>JANMSV010000143.1:0-8439 GCA_031389685.1 Betaproteobacteria bacterium
CGTTCTCCAACCCCTTGCGCTGCGCCTGCAGGAACAGGCCCACCTGCGCATCCCGAAACCGGTAGATGGACTGCATCGGATCGCCAACGACGAATAAAGTGCGCCCGTCGGTGGGATCCCAGCCGGCGGTGAGCAGCCGCAGCAGGTCCCACTGGGAATTTGAAGTGTCCTGGAACTCGTCCACCAGAAGGTGCTGCACACGGACATCCAAAGACAGCATCAGGTCCGTAGGCTCGTCGGGCGTGCCGAGCGCATACAGCGCGCCGTGCGCGATCTGCGTGAAATCCACTTCGCCCCGCTCGCCGAACAAGGTCATCAGCTGCGCCACGGCGGGATTCAGCAGCGCGAGGATGGCCTCCAGCGCCTCCCACTGGGTCTCCGAGTACTTCTCCGGTGGCGCGAGCTTCAAAGCGGCAAGCGCCAGGCGCAGCGGCTCGTTGCCGGACAGCGATTGCGCCCGGTCGCTTTTCTTGCGCCAGGTGTTCTTGTCGGTGAGCAGCTCCTCGGCAAGCTCCGGGCTTGCATCCGCAAGCAGCGCGCGGGCCTGCGCCAGCAGCCGCCCGCGCTCTTCCTTCAGCGCCGCCTCGAGCTCGGGGCGCGTAGGCGCGCGGCCCGTGTTGCGCAGCCACTGGTCGCGCCGCTGCAGCATCTGCGCAAGGAGGTCGGTCGCGTCGGCGACGTTGTTGTCCAGGTGCGCGAGCAGCCGCGCCACCGGCGGCGTGAGATCCAGAAGAGTGCGCGTCGCCGCCTCGCGGTACAGGCCGGAGGCGTCCTCCGCGATGCCCGGCAGGGCGCCGAACTTGGCGAGCACCGGCATCTGGGAGGTAAGCGAGGCGCAAAGCGCATCGATGGTCTGGATGCGAAGGCGCGGCGCAAGCTCGGGGGAGACTTTCTCGGTGACGCGCTTGCGCATCTCCGCCGCCGCCTTCTTGGTGAAGGTGATGGCGACAATCTCCTCGGGCTGCTGCACGGTGTCGAGCAGCTTCAAGAAGCGGTCGACCAGCAAGGAAGTCTTCCCCGATCCCGCCGGCGCCTGCACGATGAACGAGCGCCTTACATCGAGCGCCTGTTCGCGCTCCTTCTTGTCGGCGATCTCAAGCATCGTCTTCCTCGGTGTCACCCAGGGCGCTCACGCGTTCGTACACGCGGCACAGAGGCTGCAAGTCGCAGTAGCGGCAGGTCTGCAGCAGCTTCTTCGGGTCCACGCGCGCGTCGCCCGAGGCGAAGCCGGAACCCAGCGCTTCGAGCTCCTTCTTCCAGCCTTCGAGCAGCGACGCCCAGTTCTCTGACTGCTTGACCTTGGGAATCGCGTCTTTCCCGCGGGAAAAACCCATGTAGCGCATCTCGCCGGTCTTGAGCTTGGCGAAGGCGACGGCGGAGATGTCCTCCTTGGCATTCAGTGCATACAGCGGAAGCTGGGGATCCTCCGGCCGTTCACCCATCCACTCGTTGGGGGTTGGCTTGCCGGTCTTGTAATCAACTACCGCATGTCCACCACTCTCCAAACTATCCATTCTGTCGATCCGGCCGTTGAGCTCCAGGCCCGCAACAGTGAGCTTGCGCTTGTCTTCCATCGCGACGACAGTGAACGGAGCCCGCTCCCGCTCCACGTCCAGCCATTCGCGCGCCAGCTTGGCCAACCTCTTGCGTTCAAGGCCCGCAAACGGTTCTTCCAGCTTCGCGTCGGCTACCGCGGCCTTCGCCGCTCGCTCGATCGCTGGTGCAACGTCCCCAGTCAACCCAGCGCTGCCCTTCAGGTCGGTCCACAGTTCCTTCATCAAGGTGTGGAGCAACAGACCTCTTGCCCGCGCATCCAAACCTTCGACAGGCTCTTCCAGGGCTTCGGCAGCCAAGCGGTGGCGGGCAAAGGCACGGAATGGGCAAGCAGCCTGGTCCGAAAGGATTCGCGTGCCTCCCTTGGGCGTCTTTGTCTGCAACGCGGGCGCAATCCCGTCTTCGACGAGCTCGATTCTCCGTGCGGAAAAGATCCGGTCCCGGTACCGCGCGTAGGTCCTTGTCTCCGGCGTTTCCAAAAGCGGGGAAACGCCGGAGATCAGGGAAGAGCCAAGCAAATCACGGTCCTCTTCGTGTGCTGGATAGGACACCACCACTTCATTCGCCGCTTGCAGCCAGCCTTCGGTGATTCTCTTGCCCCTTGCCAGTGTCGCTTCCGGTGAAGCCTCAGGAATCTGTGCCTTCTTCTGCAGTTGCGGAGTGATGAACGGATTGGGCTTCGCGTGCAAAGGCCACGCCTCATCGGTCAGGCCGCTGACCCACAGGCAGTCGAACTCGAGTCCCGCGGACTCGAGCACGCCGAGCACCTGGATCGGCGCATCGAGGGTCTCGGGTTGGAACAGCGCCTCGCAGCATCGCCTTAGACTGGCCAGCGCTTGTCCGAACGCCATGCGCGTCACCACGCGCTCGAGCTTGGCGAACTCGGCGAGCGTCTCGTTGAACTTGGCGCGGGTCTGGAATTCGTCCGAATCGAGGCTGCGCTCCGGAAAGCCTGCGGCATGCAGAAGTGTCGTGAAGTGCCGGCCCCAGTCGTGCGGCGAGCCGCTTTCGGTTCTCGGCACGGCAAACACGGCTGCAAGTTTCTGGCGAAGAACAGGACACCGGTCAACCAATCCAACCAGCTTTCCGAGCGTCACGCGCGCCGGCGCCTTCTTGCGCAGTTGCGCATCCAGCAGCGCGCGCTGCGCCATCTCCGCTTGCGCGCCGCCGATGAAGGGCGAGCGGATGAGTCTGGAGGCCTGCTCGAAAGGAATTTCGCCGGCGGCGAGTTCGAGGAGGCAGAGCGCGGCGCGCACCAGCGGGTAGTCCGCGAGCGGCGCGCCCAGCGACACGTTGAAGGGCAGCGGCTTGCGTTCGTTGCCGGGAAGGTTGTGCGCCGGCTGCATGGTGCGGGCGAAGACCCGGACCACTTCGCGGCGGCGCTGGCCGAGTTCGGGCACCACGACGCCGATGCGCTTCGCGCCGGCTTCGAGCCGCGCGCGCGCCCACTGGGCAGCGGCGTCGAGTTCCTCGCGCGCGGAGGGAAAAACGCGAAGGTGGGCTTTGCCCTCCCTGCGATCGGGGGAGCAACTGCGGACTTCGATGCCCTGTTTCGCGCAGGCGTCCAGAAAATCCTTTTCCAGCGGCTTCACCGCGTCGAAGGCGTAGGCGACGAGGAGTTTCGGCTTGCGCAGCGCGGATTCTTTCAGGAGGGGCGCGACGACGTCGGCAAGGCGTGCCGAATCGGTGTTGCCCTCGCGCTCGCAGCGTTTCGCGTAATCGCGCGACCACTCGATGAAGGCCCTCGCGTCGTCGTTGCCGGGAAAATTCCCGAGCCCGCCGGCGATGCGCCAGGCGTGCGCGAGTTCCCAGGCACGGACGCAGTCCCCCGCCGCCTGCGGCACCGCAAGCAGCGCCTCGCCCCACTCGCTCGCGCGGATCGCGGATTCCCACAGCGCTTGCGACTGCGCGCCGGTAAGCAGGAGCGGGAGTTTTGCCGCGATGTCGGAGTAGAGCGCGTCTTCGTAGAGCCGCTCGACGAATTGGTCGAGCGTCAGGATGTCCGCGGTTTCCCAGACCGGAAGACGTTTCTCGATCTGTCTCTGATCGAACTCTCGCGCAAGCTCCCGCGACAAGCGGGCGTTGGGAGTGACGACGGCGATGCGCGCCGCATGCCCTGCGGCAAGGCGCGCTAGGAGTTCGGCTTTGCGGACCGGCGCAAGGGGCATGCGCCGGAAGTTTAGAACAAGCGGATCAGACGACCTTCAACGTGCGTCGCAGGAACAGGGCGAAAAAAGCGCCCATGGCGGCCATCACCAGCCGCCCGCCCAGGCCGCCCTCGGTCCCGAAGCCCGAGGCCGCGAGCCCGAGGCCGCCGGCGAAGGAGCCGCCGAGGGCGAAGGCAATGTCACCCGGAATGCCGAAATTGTTGCCGGTCAGGAACTGACCCACCACCAAGCCTACGACCACGCCGATCACCACGAACCAGAAGTACTCCATTGAACTCTCCAAGTCGCCCCAGCATACGCCCTATCACAGGGCGAAACGGCCCGGTCCTGCATATAATTGCCCCATGGATGCCGGCGACGCACTGCTCCTCGCGCGGGCCCAGTTCGGGCTGAACATCGCGTTCCACATCCTGTTTCCCACCATCAGCATCGCGCTCGCCTGGTACCTGATCGGGTTCCGTGTGAAATATGCACGCACCCGGGACCCGCAGTGGCTCGCCACCTACCGGCTGTGGGTGAAGATCTTCGCCCTCACTTTCGCCATGGGCGTGGTGTCGGGCATCACCATGAGCTTCCAGTTCGGCACCAACTGGCCGGGCTACATGCTCAAAGTGGGCAATATTGCCGGGCCGCTCCTCGGTTACGAGGTGCTCACCGCGTTCTTCCTCGAGGCGACGTTCCTGGGCGTGATGCTGTTCGGCATGGAGCGCGTCAGTTCGCGCGTGCACATCCTCTCCTCGGTGATGGTGGCGGCGGGCACCACGCTCTCCGCGTTCTGGATCCTGGCGCTGAACTCCTGGATGCACACGCCGCAGGGCCACGTGATGGACGGCGACGTGCTGATCGCGGGGGACTGGGCGCAGGTGATCTTCAATCCCTCGTTTGCCTACCGCTTCACGCACATGATGCTCGCCTCCGGGCTCACGGCCTCGTTCCTGGTCGCCGGGCTCTCGGCCTGGCGGCTGCTGAAGGCGCCGCGGGATCCGGGCGCCTTGAAGACGCTGCGCACGGGCGCGCTGGTGGCGGCGGTGCTCGCGCCGCTGCAGGTGTTGGTGGGCGACCTGCACGGCCTGAATACGCTCGAGCACCAGCCGGCGAAGATCGCCGCCATCGAGGCGCTCTGGAAAACGGAAAAGGGCGTGCCGCTGGTCCTGTTCGCCATCCCGAATGAAGAACTCAAGCGCAACGACTACGCCATCGAAGTGCCGAAGCTCGCGAGCTACATCCTGCGGCACGATTTCGACGCGGAATTGAAAGGCCTGGACGCCTTCGCCCCCGACCACCCGCCGGTGGCGCCGGTGTTCTTCGCTTTCCGCTTGATGGTCGGCGTAGGCGTGCTGATGCTGGCGCTCGCCTGGGCCGGAAGCTGGATCCTGCGCAAGCGCGCGCCGCCATGGCTCCTGTGGGCCTTCGCGGGCATGACCTTCTCGGGCTGGGTGGCGACGCTATCCGGCTGGCTGGTGACCGAGATCGGGCGCCAGCCCTGGCTGGTGACCGGGATCCTGCGCACCGTGGACGCCGTGGGGCGCGTGCCCGAGGCGGCGCTGGGCGCGAGCTTCGCCGGCTACCTGCTGGTCTACGGCGTGATGCTGGTCGCCTATGTGGTGGTGCTCACGCACCTCGCACGCGAAGGAGCACAGCCATGACGCTCGACCTGCCGCTGATCTTCGCCATCCTCATGGGCGCGGCGATCCTCGCCTACGTGGTGCTGGACGGTTACGACCTTGGCGTGGGCATGCTGATGCCGGCGGCCACCACTGGAGAGCAGGACGTGATGGTGGCCTCGATCGGCCCGTTCTGGGACGCCAACGAAACCTGGCTGGTGCTCGGCGTGGGGATCCTGCTGATCGCCTTCCCCGCCGCGCACGGCTACATCCTGGGCGCGCTCTACCTGCCGGTGGCGGCGATGCTTACCGGCCTGATGCTGCGCGGCGTGGCGTTCGAGCTGCGCGTGAAGGCGCTGGGCTGGCACGCCGAGCTGTGGAACTGGCTGTTCTGGTTCGGCTCCTTCCTTGCCTCGTTCGCCCAGGGCTACATGCTCGGGCGCTACCTCACCGCGTTCCAGCCGGGCCTGGGCTACATGTTCTTTTCCATGCTGGTGGGCGCGGCGCTGTGCGGCGGCTACGTGCTGCTGGGCGCCACCTGGCTGATCCTGCGCACCGAGGGCGAGCTGCAGAGAAAAGCGCGCGCCTGGACGAAGTGGGGACTGCTGTGGGTGGCGCTCGGCGTCGCTCTGGTGTCCCTCGCCACGCCGCTCGCGAGCCAGCTGGTGTACGCGCGCTGGTTCGATTTCCCGCGCACGCTGTGGCTGATGCTGCTGCCGCTCGCCACGCTCGCGGCCTGGCTGTGGATCTGGTTCTGGCTCGGGAAATCGGACTGGAAACCCTTCGCCGGCGCGATCGCGATCTACGTCCTCGCCTTCGCCGGGCTCGCCTACAGCGTGTTCCCCTACGTGGCGCTTGGCTGGCTCACCATCTGGGAAGCGGCGGCGCATCCCTCGGCGCTGAAGGTGATGCTCGCCGGCGTGATCGTGGTGCTGCCGTTCCTGGTCGGCTACACGGTGTTCGCCTACCGCGTGTTTCGCGGCAAGGCGAAGGCCGGCTTGTACGGGCACTGAACTCTTATTTCTCCAGCAGGTGCTTTTTTTCCTTCACTTTCGCCCATTCGTCCGCGTCGGCGGGGGCGGGCTTGCGCTCGATGATCGGCTTCCAGAGCGCGGCGAGCTCCTTGTTGCGGGCGATCCACTCCTGCTGGGCGTCGGGCACGTCGTCCTCGGCGAAGATCGCCTCCACCGGGCATTCGGGCACGCACAGGGTGCAGTCGATGCACTCGTCGGGGTCGATCACCAGCATGTTCGGCCCCTCCCGGAAACAATCGACCGGGCACACATCCACGCAGTCCGTGTACTTGCACTTGATGCAGCTCTCGGTAACCACGTAAGTCATCGGGCGGGAAAGCCTGCGAAGGCAAAAAGGTTAATGGAGTCAGTAGTTTAGCACATCTCCTTGGGTTCCGGCCCCGCGGCCCCCATAATACGGCCTCCCCCGCAAGATCCCCGAGGAGCTATGAGCGGCAGTATGCATATTCAGCATGTGACGGACGACAGTTTCGAGCCCGAGGTCCTCAAATCCGAGGTGCCGGTCCTGGTGGACTACTGGGCCGAGTGGTGCGGCCCCTGCAAGTCGATCGCCCCGATCCTCGACCAGGTGGCGCAGGAATACGACGGGCGCCTGAAGATCGCCAAGCTCAACGTCGACGAGAACCAGCAGGTGCCGGCCAAGTTCGGCATCCGCGGCATCCCGACCCTGATGCTGTTCAAGAACGGCAACCTCGAAGCCACGCGCGTGGGCGCGCTGTCCAAGTCCCAGCTCACCGCGTTTCTTGACAGCAATATCTAAACGCCTTAGTCTGCCCGGCAAATCCGCCCCGGCAAGAACCGGGGCGGCGCAGCAAAAGCAGCAGCAATAGCGAGTAGTAGCAACATCCCTGCGCCGGGTCAGGCGCACTTCCCCTAAAGAAGTCAGCAGGTCCCGAAGCTTCATTTCGATCGGCCCATGCACCTCTCAGAACTCAAGAGCCAGCACGTCACGCAGTTGGTGGAAACCGCGGTCGAGAACCAGATCGACAACGCGAGCCGCATGCGCAAGCAGGACCTGATCTTCGCGCTGCTGAAAAACCAGGCGAAGAAGGGGGAGTCGATTTTCGGCGACGGCACGCTGGAAGTGCTGCCCGACGGCTTCGGCTTCCTGCGCTCGCCCGAGACCTCGTACCTCGCGAGCACGGACGACATCTACGTCAGCCCCTCGCAGATCCGCCGCTTCAACCTGCACACCGGCGACACGATCGAGGGCGAGATCCGCACGCCCAAGGACGGCGAGCGCTACTTCGCGCTGGTCAAGGTCGACAAGGTCAACGGCGAGGCGCCCGAGGCGGCCAAGAACAAGATCCTGTTCGAGAACCTCACGCCCCTGCATCCGGACGAGGCGTTCAAGCTGGAGCGGGAGATCAAGGCCGAGGAGAACATCACCGGGCGCGTGATCGACATCGTCGCGCCGATCGGCAAGGGCCAGCGCGGCCTGATCGTCAGCCCGCCCAAGGCGGGCAAGACGGTGATGCTGCAGCACATCGCGCACGCCATCATCGCCAACCATCCCGAGGTTTCGCTGATCGTGCTGCTGATCGACGAGCGCCCGGAGGAAGTCACCGAGATGAGCCGCTCGGTGCGCGGCGAAGTGGTCGCCTCCACCTTCGACGAGCCGGCCTCGCGCCACGTGCAGGTCGCCGAGATGGTGATCGAGAAGGCCAAGCGCCTGGTCGAGCACAAGAAGGACGTGGTGATCCTGCTCGACTCGATCACGCGCCTGGCGCGCGCCTACAACACCGTGGTGCCGGCCTCGGGCAAGGTGCTCACCGGCGGCGTGGACGCCAACGCGCTGCAAAAACCCAAGCGCTTCTTCGGCGCGGCGCGCCACGTCGAGGAAGGCGGCTCGCTCACCATCATCGCCACCGCGCTGATCGACACCGGCAGCCGCATGGACGACGTGATCTACGAGGAATTCAAGGGCACCGGCAACATGGAAATCCATCTCGACCGGCGCATGCACGAGAAGCGCATCTTCCCGGCGATCAACGTCAACCGCTCCGGCACGCGCCGCGAGGAGCTGCTGATCCCCAAGGAACTGCTGCAGAAGATCTGGGTGTTGAGGAAGCTCCTGTT
>JANMSV010000140.1:0-21384 GCA_031389685.1 Betaproteobacteria bacterium
GGTTGCGGGACACCCTGGCGCCTCTGCTGGTTGCGTTGAGCGTTCTCGCGGTTGCTCGTCTCACGTTCAGTATGAATTGGGGGCCACTGCCGCTGCTTGCGGGGCTTGCTTTCACGCTTGTTGTCTGCGTGACATTGGCCGCGGCCGCCTGTCGCGACGTGCGAGCTGCCGGGCTCGAATTTGTCAGGGAAGTCTCGTCACGGGCCGGTATTTTCCGGAACCGGGCCCGCCGTCAGGATGGACGTGCCCATGAATAACGAGCGCTTGAGGGCCCGTTTATGACGCTGTTAGTGTTGCAATCGATGGAAGAAGTACAGACTGCGAGACAGGTGTTGGATCAGCGCCAGCTGTCGAGCCTTGCGGGCGGTTGGCAGAAAGCCCTGGCAAGATTCGGACTGAATCGTGACCCGATTGTCGGTGATCACATCAAGAGTTGGGATGTGCTGAAAACGATCGAATTTCTCGAGGTGCGCCTCGACCGGAACGCCTCTATTCTGGATATCGGTGCATACGCCTCGGAAATTCTTTCCATACTACATAAGCTTGGATTTCGGCATCTGGCGGGTGTCGATCTCGATTCCCGGTTGCCGAACATGCCGTTCTCGGAATCGATCGATTTCAGGGTGGCGAACTTCATGCAGACCCCCTTCCGTGACGCGCAGTTCGACGCGGTCACCGCTATCTCGGTTATCGAGCATGGGTTCGACGGCGCGCGTCTATTCGCGGAGGTTGCACGGCTGCTCAAGCCCGGCGGCTTCTTTGTCGCCTCGTTCGACTACTGGCCGGAGAAAGTCTCGACCGACGGGATAACGATGTTCGGGATGGACTGGCGAATTTTCTCGCGTGATGACATCGCGGTGCTGGTCAACGGAGCAAGCGCCCATGGGCTCGAGCCGGTCGGTGCGCTAGGTTTTGATGCGGCGGCGAAGCCGATATCATGCGCGGGCAAAGCGTATTCCTTTGCTTGGATGGCGCTGCGGAAGAAAGCGTGACGAGCACACTAAGATTCCGACGGCGCGCCGGCCGCGAATCGGCAGGCTAGTATGCGCGTACTGCTTGTCTCTGGGTCGTTTCCTCCGATGCGATGCGGTGTTGGTTCTTATACCGCCGCTTTGTCCGCCGCTCTTGCGCGGCTCGGCGGATTTACGTTGGGCGTGTTGACCAGCGCCGGTACGGAAAACCCTCAGCCGATCTCTGCGGTTGAGACGCTGACGATTTCATGCAATTGGAGTTGGCGCGACGTGGCGCGTGTGGCGTGGGCCATACGGGCTTGGCGTCCGGACCTTGTTCACGTCCAGTACCCTACCCAGGCTTACGGCGATCAACTGGCACCCTGGGTGCTGCCGGCAATGCTCAGGATGTTGCGTATTCCAACTGTGCAAACCTGGCACGAGTTTCTGCCTCACCAGGGCTGGTTGCGTACGGTCATCGCGTTGGCTGCGGTCCGCGTCATCGTAGTCCGACCCAAGTATGAGTCCAGCCTGCCCCCACGATTCCTGCGGTTGCTCGGCCGGGCCCGCCCGCAGTTCATTCCCAATGCGCCCCCACTCCCACTACTCAAGCTGAGCGATTCTGATCGCAAGTCGACCAAGGCACGCTATGCGCCTGCAGGAAAGAATCTTGTTGTTTACTTCGGGTTCATGTATCCGCACAAGGGCGTGGAGCAGATGTTCCAAGTTGCCGATCCTGGGCGCGACCGGCTCGTGATCACGGGCCACCTCGACTCCTTGAATCCTTACCACCAAAGCATTGCGGCTCTTGTTGCATCGCCGCCGTGGCGCGGAGCCGCCACGCTGGTGGGGTATCTCTCCGACGCGGAGGCTGCGGCGCTGCTGGCGAGCGCAGACGCTATCGTGTTTCCCTTTCGTGAAGGCATGGGGCAATGGAACACGTCAGTGGCCGCAGCGCAGGCGCTCGGGACGTTGATCATCGTGACTTCGACAGAGCGCAGTGGCTACGATGCCGAGACCAACACCTGTTTTTGCGCCCCGAATGATGTTCTTGGCATGCGCGCAGCCCTGCACGAGCATGCGGGACGCCGTATTCCCGGCAGGCACCATGAGGTGGCTGAGGCATGGAAGAAGATTGCCGAGGCTCACGGGGCTGTCTATCAAAGTATGCGCGCCGCCACCTAACACCCATGACAGCAACCCGGCTATCCATTTGCATCCCCACTTACAACTTCGGCCAGTTCATCGGGCAGGCGATACAAAGCGTCCGCAAGCAGCATCTTCCCGGGACCGAGATCGTCATTCTGGATGGCGGTTCGACGGACGATACCCGCGACGTCGTTGCCCGCTATCAGGCCGAATGCCCTTATATCCGCTACCACCTCCAGGCATTCAAGGGGGGGATCGACGCGGATATGGCGCGCTCCATCGCACTCGCGCAGGGCGAGTATTGCTGGCTGCTTTCGGCAGACGATGCCCTGGCCGACGGCGCATTGCAGCGTATCTATTGCGACATCGAGACCGCGCGCGACGTCTATCTGTGTAACCGTCTTCTATGCGACAAGGACTTGAAGCGGCAGCGCCCGCAATCATGGCTCGCCGGTGAGTTCGGCGACTTCGATATCGATCTTGGCGATGATGCGGCGCTGTGGCAGTACTTCGGTCGAGCCGGTTCCATTGGCGCGCTCTTCAGCTACATGAGCACAATTATTGTAAGGCGCGAAAGCTGGAGCAGGATCGCGCCCGATCCTGCCTCGATGGGAACCAATTATGCGCATGTCCACCGCTTGTTCGCGATGCGCGCCATCGAGGGGAAAATGAAGTACCTCGCCGTGCCGCTGGTGTTGTGCCGCGGAGACAACGACAGTTTCCTCAGCCTTGGGGTCGCCAGGCGCCATTTGATCGATCTGCGCGGGTTTCATCTCATCGCGCAAGCGCTCTTTCCGGGCAATGCGCGGCTCAGGAGGAGCTTCAAGGAGGTGCTCAACCGCGAACATCATTGGGTGACCTGGGTATGGCTGTGTTCGGTCACTCAAGAAAACCCGGAATGGCAGGAAATCCGGCGCGCGCTGCCGGACTACGGCTACGGGAGATTGACGCTATTCGCCATCGAATGCCTGGCGCGCATGCCGAACGGTGTCACCTATGCGCATCTTCTGCGTAACCATGCAGCAAGAATTTTTACGCGCTCCGGGAACGCATGACCAGGATCAAGCTGGCGATGAATGCGACATCCTTGCTGTCCCCGGGAACCGGGATCGCCGCCTATACGCGCAATCTTGCGGAGGCCCTGCTTGAGAGCGGACAGGTGGAAGCCCAGTTTTTTTACTACCTAGGGTGGTCGCGGATCCTGCGTGAGGTTTCCTTACCGGCGCTTTCCCCTCTCAAGCGGTTGGTAAAGAAGCTCGTACCGCGTCCGTACGAGGTCAGCCGTTTAGTTCAGCAATGGAGATTTCGGAAGGGGGTGGTGAAATATCGTCCCGACCTGTATCACGAACCCAATTATCTGGCTTTTCGTTTCGATGGCCCCATCGTGATTACGGTGCACGATCTGTCGCATGTCCGTTATCCAGAAATGCACCCGGCGGATCGAGTCAGGGCCATGAACAAATTTCTTCCGCGGTCCATGGAAACGGCATCACAAATCATTGTCGATTCGCGGTTTATAAAAGACGAGGTTGTGAGCTATTTTGGCGTCGATCCCGCCAAGGTGCACGCGATTCATCTGGGGGTCGGGAAAAACTTTGCGCCGCGCTCTGCCGAGGACCTGGGCCCCGTGCTCGCGCGTTTGGGCTTGAGTGCGAAGAGGTATATTTTGGCCGTCGGCACGCTCGAGCCACGCAAAAATCTGCTTCAGGCGATCGACGCCTATGCGGGATTGCCCGAGGCAATCAGGAAATCCACCCCGCTGGTTATCGCCGGAATGAAAGGCTGGCTGGCCGAGGAGCTTCAAACCCGTATCAGGAAGTACGAGGATCGAGGCGAAGTGCGCTGGTTGGGATACGTTTCGGCGGAGGTTCTGCCGATGCTTTACTCAGGGGCCCGTATGCTCGTCTACCCGTCGCTCTACGAGGGCTTCGGTTTGCCGGTTCTGGAAGCGATGGCGAGCGGTATCCCGGTGATTGCCTCGAACCAAGCCTCGCTGCCGGAAGTTGCGGGAGAGGCGGGTATCATGGTGGATCCCCGTGATTGCGAGGCACTGCGGGATGCGATGTTGCGGTTGATCGAAGATGAGCAGGAAGTGCGGTGCCGCATCGATTTAGGTATTGCGCAAGCAGCGCGCTTCACCTGGCGCTCCTGCGCGGAGCAGACGCTGGCCGTATACAAGCGTGCGTTCGCTACCTTCGGGACGAATGAGATGAAACCGCGATAAATGCAGATCACCCTGCGGCGGGGCGCCCGCTCCGACATGACGCTCTGACATGATTCGGGTGCTCACCTTCGGCCGCTACGCCGACGACAACTTCGGCGGCCTGGAGCGCTACGTGTTCGAGCTGGTGCGCGGACTGAGGAACGAAGTGCACTACACCAACATCGTCGCGGCCCGCGGTGGCGCGCCCGACCTCGAAGTGGTGGGCGAGACGGTCTACACGCGCCCGTGGGCCAGCCTCACCGGCACGCCGGTGTGCCCGACGATGCCCTGGCATGCTCTGTCGCGACACCGCCGCGCGCCCTTCGACCTGGTTCACCTGCAATTTCCCGCCGACCCGATGGCGCACCTTTCGACCGCGCTCCTGCCGCGGAGCGCGAAGCGCGTCATCTCCTGGCATAGCGACATCGTCCGCCAGCAAAAGTTGCTCGCGCTCTACCGTCCGTTCCTCGACCGGCTGCTGCGCTCGGCCGACGCCATCATCGCCGCGACGCCCGCGCATATCAGCTCCTCCGAACAACTGTCGGCGGTGCGCGACCGCGCACGGCTCCACGTCGTGCCCTACGGCTTCGACCTATCGCGGTTTCGCGAGCGACCGGCGCTGGCCGACGAGCTGCGCCGCAGGTTCAAGGAAAGCTTTCTGGTCTTCGCGCTCGGCCGGCACGTCTACTACAAGGGCTTCGAGTTCCTGATCCGGGCCTTGCGCGAGGTGCCGGGAGGCGCAATTGCGCTCGGTGGGCAAGGGGCGCTGACGGAGCAGCTGGCGCAAGTGGCGCAACAGGCTGGCGTCGCCGATCGTGTCCATTTCGTGGGGCGCATTCCGGAGGCCGAGCTGCCCGCGTGGTACCACGCTTGCGACGCCTTCTGCCTACCATCCGTGGAGCCCGCGGAGGGTTTCGGCATCGTGCAGATCGAGGCCATGGCGAGCGGCAGGCCGGTGGTGTGTTGCGAGTTGCACAACGGCGTGACTTGGGTGAACCAGGACGAGGTGACGGGACTGGTGGTCCCGCCTGCCAATCCGGCGGCGCTAGCCGGCGCGCTGCGGCGTCTGATGCAGGACCCCGCCCTACGCGCGAAGCTTGGCGAACGGGGGCGCGCGCGCGCCTTCAGCGTTTTTACCGTCGAAGCGATGGCGCGCGCAACCCTGGAGATCTACCGCGCCGTGCTCCAGCGCCGGGGCTGACGAGCTCGCCCCGGCGTACCCGGCCCAGCCTTGCAAATCAGAACCGGCGCTTTTAATTTGCAAGGCTGGAGCCGTTTCACCGTGGGGTAGTATCGGCCCCGATGCGCGTTTACGTCACCGGCGCCTCCGGCTTCATCGGCAGCCACCTCTGCCCGGCGCTCACCGCCGCCGGGCACGAGCTGCGCGCCTCCGTCGAAGGCTGCGGCGCGGTCGTGCACCTCGCGAACATCGCGCATAGGTCGGCAAGCCCGGCGGACCTGCACCGCGTCAACGTCGAAGGCACGATAACGCAGGCGCAGGCTGCTCTTGCCGCGGGCGCGCGCCGTTTCGTCTACCTCAGCTCGATCAACGCCGCGCAGCCGGAACACGCCTACGGCCGCGCCAAATCCATCGCGGAGCAGGCGCTCTTGCAGCTCGAAGGCCTCGACGCGGTGATCCTGCGCCCGCCGCTGGTCTACGGCCCGCGCGTGAAGGCGAATTTCCTCGCGTTGATGCGCGCCATCGATCGCGGCTGGCCGTTGCCTTTGGCGAGCATCCGGAACCACCGCAGCCTGGTCTACGTCGGCAACCTCGTGGACGCGATCCTTCGCTGTGTTGAAGGCCCGGCGCAGGGAAGGACCTACGCCGTGAGCGACGGCGCATCCGTCTCCACGCCCGAACTTTGCCGTGCCATCGGGCGCGCGCTCGGCCAATCCCCGCGGCTGTTTCCGTTTCCGCCCGCGCTGCTTGGCCTGGTGCCGGGCCTGTCGCGGCTCGTGCAATCGCAGGAAGCGGACGACAGTGCCATCCGCCGCGAGCTCAATTGGCGGCCGCCGTTCAGCTTCGAGGAAGGCCTGCGCCGCACCGCGCAGTGGTATCGCGCGCAGGGCGGCTAGAATGCGCGCCATGCTTGCGCTGGCGCCGGTGGCCGCGTTCTTCGTCGCATTGCTGGTCGCGCGCCTGCTCCTGACGGCCGCGGGCCGGCGCATCGCGCTCGACCGGCCCAACGAGCGCTCGCTGCACGCGCAGCCGGTGCCGCGCACGGGCGGCATCGCCATCGCCGCCGGCGTTGCGGCGGCCTATGCGCTCGCTTCGCCGGGGTTGCCGGTCATCCTGGGGGTGGCGCTGGCGCTGGCCGCGTTGTCATTCGCGGACGACCTCATCGGTTTGCCGACGCTTGCGCGCTTCGCGTTGCACCTCGGGGCGGCCGCGGCGGCCCTGGCGCTCGAGCTGCGGTACGCCGAGCCGGTGCTGTTCACGCTGTTCCTCTTCGCCATCGCCTGGACGTCGAACCTCTACAATTTCATGGACGGCTCGGACGGGCTCGCCGGCGGCATGGCGCTGTTCGGCTTCGGCGCGTACGCCGTGGCGGCCCATCTCTCGGGCGCGGAGCCGTTCGCCGCGCTGTGCGCCGCGATCGCCGCCGCGTCGGCGGCGTTCCTCGTCTTCAACTTCCATCCGGCGCGCCTGTTCATGGGCGACACGGGTTCGGTGCCGCTGGGATTTCTCGCCGGTGCGCTCGGGCTGTGGGGCTGGAGCAGAGCGGTCTGGCCGCTCTGGTTCCCACTGCTCGTGTTTGCGCCCTTCATGTGCGACGCCACGCTCACGTTGATCAGGCGCCTGCTGCGTCGCGAGCGCGTGTGGCAGGCGCACCGCGAGCATTTCTACCAGCGCCTGGTACGCATGGGCTTTGGCCATCGCGGCACCGCGGCTATCGAGTACGCTGCGATGGCCGGCTGCGCGGCGCTCGCCCTCCTCGTGTATCGCGAGCCACTCGCCGTGCAAGGCCTCGCGATCGCCTTCGCGGCAGTCGCGCTCACTGGCGTCGCCGTATGGGTCGATCTGCGCTGGGCGCGCTACTTGCGCACCTCGGGAAACGCGGCGCGATGACCACCGGGCGCCAGTTCCTCGTGCGCGCGTCGCTCGCCTTAGCGCACGATGTGGCCGCCGCCGCGGTGGCCTGGCTCGCCGCGTTCTGGCTGCGTTTCGAACTGGAGATGCCGCCGCCTGAATTCACGCAGGTTGCCCTGACGACGCTGCCCGCGGTACTGGCAGTGCACGCGGTGGCTTTCTGGACGCTGGGCTTGTACCGGGGGCTATGGCGCTACGCGAGCCTGCCGGACCTGCAGCGCATCCTGGTGGCCGTGGCGGTCGCCGCGCTCGCAGTGCCCGCCCTGTTCACGCTGGTGGCGCTGGCGACGCCGGTGCCGCGCTCGGTGTACCTGATCATGCCCGTGCTGCTGATCGGCGCCATGTGCGGCAGCCGGCTCCTGTACCGCGCCTGGAAGGAACGTACGCTCATCGGCATGGTGCGCCATCCGGAAGCGAACCCGGTGCTGGTGCTTGGCGCCGGCTCCGCAGCCTCCAGTCTCCTGCGCGATCTGGCCAACAGCAATCAGTGGCGTGTGGTGGGGCTGCTCGACGACGACGCGGGCAAGCGCGGCAGCGAGATCCAGGGCGTGAAAATCCTCGGCGCCCTCTCGCAAGCCGGCGAGGTGGCGGTGCGCCTGGGGGTGACGCAAGCCATCATCGCCATGCCCGGCGCGACGCACGGCGAGAGAAAGCGCGCGATGGATCTTTGCACCACGGCGGGACTCCAGGTCATGACGGTGCCTTCGTACGCCGACCTCGTCTCGGGCAAAGTAAGCGTTTCGGCGCTTCGGAACGTGGAACTTGACGACCTGCTCGGCCGCGACCCGGTGGCGCTGGACGACGCGGGTCTGCGCGGACTGATCGATGGCCGCAGCGTGCTGGTCACCGGGGCCGGCGGCTCGATCGGCGCCGAGCTCTGCCGGCAGATCGCGCGCTATGCGCCTTCGCGCCTGGTGCTGTTCGAACTTTCCGAATTCGCCCTGTATTCGATCGAACAGGAATTCCGCGACCGGTTTCCGGGCGTCGCTGTCGCCGCGGTGATCGGCGATGCGAAGTCGGCGCCCCGCGTGGACCAGGCGTTCGCGCGCTACCAGCCGCAGATCGTGTTCCATGCGGCCGCCTACAAGCATGTGCCGCTGATGGAGGGGGAGAACGCGTTCCAGGCGGTGGCCAACAACGTCCTTTCTACGGTAGTGGTGGCGCGCGCGGCGCAGGCCGCGGGCGCACGCAAGTTCGTGCTGATCTCCACCGACAAGGCGGTGAATCCGACCAACGTCATGGGTGCCTCCAAGCGCCTGGCGGAGCTCGCTTGCCAGGCCTTGCAGGGTGCCGCCGGCACGCAGTTCGTGACGGTGCGCTTTGGCAATGTGCTCGGCTCCACCGGCAGCGTGATCCCGCGCTTTCGCGAGCAGATCGCGCGCGGCGGCCCGGTCACGGTGACACATCGCGAGATCCAGCGTTACTTCATGTCCATCCCCGAGGCCACCCAGCTCGTGCTGCAGGCAGCGCTGATGGGCAAGGGCGGTGAGATCTACGTGCTCGAGATGGGCGAGCCGGTGCGCATCGCGGATCTCGCGCGCCAGTTGATCCGGCTCTCGGGCTTGTCCGAGAACGACATCCGCATCGAGTACACCGGCCTGCGCCCGGGCGAGAAGCTCTACGAGGAACTGCTCGCCGACGCCGAGCACACGCTGCCCACGCCGCATCCGAAGCTGCGCGTGGCGCGTGCGCATGCGAAATCGGACGGCGCGCGGCTGGAGGAGATTCTTGCCTGGATCGCGGCGGCCCGCGACCCGGGCGCCGAAGCCGTGCGCAAGCAACTGCGCGCCTGGGTGCCGGAGTACGCGCCAGCTCTTCCCGAAAAGGGTTCCGGCTAGGGCGCGCCTATGGCGGCGTTGATTCGGAAATACCGCGTACTTCCATCGGTTGTTGCTAGCCGGGTGCGAACACCATCTGATTGTGTGCTCTGGATGCCTGCCGGTGGTCATGATCGAGAGTGGCGAGAGGGAGCCTGAGAGTTCGCGCCAAATCGAAGTACAGCGCATCGTAGCCCTGCAGGTGATAGCGTCGGGCGAGTTCCACCACGCGGCGCGCGGTAAATAGTTCGAGGTGTACTCGAATGTCAAAACTATCGAGATCCTCAAACGCCTGCTCCAGCTTTACGCGATTCAGTACTTTGCGCCGGTGCTCGCGGAGCAGCACGTGGCCCATTTCGATTCCCCACTGCACCGGCACGTGCAGGATCGCACCGTCCGCCGCAGCCGCGCTCACCGCCGCGGCGTACGCCGCACGTTCAGGGTTTTCCTTGAGGAACCAGGCGAGGGAGACGCTGGCGTCCAGCACCAGCTCGATGGCCATCAGCGCGCGAGACGTTCACCGCGCGCTTCCGCGAGCGCCTGGGCTGCCGTCCGCGTGCCGGGGAGTCGCTGGAGCCGGCGAATGTTCGCGGCGATTCGTCTTCCGGCGGCGCGGCGCTTTGCAGGAACGATCTTGCGGGCAACGATAAGGGGTTCGGTTAACTTCATCACAATCCTTGCGCCAAGGGTGCCGAGAACCGGGCAAGTTTACTCCAGATCACATGGGCGCCTTCCGTTTTTCAAGGCTGGTTCAAGCGTCACTTCGGTACGATTTGAACCACGCGGCGAAGCGCGCGAGGCCCTCCTCCAGCGGCGTCGCCGGCGCGAAGCCGGTCAGCGCTTCCAGCGCGCGCGTGTCGGCATAGGTCGCCGGCACGTCGCCCGGCTGCATGGGCTTCATTTCCTTCACCGCTTGGCGGCCGAGCGCCTGCTCGAGCAGCGCGATGTACTCGAGCAGCGCCACCGGCTGGTGGTTGCCGACATTGAGCACGCGCCAGGGCGGGGTGCCCGCCGGCGCCTGGTCCAGCACGCGCAAAGTCGATTCGACGGCGTCGTCCACATAAGTGAAGTCGCGCTGCATCTTGCCGTGGTTGAACACCTGGATCGGTTTGCCTTCCATGATGGCGCGCGCAAAGAGCATCGGCGACATGTCCGGGCGGCCCCAGGGGCCGTAGACGGTGAAGTAGCGCAGGCCGGTGGTGGGGAGCCCGTGCAGGTGGCTCGCCACATGCGCCATCAGCTCGTTCGCTTTCTTGGTCGCCGCGTACAGGCTGATCGGGTGGTCCACATTGTCGCCCTCCGACCAGGGCAACTTCGCGTTGGCGCCGTAGACGCTCGAGCTCGAGGCGTACACCAGGTGGCGCGGCGGGTGGCGCCGGCAGGCTTCCAGCAGGTTGGCGAATCCCACCAGGTTCGACTGGATGTAGGCGCCGGGATTCTCGAGCGAGTAGCGCACGCCGGGCTGCGCGGCAAGGTGCAGCACGAGCTCGGGGCGCGATGCATCGAACAGGCGCTCGAGCGCCGCAGCGTCCGCGAGGTCGAGCCGCTCGAAGCGAAAGCCACGCTGCGACTCAAGTTGGCGCAGGCGGTCCTGCTTCAGCTCGACCGGGTAGTAGGGGGAAAGGTTGTCGGCGCCGTACACATCGTCGCCGCGCGCGAGCAGGCGCAGCGCGCAATGCATGCCGATGAAACCGGCGCAACCTGTGAGGAGCACGCGCATCGTCGGGACCTGGATCGGTTTCTCTTATCATAGGGCACCTTGAGGAAGCTCTACACCTGGCTGCTCTACGCGGCATTGCCCTGGATCCTGGTCCGCCTGTGGTGGCGCGGCCGCCGGGAGCCGGGCTACCGCGAGGCGATCGCGGAGCGCTTCGGTTATGGCACCCTCGAGTCCAAGCCCAAGCTCCTGTGGCTGCACGCGGTCTCGGTGGGCGAAGTGCGCGCCAGCGCGCCGCTGGTGCGGGGATTGCAGCGCGAGCATCCGGACCACGATGTGCTCGTCACCTGCCTCACCGCGGCAGGGCGCGACACCATAATGCAGGTGTTCGGTGAATCCGTGCTGCGCGCCTACCTGCCCTACGATTACCCGCGCGCGGTGCGGCGCTTCCTCGAGCGCTATCGGCCGCGGCTCGGCGTGCTGGTGGAAACCGAAATCTGGCCCAATCTGATGCAGGCCTGCGCGGCCAACGGGGTTCCCGTGATGCTCGCCAACGCGCGCATGTCGCGAAAGTCGGTGCAGTCCTACCAGCGCCTGGGCAGGCTGTCGCGCCCGGCGTTCGTCAGACTGGCTGCGGTGTGCGCCCAGGGAGCATCGGATGCGCGGCGGCTGAGCCGCCTGGGTGCACCCAACGTGACCGTCACGGGCAATCTCAAGTTCGACATCGAGCCCGATCCGGCGAAGGCCGAAGAGGGCAAGTCGTTCCGCGCCGCCTTGCGCCACCGCAAGGTGCTGCTATTCGCCAGTACGCGCGAGGGCGAGGAACAGCAGCTGCTCGGTGAGTTGGGGGCGCAGGACGACGGCGTGCTGATGGTGCTGGTGCCGCGGCATCCTCGGCGCTTCGAGGAGGTGGCGGCGCTCGCCGTGCGCATGGGCTTCACGCTCGCGCGGCGCAGCCTGGGCGAGGCGCCGCACCAGGGTCGGCGCCTGTATCTCGGCGACACCATGGGCGAGATGGCTTTTTATTACGCGATGTGCGACGTGGCAGTAATCGGCGGCAGCTTCGAGCCGCTGGGCGGGCAGAACCTGATCGAGGCTTGCGCGGCCGGAATCCCGGTCGTCACCGGACCGCACATGTTCAATTTCGCCGATGTCACGCGCCTGGCGGTCGAAGCCGGGGCGGCAATGCAGGCAAGCGACACGGCGGCGGCAGTGCGCGCCGCGCACGCACTTCTCGAAGACCCCGAGCGCTGCGCCCACATGGGCGTCGCCGGAAAGCGCCTGTGCGCCCAGCACCGAGGGGCGGCCGAGCGCCACCTCGCGGTGTGCCGCGGCCTGCTCAAGGCGCCAGCGCCCGATTGACTTCGTCGAGATCCTCCTCGCGCAGGCTGCCGGCGGCGGACTTGAGTCGCAGAAAGCTGGTGATGGTGTTGTAGCGCGCCACGGCGAGATCGCGCTGCGTGGAGAATACCTGCTGCTGGGCGTTCAGCACGTCGATGTTGATGCGCACGCCCACCTCGTAGCCCAGGCGGTTGGATTGAAGTGCGCTCTGCGAGGACACCAGCGCCTGCTCGAGCGCGCCCACCTGCGCGATGCCGTTAATCACCGCCAGGTAGCTCTGGCGCGTGGCGAGCGCCGCGCTGCGGCGCGCGTTCTCCAGGTCCTGGCGCGTGCGTTCCAGGTTGTACGCGGCCTCGCGCTCGCGCGAACTGATGGCGCCGCCCTGATACAGCGGCAGCGCGAACTGCAGGCTGATGGAACTGGTGGTGATCTCGCTGCCCGTGGCACTCAACTGCGAGGCGGACTGCGAGGTGTAGCTTTGGCTCGCCACGAAATCAAGCGTCGGGGCATGGCCGGCGCTGTTGCGCTTGGCCTCCAGCGCGGCGATTTCGGTTCCGGCCTCCAGGACCAGCACCGGGTAGCTTTGCTTCTCGGCCAGATCCACCCAGCTCTGCATGTCGGCCGGATTGGGCGGAGCGAGCTTCACGTCGGCGCGCAACGGCTTGAGCTCGCCGTATTCCTTGCCGGTGAGCTGTTGCAACGCGCGGCGCCTCGCGTCGACGTCGTTCAGCGCGGAGATCTCCTGCGCCGCGGCAAGGTCGTAGCGCGCCTGTGCTTCATGCGTATCGGTGATGGTGGCGGTGCCGACCTCGAAGTTGCGCTTCGCCTGGGCCAGTTGCTCGGCAATGGCGATCTTTTGCGCGCGCACCAGGGCGAGCGTGTCCTGCGCCGCCAGCACGTCGAAATAGGCCTGCGCCGTGCGCAGGATCAGATCCTGCCCGGCCAGCCCGAACTGCGACTCGGCCTGCCTGGCCTGGACTTCGGCCTGGTCGGACTGGATCCAGTTCTGCCGGCGGTAAAGCGGCTGCGTCAAGGTGAGCGCGTAGCCGTGCGAGTCGATGTCGCGCTCGAAGCTCGGCACCAGCGTCGGGTCCTTCGATTTAGAGTCGGTGTTCGCGCGCGTCGCGTTCGCCGTCAGGTTGAGGCTGGGCAGGAGCAGCGCGCGCCCCTGCGGCACGCGTTCGAGTCCCGCCTGCAGCGCGTAGCGCGCCGCGCTGTACTGCGCGTCGTAGCCGCGCGCGGCCTGGTAGACCTGGGTCAGATTCTCGGACGCGGCGCCGAGCGGCGCGCAGGCGAGGAGGGCGATGGCGAAGCGTCGGTTCATGGAACTCCTGCTTTCAGAAGCGGAAGCGCGGCGGGCGCTCCGCGTTGGCGAGCGGCGCGAGCACGGTGTCGAACAATTCGACCGCGCGGTAGGCGCCCGGCACGGTGCAGGTGACCAGGCGCGCCACCATCACCGGCGGCTCGCCGACCACGGCGAACAGGCGCCCGCCTGGCGCCAGCTGCTCCAGCAGCGAGTGCGGCAGCACCGGCGTCGAGCCGGTCAGGACGATCGCGTCGTAGGGCGCGCGCTTGGGGTCGCCGCGCGCCCCGTCGCCGATTTCCACCATCACGTTGTCGGCGCCGTGGCGCTCGAGGTTGGCGCGGCCGAAGGCGGCGAGCGCCGGACGGATCTCGAGTGAATGGACTTGGGCCGCCCGGCGCGCGAGCAGGGCGGTGAGGTATCCGCTGCCCGTGCCGACCTCGAGGACACGGTCGGTCTTGCGCAGCGCCAGCTCCTGCACGATGCGCGCCTCCATCTTGGGCGTCATCATCTTTTCCCCCTCGCCGACCGGGATTTCCAGGTCGGCGAAGGCGAGCATGCGGTAGGCCGGCGGCACGAAATCCTCGCGCGGCACTGCGTAGAGCAGATCGAGCACGGACTGGTCCAGCACCTCCCAGGTGCGGATCTGCTGTTCGACCATGTTGCTGCGCGCCTGCTCGAAGTTCACGGCGTCCTGGGAGCGTTATGCGATGGCGCGGCTAGTTTACCAAAGCGCCGGACCCAGACCGTCAGGTCGTCGAGGTAGGTGTAGATCACCGGCACCACGATGAGCGTGAGCAGGCCCGAAGTGAGCACGCCGCCGATCACCGCCTGGCCCATCGGCGAGCGCTGCTCGCCACCTTCGCCCAGGCCCAGGGCGAGCGGAAGCATGCCGAAAATCATCGCCAGCGTGGTCATCAGGATCGGCCGCAGCCGGATGCGGCCTGCCGCCAGGACCGCCTCCCGGCGCGCCTTGCCCTCGCGTCTTTCCTGGTTCACGAAGTCCACCAGCAGGATCGCGTTCTTGGTCACCAGGCCCATCAGCATGACGAAACCGATGATGGAGAACAGGTTCATCGTCGAGCCCGCCAATATCAGCGCCAGCACCACGCCGATCAGCGACAGCGGCAGCGACATCATGATCGCCACCGGCTGGATGAAGCTGCCGAACTGCGAGGCGAGGATCAGGTAGATGAAGATCACCGCCAGCGCCAGCGCCTGGGTGGCGAAGTACAGCGACTCCTGGATGTCCTTGGACGAGCCGCCCATGGTGGTGCGGTAGCCGGGCGGCATCGCGATGCGATCGAGCTTCGCGCGCAGCTCCGTGGCGGCGTCGCCGGCGGCGCGGTTGAACACGTTGGCGGTGATCAGCACCTCGCGCAGCTGCTCCTTGCGGTTGATCTGCTGCGCTCCGCTGGCCGGCGAGAGGGTGGCGATCTCCCGCAGGCTGACCATCCGCGGCGCGCCGTTGGCGTCCAGCTGGTTCGAGGCGAGCGGCACCCGCTGCAGGTCTTCGGCGCGCGCCCGGTCGGCGCGCGACAGGCGCACCTGCACGTCGTAGTACTGGTCATCCGGGCCGCGCCAGTTGCCCACCGCCTGCCCGGCAAGCAGCGGTCGCAGTGCCGCGGCGACCTGACCGACGCCGATGCCGAGGTCGCTCGCGAGCTCGCGCTTCAGCTCGACCGAAATCTGCGGCTTGGCGGCCTCGTCGCTCGATTCCGCGTCCACAGCGCCGGGGACCTCGCGCACGGCAGCCATCACCTGCCCGGCGAGTTCGGAGAGCACCTTTCGCTCCTGGCCGAGGATCGAAACCTGCAGCGGCTTGCCGCTGGAGACCGACTTGTAGGCGCCGATCTGCTGCAGCTCGATGCCCGCGATGCGCGCAAGCCGCTCGCGCATCGGCTTGGTCAGCTCGCCCTGCGAGCGCTTGCGCTCCTTGCGTGGCGCCAGCTGGATAAAGATGTTGACGCGGTTTTTCCCCTGGACGAAGCCGGTGTTGACGGTGGCGTAGGTGTACTTCACCTCCGGAAATTCGCGCAGCGCCGCTTCGGCCTGGCGCGCCTTCTGCGTTGTCAGCGCCAGCGACGCGCCCACTGGCGTCTTGAACTGCACCTGAAGCTCCGACAGATCGGGCTCGGGAACGAACTCCGAGCCGACGAACTTCATCAGCGGGAAGCTGGCCAGGAAGCTGGACAGGGCGATCGCCAGCACGCTCTTGCGGTGCGCGAGGCTCCAGCCCAGCAGCCGCTCATAGGCCCTGGAGACGCGCTCCATCAGCCCGTGGAACCAGGCGAGCAAACGCCCCAGCGGGCCCGAACTGAACTTGCCCTCGGCCTGCGGATCGTGCCAGATCGAGGACAGCATCGGGTCGAGGGTGAAGGACACGAACATCGAGATCAGCACCGCGGCCACCACGGTGAGGCCGAACTGGTGGAAAAAGCGCCCGATGATTCCGCCCATGAAACCCACCGGCAGGAACACCGCGACGATCGAAAAGGTGGTCGCCAGCACTGCGAGGCCGATCTCGCGCGTGCCTTCCAGCGCCGCCGTGTGGTGGTCGGCGCCCAGCGCCACATGGCGCACGATGTTTTCGCGCACCACGATGGCGTCGTCGATCAGCAAGCCTACCGACAGCGACAGCGCCATCAGCGTCAGCACGTTGAGGGTGAAACCGAAGGCGTAAATGAACAGGAAGGTGCCGATCAGCGCGATCGGCAGCGTCAGGCCGGTGATCACGGTGCTGCGCCACGACGCGAGGAACAGGAACACGATGGCGATGGTGAGCAGGCCGCCTTCGATCAGCGTGGTCTTCACGTCGGCCACCGAGTTGCGGATGCCGACCGAGGCGTCGCGCACGATGTCGATCTTCACGTCCGCAGGCAGGAAGCCCTGCATCTCCTTCACCACCCGGTACACGCCGTCGACCACGGCGATGGTGTTCTCGCCGTGCGCCTTGATGATGTCGATCGACAGTGCCCGCTGGCCGTTGACCAGCGCCGCGTTCTCCTCTTCCTGCTGCCCGTCCTCGATTTCGGCGATCGCCCCGAGGGTCACCGCCTTGCCGCCGCGGCGCGCGACGATCAGGTTGCGAAAGTCCTGCGGCCCGGCAAGGCGCGCGCGCAGCTGGACGATCTTCTCCTGGCTGGGCGTGAGGATCGAACCCGCAGGGATCTCCTGATTTTCCGAGCGCAGCACCTGGACCACCTGGTCGGCGCCGATTTTCTGCGCCTCCATGGCCTCCAGGTTCAGATAGATCTTGATCTCGCGCTTGACCCCGCCCACCAGCGTGGCCTGCCCGACGCCGCCGACGTTCTCCAGGCGCTTCTTGATCACCTGGTCGGCGAGCGTGGTGAGCTCGCGCAGGCTGCGGCCCGAGGATCGCACCGCCACCGAGACGATCGGGAAGTCGTCCGGATTGAAGCGGCTGACGCGGGGCTCCTTGATCTCGTCGCGGAAGCCCGAGCGGATCAGCGCGATCTTTTCGCGCACGTCCTGCGCCGCGAGCTTGGGGTCGATCGACAGGTCGAACTCGACGATCACCACCGACAGGCCCTCGTAGGAGCGCGAGGAGAGCGTCTTGATGCCGCTGATGGTATTGACGGACTCCTCCACCCGCCGCGTCACCTCGTCCTCGACGTTCTCGGGCGAGGCGCCGGGGTACTCCGTCTGCACCACAACGACGGGAAAGCTCACGTCCGGGAACTGCTCCACCGGCAGGCGCGAATACGAAAACGCGCCGAGCACCAGCAGCGCGGCCATCATCATGGTCGCGAATACCGGGTTGGAAATGCTGATCCTGGTAAACCACATTTGCGTCGGCGCCCTATTGTTTGGTGGAGGTCCTGTCTGCCGCGGGCGCAGGACCGGACAAGCGGGCGGTCGCGCCCTCCCGCAAGGAACCAAGGTTCACGCGCACGATGCGATCGCCCCCGGCAAGGCCCTCGAGCACCTGGACGCGGCCGGCGGCGTCGGGCGGGCCGACCTTGACGTTCTTGCGCTTCACCTGACCGTCCTCGATGGCGTACACGAAGGTCTGGCCGATTTCTTCGCGCACCGCGGAGGCCGGCACCGTCAGGGCGTGCTCGACACGCGACAGCGTCAGCGCGCCCTGCGCGAACATGCCGCCGCGCAGCAGGCTCTCGCGGTTGTCGATCACCGCGTAGACGCTGATCGAGCGCGTGCCGGCCGTAGCCGCCGGATTGATGCGCTCGATGCGCCCGGCGAACTCGCGCTCGCCGAATCCCTCGACGCGAAAGTTGATCGGCTGCCCGACCCTGACCTGGCCGATCGCCGCCGGCGGCACCGGGGCCTCCAGCTGCAGGCGTGACAAGTCGACGAGGCTGACGACCCTGGCATCGAGCGCGACCCGCTCGCCGGGCTGCGCGTGGCGCAGCGAGACGATTCCCGCGAAAGGCGCGACCAGTACCGAGTCGCCGAGCGCCTTTTGCGCCACGGTCAACTCTGCCTCGGCGGCGCGCAGCTTGGCGACGGCAACCTCGTAGTTGCTTTTTACGTTGTCGTACGCGGTCTGAGCGATGAAACCTTTGTCGAGCAGCGCCTTTTGCGAGACGCGATTCTTGTTCGCCCAGTCCAGTTGCGCACGCGTCGCTGCGCGGTCGGCCTGGCGCGCGGCGACGCGCGCCAGAACTTCGGTCGGGTCGATGCGCGCCAGCACCTGGCCCTGCTTGATCGTTTCGCCCTCGCGCACCAACACCACGACCAGCTCCCCAGCCACCTTCGCTTTCACCGTGGCTTCGGTGAACGGGGTGAGGGTGCCGGTAAGCGGCAGCGTGCGCTCCAGCGTCTGCGGCTCGACGATGACCAAGTCCTGTTGCGTGAATTCGACCGCGGCCTGCGCCTGTGTCGCGGTGCTGGCGGGCTTGCGCTTCACGCCGGCGTAACCTGCGACCGCGATCAGGCAGGCGAGGGCAATGACGACGAGGGCTTTCGATCTGCGGGTCATGGCTTACTCCGACTTCACGCCCAGGCCATGCTTGAGCATGTCCAGGTGCGCTTCCAGGAAACGCGCGGTGTCCATCTTGCGCGCCGATTGGGGTTCGAGGGCGCTGCGCCAAAGCATCATTTGCAGCAGTGGCGCCGCGATCAGGAGCGCAGCATCTTCCGCGTTCACCCTGCGGAATTCCCCGCGTGCGATACCGCGACTCACGATCGCCATCATGACTGCGTGGCCGGGCTCAACCACTTCGGCAAGATAGAACCGCACCAGTTCGGGGAAATTTCCGGACTCCCCCAGGAGCAGCTTGGGAATGCCCGACATGCGCGTCGCGCCGACCTTCTCCCACCAGCCGAAGACCAGCATGCGCAGCAGGTCGAAACTGCTCCCCGCGAACTGCGCGACCACGTCTTTCATCTCGGCGATCGGCGACACCAGGCCCTCGCGCACCACTGCCTTGAACAACTCTTCCTTGTTGGCGAAGTACAGGTACACCGTGCCCTTGGAGACGCCGGCAAGGGTGGCCACGTCCTCCAGGCGCGTGTTGGCAAAGCCGCGCTCGACAAACAGGTGCAGCGCGGCCGCCGTGATTTCCTCGGGGCGCGCTTCCTTGCGGCGCGTCCAGCGCGGTTCGTTCTTGGAGTTGGCAGGAGATGGCATGGCGGATAAAAGTAACTGAACGGTCAGTAATATAATACTGCAGTGCAATAAGGTCAAGCGGCGCAAACTATTACCTGCGCAGGGGTCCTGTTCCGGGGTCGGAGCGGGTGAGAGAGTCCCTTAGAACCTGATGCGGGTAATCCCGCCGAAGGAAGCGATCATGAACGCCAATCCCAAGTTCCTTGCTGCCACCGCCCAGGTCGACGACGCGGCGGTCCGCTCGTTGCCCAACTCGCAGAAGGTCTACGTCGAGGGCTCGCGCCCGGACATCCGCGTGCCGATGCGGGCGGTCTCGCAGTCAGACACGCCGGGCATGTTCGGCGGCGAGGCGAATCCGCCGGTGTTCGTCTACGACTGTTCCGGGCCCTATACCGACCCGGACGCGAGGATCGACATCCGCTCGGGCCTCGCGCCGCTCCGGCAGAAATGGATCGAAGAGCGCAACGACACCGAGGTCCTTCCGGGTCCGTCGTCGCAGTACGGCATCGAACGGCTGCAGGATCCGGCGCTCGCCGAGCTGCGCTTCAACCTGAAGCGTGCGCCGCGCCGCGCACGGCGCGGCATGAACGTCTCGCAAATGCACTACGCGAAGCAGGGCATCGTTACGGCCGAGATGGAGTTCATCGCCATCCGCGAGAACCTCGAGCGCAGCCGTTACGTCGAGAGCCTGAAAGCGACCGGCAAGACCGGCGAGAAGATGCTGGAGCTCCTGACGAAGCAGCACCGGGGCGAGAGTTTCGGCGCGGCGATCCCCGACCTGATCACGCCGGAATTCGTGCGCGCGGAAGTCGCGCGCGGCCGCGCCATCATCCCTGCCAACATCAACCACCCGGAAAGCGAGCCGATGATCATCGGCCGCAACTTCCTGGTGAAGATCAACGCCAACATCGGCAACTCGGCCGTTTCCTCGGGCATCGGCGAGGAAGTGGAGAAGATGACCTGGGGCATCCGCTGGGGCGGCGACACGGTGATGGACCTCTCCACCGGCAAGCACATCCACGAGACGCGCGAGTGGATCATCCGCAACGCCCCGGTGCCGATCGGCACCGTGCCGATCTACCAGGCGCTCGAGAAGGTCGACGGCAAGGCCGAAGAGCTGACCTGGGAGATCTACCGCGACACGCTCATCGAGCAGGCCGAGCAGGGGGTGGACTACTTCACCATCCACGCCGGCGTGCTGCTGCGCTACGTGCCGATGACCGCCAAGCGCATGACCGGCATCGTTTCGCGCGGCGGCTCGATCATGGCCAAGTGGTGCCTCTCGCACCACAAGGAGAGCTTCCTCTATACGAACTTCGAGGAAATCTGCGAGATCATGAAGGCCTACGACGTGAGTTTCAGCCTGGTCGACGGCCTGCGCCCGGGGTCGGGCTACGACGCCAATGACGAGGCGCAGCTCTCGGAACTGCGCACCCTCGGCGAGCTGACGACCGTCGCCTGGAAGCACGATGTGCAGGTAATGATCGAGGGCCCGGGGCACGTGCCCATGCAGCTCATCAAGGAGAACATGGAGATCCAGCTGAAGGCGTGCCACGAGGCGCCCTTTTATACGCTGGGACCGCTCACCACCGACATTGCGCCGGGCTACGACCACATCACCAGCGCCATCGGCGCCGCGCAGATCGGCTGGTACGGCACGGCGATGCTGTGCTATGTCACGCCGAAGGAGCACCTCGGCCTGCCGAACAAGAAGGACGTGAAGGACGGGATCATGGCCTACAAGATCGCGGCGCACGCGGCCGACCTGGCCAAAGGCCATCCGGGCGCGCAGATCCGTGACAACGCGATCTCCAAGGCGCGGTTCGAATTCCGCTGGGACGATCAGTTCAACCTGGGGCTCGACCCGGACACCGCCAAGGACTTCCACGACGAGACGCTACCCAAGGACAGCATGAAGGTGGCGCACTTCTGTTCGATGTGCGGGCCGCACTTCTGCTCGATGAAGATCACGCAGGACGTGCGCGAGTACGTCGAGCGGGGCATGCAGGAAAAGTCGGTCGAATTCGTGAAGCAGGGCGCGGAGATCTACCAAAAGACCTAACTGGGCACTGCGAGGCAGGCTACGCGCGGGGCTTCGGAATTTTCTTCTTGATTTCGCCGAGACCCATTTCGTAGAGACCGCGATATCCTGCGTCGTGAAAGATCGCGAAGTTCTGTACCCCGGCCGTCTTGGCGGCCATATTTAATTAAGTAGCCGGTGATGGCGCGTTGAGCGCCGCTGCCAATGCGGACCATTTTCGACGTTTGTCGAAAATGCTT
>JANMSV010000157.1:0-9971 GCA_031389685.1 Betaproteobacteria bacterium
CGCCCGGCGCGGCGTGACAGCGCAGCAAGCGGAACGCGGGCTGGTGCGCTACGCGGGTCAGCTGCGGCAGCTGCTCGTCCCAGAGTTTGAGCGCGAGATCGTGGCGCCTGGACGCGATGGCGCCGGTCATCGCCGCCATCAGCAGGTACTCGCGCGCGTCGGCGTGCAGTTCGGGCGTGGCGTGCAGGAGTGCGGCGCCGAGATCCGCCATCTCGCCGGCGTCGCGCGCGCCGACGGCGCGGAACAGGGCGATCCAACGGAGTTGGAAATCGCGCAGCTTGGGTGCGCAGTCCGCGCCGGCGATGCGCGCCCACAGCCCCTGCGCCTCGGTGGCCGGCACAAAGGGGTTCACCTGGCGAGCGACCCGCAACAGGCTGTGCAGCCACACATCGAACTCGCGCGGGCTGCGGCATTCCAGCAGGCGCAGCTTCACCACCTCGAGATCCTTCTGCAGCTGCGTCGGGATGCCCGCCGGCACGGGCGCTACGGGCGCCAGCAGGAAGTCGCGCGCATAGGCGGCCTGGCGGGCGTTCTCGATGCGCTCGAAGGAATACGCGCCCTTGTGCAGCGGGTTAAGCGGCCGTCGCGCGAAACCCGGCTCGAGCATTTCCAGCACCGGGACGCCCAGGTTGAGCAGCGCCACCACGCCAGTGGCGCTTTTTTCCGTAAAGCGATGCCGCGCCGCGTTGAGATCTAGCACCGGGTCGTAGTCGGAATTGGCGCGCATGCCATAGCTCTCGAACAGCGGCTCGAGCGTCTCGCGGCTGCCGAGATAGCGCGCGTCGAGGTCACCGACGGTGAGCAGGTGCACGGCCCGCAACTCCCGCGCGACACCCGGCTGCCCGAAGATCCGCGCCTGGGGCGCTGGCGGCGCGGCTTCGCTCGCCACGATCAGGACGTCATGGTCCGTCGGGGCGTACACGGCATAGTGCGCGAACTCCCCGCCCAGGGCGCGCAGCACCGAGGCGAGGAGCGATGCGTCGATTTCATACAGCTGGAACCATTGCACCAGGATGCCGCCGGGCGCGAGGTGGCCGCGGATGCGCCGGTAGAACTCGCGCGTGAACAGGCTCGACACGCCGCTCACCCAGGGATTCGAGGGCTCGGAGACGATGATGTCGTAGCGCCGGCTGCGCGCTGCGAAGTAGCTCTTGGCATCGTCGATCAGGATCGCGCTGCGCGGATCGAAGTACGCCGCGCCATTGCGCGGCAGGAAACCGCGCGCGGCTTCGACCATCGCCGCCTCGATTTCCACGGTCTCGACGCGCTCGATGCCCAGGCTCTGCAGCAGCGTGTGCGTGGTGAGGCCGGTGCCGATGCCGATCACGGCGGCGGATTTCGCATCGGGCTTGAGCGCCAGCGGCAGCGCGCCGGTCAGCACCATGGTGATCTCGTCGGTGCCGCGGTCGCGCTCGGCATCGCCGGTCAGATCGATCGAGCCGTCGGACTTGCCGTTGGTGCGGATGCTGGTCGCGGAACTGTAGCGCACCAGATGCACGGTCGCGGTCTTGCCGTCCTTTTCGAACAGGATCTTCGCGTCGCGCGAGCTCTCCAGGTCGCCGTGGCGGAACACGCCGGCGGTCATCTTGTTGACATCCAGCTCAAACCAGGCCGCCACCGGAATGAACAGCGCAATGCAGGCCAGCGCGGCTGGAACGAATTGCGCGCGCACCGGGGCAAAGCGGACCAGGAGCCACAGCCCGAGCGCGGCATCCACCAGGCTGCCCGCGAGCAGCGCGCCCTTCAGCCCGAGCACCGGGAGTCCGACGTGCACCGCGAACAGCACGCCGGCGATCGCGCCCAGGGTGTTGGCCGCGTACACCTGGCCGATCGCGCCTTCGCCGGCGCCGAGGCGCAGCAGCGCACCGGTGATCAGCGGCAGCGTCATGCCGGCGCAGAAAGTTGCCGGCAGCATCACCAGCGCCGAGATCGCCTGCCCGGAGAGGTTGAACAGGAGGTAGCCCGCGTCGTTGCGCGCCAGTCCCTGCATCAGGTATTCCATCAATGCAAAGCTGCGGTCGTAAACCAACAGGGTGGCGAGGGCCAGCAGCCCCATCACCACCTGCACCCAGCCGAGCAGCCGCATTGGCGCGGCACTCGCATCGACGCGCCGGCGCACCGCGTAGGCGCCGAGCGCCAGGCCGAGGATGAACGTCGAGAGCATGAGCTCGAACGAGTGCGTCGAGGCGCCCAGCACCAGCGACAGCATGCGGATCCAGCTGATTTCGTAAATGAATGACGCCAGCCCGGTGAGAAAGGCAATCGCGAGCATCATGCCCATGGCGCTCGCGCCGCCGGCGTGGCGCGCGGTGAGCGCAGGGGCGCGCATCGGCCGCGCCAGCGGCCACACAGCGGCGGCGAGCGCCAGATTGATGGCGCCGGCGGTGCGTAAGGTGCCGGGCAGGCCGAACCATTCGATCAGCAGGAAACCGCTGGCCAGCACGCCCGCCGCCGCGCCCAGGCTGTTGGCGAAGTACAGCATCGCCACGGATTCGCCCGGGGCCCGCGGGTGCGCGCGCACCAGCCCGGCGCACATCAGCGGAAAGGTCGCGCCCAGCAGCACGGATTGCGGCAGGATCAAGAGGCAGGCCACTGCGAGCTTGGCGCCAAGCACCAGCCATTCCGAGCCCAGTCCGGGCAGCAAGCTTGCGTAGGACCAGTCGGTGACGGCGACAAAGACCTCGTGCAGGCCGAGAGCGCACAGGCCGACGACGGCCTCGACCAGGGCGTAAGCGGCAAGGGGATTCTTCAGCCGCGCGGAGATGCGGCCGCAGTACGCGGCGCCCAGGGCCATGCCGCCCATGAACACGACCAGCACCAGGGACTGCGCGTAGGCCGCGTGTCCGAGGAACAGCTTCAGGTAGTGCGTCCAGATGGATTCGTAGATCAGGCCGGCGAATCCCGAGACGGTGAACAGCAGGTAAAACGCGGTGCGCGACGGCACGATGCCCGGCATGGCGCGCGTTTATAGCACGACCCTCCGCCGCGGTCTGGGTAAGATGCGCCGCGATGACTCCTGCATTGCGCTTGTCGGCGTATTTCTTCGCCTATTTCCTGTACGCCGGCGCTCTGGTGCCTTACTTCGCCTTGTATCTGGCCGCGCGCGGCCACGACGCCGGCCAGATCGCGGTGGTGCTGGCGATGCCGCAGCTCGCCAGGGTGGTCGCGCCGGCATTCTGGGGCTGGCTCGCCGATCGCACCGGCGCGGCGCGCGCCATCGTGGTGCTCTCGGCCGCGGGCGTTGTAGCGGGGTTCGCGCTGCTGACCGCGTTCGAAAGCTACGCGGCGGCGGTCGCGATCATGTTGGGGATGAGCCTGCTTTCCGCCGGCGCGCTGCCCCTCGTCGAGTCACTGACGCTCGGTTCGCTGGAGGGGCGCACGGGAGGCTATGGCCCGATCCGCCTGTGGGGCTCGGTCGGGTTCGTCGTCGCGGTGCTCGCGACGGGCGCCTGGCTCGACGCGCATGCACCGCAATCGCTGCTCGGTGTGATCATCGGGCTCGCCGCATTGACGCTGGCGGTGTCCTTCCTCGTGCCGGCCCGGCGCGTGGCGGCTGTCTCCGCGCAAGGAGACGCTGGACTGGCGGCCGTTGTCGCGCGCCCGGAGGTGCTCGCTTTCTTCGCCGCGTGTTTTTGCATGAACGCTGCGCACGGCACGCTTTACGCCTTTTACTCCATCTATCTGCAAGCCGAGGGCTACAGCAAGACTGCGATCGGCGTGCTCTGGACGCTTGGGGTGGTGGCTGAAATCGGTCTGTTCCTGGTCCTGCCCAGGCTGCTGAGGCTTTGCAGCCTGCGCGCGGTACTGGCCGCAAGCCTTGCCTGCGCGGCGGTGCGCTTCGCCCTCATCGGCTGGTACGTGCACTCCCTGCCGCTCCTGGTGTTCGCGCAGTTGCTGCATGCCGCGACGTTCGGCGCCTTTCATGCCTCTTCGGTGGCGATGGTGCATCGCCTGTTCTCCGGAAGGCTGCAGGCACGCGGTCAAACCCTGCATTCGAGCCTGTCCTACGGGCTGGGCGGCACCACCGGCACCCTGCTGGCGGGTTGGAGCTGGGCGGCTCTGGGTCCGGAGCTCAGCTTCACGCTGAGCGCCGCGTTCGGGCTGGTTGGCGCAGCCCTCGTCATTTGGCGCGTGAGAGTGTAGGCTTTTGGCATGTTTGCCAGGCTGTTGATCGCCGTCGCCTTGCTCGCCGCTGCCGGCTGCCAGACCGTGCATACGACGCAGGCGGGCGCTGTCGGCGTGGACCGCAAACAGTCGATGATGGTGTCGGCCGCCGAGGTCGACCAGGGAGCGGCGAAAGCGTACCTGCAGGTCACCGGCGAAGCGAAGAAAAAGGGGCTTTTGAACAAGGATGCGGCGCAGACCGAGCGCGTGCGCCGCATTGCGCAGCGGTTGATTTCGCGGACCGCGGCGTTTCGGGCCGATGCGCCTTCCTGGCAATGGGAAGTGAACGTCATCGCCTCGAAAGAGGTGAATGCGTGGTGCATGCCGGGCGGCAAGATCGCGGTCTACACCGGCCTGATCGAGCGGCTACAGGCCACAGACGATGAGATTGCAGCTGTCATGGGACACGAAATCGCCCATGCGTTGCGCGAGCACGGACGCGAGCGCGCGTCGCAGGCGATGGCCCAGGGCATTGCGCTCACCGTGCTTGGCACCGCTACTGGCGTGTCGGGTGCCGGGCTCGACCTGACACAGATCGTGCTGCAGTACACGTTCAACCTGCCGAATTCGCGCGAGCACGAGGTCGAGGCGGACCGCATCGGCGTGGAGCTTGCGGCGCGCGCGGGGTACGACCCGCGCGCGGCGATCAGCCTGTGGGAAAAGATGCAGAAGCTGGGAGGCGGCCAGCCACCGGAGTTCGCCTCGACGCACCCGTCGCATGCCACGCGCATCGCCGACCTGAAGGTCTATTCCGCGAAGGTGCTGCCGCTCTACGAAGCTGCCCGGCCAAGAGACTGAGGGCGGCGCGTTTCGGCGCGCACCTTATGCCATAATTCCCGGCTTTCGCAACGCCGTAAAAAATGAACCGCACGCTCTACGACAAGCTCTGGGACAGCCATCTGGTGCGCGCCGAGGAAGACGGCACCGCGCTGTTCTACATTGACCGCCACCTGGTGCATGATGTGACCAGCCCACAGGCCTTCGAGGGCCTGAAACTCGCCGGGCGCAAGCCCTGGCGCATGGCCTCGGTGGTCGCCACCGCCGACCACAACACGCCGACCACGGGTTGGGAGCGCGGCCTCGACGGCATCAGCGACCCGATATCGCGCATCCAGATCGATACGCTGGACGCCAACATGCGCGAATTCGGCGCCAAGGCCTACTTCCCGTTTCTCGACCCGCGCCAGGGCATCGTGCACGTCATCGGGCCGGAGCAGGGCGCGACGCTGCCGGGCATGACGGTGGTGTGCGGAGACTCGCACACCAGCACGCACGGCGCGTTCGCCTGCCTGGCGCACGGCATCGGCACCTCGGAAGTCGAGCACGTGCTGGCCACCCAGTGCCTGGTGACGAACAAGATGAAGAACATGCGCGTGAATGTCGAGGGAGCGCTGCCGCGCGGGGTCAGCGCCAAGGACCTCGTGCTGGCGATCATCGGGCGCATCGGCACCGCGGGCGGCAGCGGCCACGCCATCGAGTTCGCCGGCAGTGCGATCCGCGCGTTGTCCATGGAAGGGCGCATGACGGTCTGCAACATGTCGATCGAGGCAGGCGCGCGCGCCGGCATGGTGGCGGTGGACGAGTGCACCATCGAGTACCTCAAGGGGCGGCCGCTGGCGCCCGCGGGTCCCGACTGGGACGCGGCGGTGCCCTACTGGAAGACACTGCGCTCGGACCCGCAGGCGAAATTCGACCGCGAGATCACGCTGCGCGCCGAGGAGATCCGGCCGCAGGTGTCCTGGGGCACCTCGCCGGAGATGGTGGTGCCGGTGGATGCGGAAGTCCCCGACCCGGAGCGCGAAAAGGACGCTGGCAAGCGCGAGGGCATGCAGCGCGCACTGCAGTACATGGGACTCAAGGCGCGCATGCGCATCACCGATATCCGGCTCGACAAGGTGTTCATCGGCTCTTGCACCAACTCGCGCATCGAAGACCTGCGCATTGCGGCCGCCATGGTCAAGGGCCGCCGCGTGGCGCCGAACATCCGCCTGGCGATGGTGGTGCCGGGCTCCGGGCTGGTGAAAGCGCAGGCCGAGCGCGAAGGGCTCGACCGCGTGTTCACGGACGCCGGATTCGACTGGCGCCAGCCGGGCTGCTCGATGTGCCTGGCGATGAACGCAGATCGCCTCGAGCCCGGCGAGCGCTGCGCCGCGACCTCGAACCGCAATTTCGAGGGGCGCCAGGGCGACGGCGGGCGCACGCACCTGGTGAGTCCCGCGATGGCGGCGGCGGCGGCGGTTGCCGGCCATTTCGTCGATATCCGGCACTGGCGCTGAGTGCCATGGACAGGTTCACCGTCCTGACCGGGGTCGTGGCACCGCTGGATCGCGCCAACGTCGACACGGACCAGGTCATTCCCAAGCAGTTCCTGAAATCGATCAAGAAGACCGGCTACGGTCCGAACCTGTTCGACGCGTGGCGCTATATGGATCACGGCGAGCCGGGCATGGACCATGCGCGCCGGCCGCGCAATCCGAATTTCGTGCTCAACGATGCGCGCTACAAGGATGCGAGCATCCTCATGGCGCGCAAGAACTTCGGCTGCGGCAGTTCGCGCGAGCATGCGCCCTGGGCGCTGCTCAACTACGGCTTCCGCTGCGTGATCGCGCCCTCCTTCGGCGACATCTTCTACATCAACTGCTTCAAGAACGGCCTGTTGCCCGTCGTGCTGCAGGAGGCCGAGGTGGACCGGCTGTTCTACGAGTGCGCCTCATTCCCGGGGTTCCGCCTCACGGTCGACTTGGAGCAACAGACGGTTTGCACCGCGGACCGCGCGCAGGCGATGCGCTTCGAGGTCGACGCGTTCCGCAAGCACTCCATGCTCAGCGGCCTGGACGAGATCGGCCTCACGCTGCGCCATGCGGACAAGATCCGCGCATTCGAGGATCAGCGGCGCACGCAGCATCCCTGGCTGTACCGGTAATCCCATGAAGATCGCGGTGTTGCCCGGGGACGGCATCGGCAAGGAAATCGTCGCCCAGGCGGTGCAGGTATTGCGCCGCCTCGATCTGCCGCTCGAGATGCAGGAGGCGCCGGTTGGGGGTGCAGGTTACGAGGCCTCGGGCGACCCGCTGCCCGAGGCGACGCTGCGCCTGGCACGCGACGCCGATGCCATCCTGTTCGGCGCCATCGGCGGGCCGCAGTACGACGCCCTGCCGCGTGACAAGCGCCCCGAGCGCGGCCTGCTGCGCCTGCGCAAGGAACTCGGCCTGTTCGCCAACCTGAGGCCGGCCCTGGTCTATGCGGAACTCGCGCAGGCATCCACGCTGAAAGCGGAGGTGGTGTCGGGCCTGGATCTCCTCATCGTGCGCGAGCTCACGGGAGACATCTATTTCGGCGAGCCGCGCGGCATCAGCACGCTGTCGGGCGGGGAACGCGAGGGCATCAATACCATGCGCTACCGCGAGGGCGAGATCCGGCGCATCGCGCGCGTCGCGTTCAAGGCGGCGCAGAGCCGCTCGAACAAGCTGTGCTCGGTGGACAAGGCGAACGTGCTCGAGACTTCGGAACTGTGGAAGCAGGTCGTGATGGAGGAGGCCAAGGTCTATCCCGACGTCGCGCTGACGCACATGTATGTGGACAACTGCGCCATGCAGCTGGTGCGCAACCCGAAACAGTTCGACGTGATCGTCACCGGGAACCTGTTCGGCGACATCCTGTCGGACGAAGCTTCGATGCTGACCGGGTCGATCGGCATGCTGCCCTCCGCCTCGATGGACGAAAAAGGCAAGGGACTGTTCGAGCCGATCCACGGCTCGGCGCCCGATATAGCCGGCAAGGGCCTGGCCAACCCTCTGGCGACCATCCTGTCGGCGGCGATGATGCTGCGCTACTCCCTGCGTTTCCCCGCCGAGGCCGACCGGGTGGAAACTGCGGTGCGCAAGGTCCTGAAAAGCGGGTTGCGCACCGCGGACATTTATACTGCCGGCACGCGCAAGGTCGGCACGCAAGAGATGGGCGACGCCGTGGTCGCTGCGCTTTGAAGGATTGGCAATGCTGAGAGTGGGAATCGTCGGCTGGCGGGGCATGGTGGGGTCGGTGCTCGTGCAACGCATGCGCGAGGAGCGCGATTTCGACCATGTCGAGCCGGTATTCTTTTCGACCTCGCAGGCCGGTGGCAAAGGGCCGTCCGTCGGCACGCACTCAAGGCCCGTGCAGAGCGCCACCGACATCGCGGCGCTCAAGGCGCTGCCGGTGATCATCGCCTGCCAGGGCAGCGATTACACCAACGACGTTTACCCGCGGCTGCGCGCGGACGGCTGGAAGGGCTACTGGATCGACGCCGCGAGCGCGTTGCGCATGAAAGACGATGCCGCGATCATCCTTGACCCCGTAAACATGCCCGTGATCGAGCGCGCGCTCGCCTCGGGCGTACGCAACTACATCGGCGGCAACTGCACGGTAAGCCTGATGATGATGGGCATGGCCGGGCTGTTCCGCCACGACCTCGTGGAATGGATGACCAGCATGACCTACCAGGCTGCCTCGGGGGCGGGTGCTGCCAGCATGCGCGAGCTCGCCGAGCAGATGGCGCACCTGGGCGATGCCGCGAAGCCTGCGCTCTCGGATCCGGCGGCGAGCGTGTTGGACATCGACCGGGACGTCGCCGAGGCGTCGCGCGATGGCGGGATGCCGAAGGCGCAGATCGGCCATCCTCTGGCCGGGAGCCTCCTGCCCTGGATCGACAAGGACATGGGCGATGGCCAGAGCCGCGAGGAGTGGAAGGGGCAAGCCGAGACCAACAAGATACTGGGCCGCAGCGAGCGCCCGATCCCGGTGGACGGCATCTGCGTGCGCATCGGCGCGATGCGCTGCCACAGCCAGGCGCTCACCATCAAGCTGCGCAAGAGCGTGCCGCTGGACGAAATCGAAGGCATCGTCGCCGAGGGAAATGAATGGGTGCGCGTGGTTCCCAACCGTCGCGAGGAGTCGCTGGCGGAACTGACCCCGGCGGCGGTGACGGGCAAGCTCTCGGTGCCGGTAGGTCGCCTGCGCAAGTTGCCCATGGGGGAGGACTACCTGGCGGCCTTCACGGTGGGCGACCAGCTACTGTGGGGGGCGGCGGAGCCGCTGCGCCGCATGCTGCGCATCCTTTTGGACGCCGGCGTCCGGTAGCAAGAATTCCCTGTCGCTTGAGGCCAATGGCAGAAAAACCGAGAAAAGGTCTCAGCTTGCAGGCCTAACGCCATGATGTTATGGTACTCAGTCCGATAAGAATGACTCAGGGTGGTGCGGGTGATTAAACCGGTCACAGTCCTACGACTCGCCTCGGCAGCCGTCTTGTCGTTGCCGTTGCTCGTTCAGGCGGCGGGTCTGGGCCGGATGAGCGTGCAGTCTTTTCTCGGGCAGCCACTGCGCGCCGAAATCGAGATCGTTTCCGTGCAGCCCGGAGAAGAAGCGTCGCTCGAAGCGCGACTTGCCTCCGGCAACGCTTTCGCGCAGGCAGGAATCGAATTCAGTCCCGCGCTGACGGGCATGCAGTTTTCCGTCGAGCGACGCGAAGGCCGTCCGCCAGTGCTGCGTGTCACCTCGCGCAACCCGGTCAACGAACCTTTCCTCGACATGCTGGTGGAATTGCGCTGGGAATCCGGGCTTCTGGTGCGCGAGTACACCGTCTTGCTGGATCCTCCCGAGTACCGGGGATCGAGGCCGGCGGCGGCGACAGGAGATCCTTCATCGCGGGCGGCTGCGGCCCCGGCACCGGCACCGGCCCCGGCACCGGCACCGACCCCGGCGATCGCGGCGCCTGCACCGACACCGACTCTGGCGCCTGCGCCGGCTGCGGAATCCGCGAGCATCGCCGCGGA
>JANMSV010000165.1:0-7264 GCA_031389685.1 Betaproteobacteria bacterium
CTCCGAAAAAAGTTCGCGTCCGATGAGCCAGCGCCGGATCTCGCTCGTGCCGGCGCCGATTTCGTACAGCTTCGCGTCGCGCCACAGGCGCCCGGTCGGCGATTCGTTGATGTAGCCCATGCCGCCCAGCGCCTGGATCGCCTCGCCGGCCATCCAGGTCGCTTTCTCCGCGGCGTAGAGGATCGCGCCGGCGGCGTCCTTCCTCGTGGTTTCGCCGCGGTCCAGCGCCTGGCCGACCGCGTAGACATAGGCGCGGCAGGCGGAAAAGGTGGTGTACATGTCGGCGAGCTTGCCCTGCATGAGCTGGAACTCGCCGATCGGCTGGCCGAACTGCTTGCGCTCGTGCACGTAGGGCAGCACCACGTCGAGGCAGGCGGCCATGATGCCCAGTGGCCCGCCGGCCAGCACCGCGCGCTCGTAGTCCAGTCCGGACATGAGCACTTTCACGCCCTGACCTTCCTCGCCGAGCACGTTCTCGGCGGGCACCTCGCAGTCGCGGAACACCAGTTCGCAGGTGTTGGAGCCGCGCATGCCGAGCTTGTCGAGCTTTTGCGCGGTGGAGAAGCCCTGCATGCCCTTCTCGACGAGGAACGCGGACAGGCCCTGGTCGCTCGTCTTGCCGTAGATCACCAGCACGTCGGCGTCCGGCCCGTTGGTGATCCACATCTTGTTGCCGTTGAGGACGTAGCGTTCGCCGCGGCGCTCGGCGCGCAGGCGCATGCCCACCACGTCCGAGCCCGCGCCGGGCTCGCTCATTGCGAGGGCCCCGACGTGCTCGCCGGAGACGAGCTTCGGCAGGTACTTCTTCTTCTGCGCCGCCGAGCCATTGCGCCGGATCTGGTTCACGCACAGATTGGAATGCGCCCCGTACGACAGGCCGATCGACGCTGAGGCGCGCGAGATCTCCTCCATGGCGATGATATGCGCCAGATAGCCAAGCGCGCTGCCGCCATGTTCCTCCTCGACCGTGATGCCGAGCAGGCCGAGGCTGCCGAGCTTGCGCCACAGGTCCGGGGGAAACTGGTTGCTGGCGTCGATCTCGACGGCGCGCGGCGCGATTTCGGCGGCGGCGAATTTGCGCACCGATTCGCGCAGCATGGCGATGGTCTCGCCGTGATCGAACCGCAGCAGGTTCATGGCAGGGGCGCGTGCATCGGCCGCAGGCTACTTGACGTTAACGTAAACGTCAACAACGCTTCCTCCCGCCGCCCAACTGCTTGCGCACGCGCTTTTCGAAGGCGGCGATCTCGGCCAGCTGCGCCTCGATGTCCTCGCTCTGGCGCTCGAGCGCCGCCTTGTGCGTCTCCAGCACGGCGAGGAAGCGCTCCAGCTGCGGCCGCTCGTCGCGCCCAGGCTCGTACATGTCGATCAGGTCGCGGATCTCGGACAGCGTCAGGCCCAGGCGCTTGCCGCGCAACGTGAGCTTGAGGCGCGTGCGCTCGCGCGGCGTGTAGATGCGGCGCTGGCCCTCGCGCCGCGGCGCGAGCAGCCCTTCGGCCTCGTAGAAGCGGATCGCGCGCGGCGTGACGTCGAACTCGCTGGCCAGCTCGCCGATCGAGTACTCCGCGTCGGCGCGTTCCTTTTCGATTTCCAGCATGGTAGGGTGCGGTGGATTCTAGCCTCAGGCTCACTTCGTGTCCTCCCTCGAGTTTGCGTTCCGTGATGCGCCTGCCCCCGGCACTGTCCGGCAAGTTGCGCCCGGCGTGCACTGGCTGCGCATGGCGCTGCCGTTCGCACTCGATCACATCAACCTCTGGCTGCTGGAGGACGAGGGCGGCTGGACGATGGTCGACACGGGACTGGGGGACGGGCCGACGCGAGCGCTGTGGGAACAAATTTTTTCTGCCACGATCGGCACGCGGCCGGTGCGGCGCGTGCTGGTGACGCACTTTCACCCGGACCACGCGGGCAATGCGGGATGGCTGTGCGCACGGTTTTCCGTGCCGCTGTGGATGACGCAGGCCGAGTACCTCACCACGCACGCGGTGCGTCACGGCTTGGGCGGCTACGTGCCGGAGGCGACGCTCGCTTTGTTCCGCGCCAACGGCCTGGACGATGCACGCCACGCGCAGATGGCGGCGCGCGGCAACCTCTACCGTCGCCAGGTGCCTGAGTTCCCCGACAGCTACCGGCGCATCATGGACGGCGAGCGCCTTGCCATCGGCGGCCGCGCCTGGCGCGTGATCGCCGGCTACGGCCATGCGCCCGAGCACGCATCGCTTCATTGCGAGGCGCTCGGCCTCGTGATCTCGGGCGACATGCTGTTGCCACGCATCTCGACCAACGTGAGCGTCTGGCCGATCGACCCGCAAGGCGATCCGCTGGGCCAGTTCCTGCAATCGATCCGGCGCTACCGCGAGCTCCCTGCGGACACCCTGGTGCTACCTTCCCATGGCCTGCCGTTCCGCGGCGCGCACCTGCGCGTGGAGCAGCTAGAGCAGCACCATGCGGCGCGCCTGGCCGAGTTGTTCGAGGCCTGTGTCGAGGCGCCGCGCAGTGCCGCCGAGGTGCTCGAGCTGCTGTTCCGGCGAAGTCTCGATGCGCACCAGATGTTCTTCGCGATGGGCGAGGCGATCGCCCACTTGCACTACCTGGAACGCGCGGGCAGGCTGCGGCGCGCCGTGGGCGACGACGGCGTGGCGCGCTTCGCGCCCGCCAAGGAGGAGGCATGGCAGAGCGCAATGATGACGTGAGCCGCGAACAGACGGTACACATGCTGCAGAAGGTTGCCGAGCGCGCCTCGCACATCCTGCAGGAGTTCGGGCAGAAGAATCTCGAGCAGAGCATCTCCTCCGCGGTGAAGGACGAGCTGGGCATCGCCCGGGCCTACATGGACATGTACTCGCGCGTGCTGATGGATCCCAGCGCCTTCGCCGCGGCGTCGGTCAACTACTGGATCGATGCGGCGCGGCTGTGGCAGTCGGCCTGGATGAAGATTCTCGGGCAGGAGTCGGCGCCGGTCGCCATCCCGGCCAAGGGCGACGCCCGGTTCAAGGACCAGGACTGGTCGGGAAATTTCGTTTTCGACTACATCAAGCAGTCCTACCTGATCGCCGCGCGCCATATGCAGCATGCCGTGGCCGGCGTCGAGGGGCTGCCCGAAGATTCGCAGAAGAAGATCGCCTTCTTCACGCGCCAGTACGTGGACGCGCTGGCGCCGTCGAACTTCGCCGCGACGAACCCGCAGGTGCTGCGCGAAACCATGGCCTCGGGCGGCCAGAACCTGATCAAGGGGCTGAACAACCTGCTCGCCGACATCGAGAAGGGCGAGGGCCGGTTGCGCATCAGCATGACCGACGAGACCGCCTTCCAGCTCGGCAGGAACGTGGCGACGACGCCGGGCAAGGTGGTGCACCAGAACGCGCTGATGCAGCTCATTCAGTACCAGCCCTCCACCTCGCAGGTGCAGCGCCGGCCGCTGCTCATCATCCCGCCCTGGATCAACAAGTACTACATCCTCGACCTGCGCGAGAGCAACAGCTTCATCAAGTGGGCAGTCGACCAGGGGCACACGGTGTTCGTGGTGTCCTGGGTGAACCCGGACCGCGCGCTCGCCGAGAAGACCTTTGCCGACTACCTGACAGAGGGGGCGCTTGCCGCCATGGACGCGGTGCGCAAGGCGACCGGGGAAGACAAGCTCAACGTCATCGGTTATTGCCTGGGCGGCACGCTGTTGGGCAGCGCGCTTGCCTGGTTGGCCGCCAAGGGCGACGAGCGCGTCGCGTGCGCCACGTTCTTCGTGTCACTGCTCGATTTCTCGCAGCCCGGGGAACTCGGCGTGTTCATCGACGAGGAGCAGGTGCGGAACCTCGAGAGCAGGATGAACGAGCGCGGCTACCTCGAGGGCTCGGAGATGGCCTCGACCTTCAATCTGCTGCGTGCCAACGATCTGGTGTGGTCCTTCGTCATCAACAACTACCTGATGGGCAAGGACCCGTTCCCCTTCGACCTTTTGTACTGGAACTCGGACGCCACGCGCATGCCGGCGAAGATGCACAGCTTCTATCTGCGCAACATGTATCTGAAGAACCTGCTCGGTGTGCCCGGCGCCATCGAGCTTGCGGGCGTGCCGATCGACCTGTCGAAGGTGAAGACGCCGGCCTACTTCATTTCCACGGTGGAGGACCATATTGCGCCGTGGAAGACCACCTACAAAGGCGCGAAGTACCTGGGCGGCCCGGTGCGCTTCGTGCTGGGCGGCTCGGGCCACATCGCAGGCATCGTCAACCCGCCGGCGGCGAAGAAGTACCACTACTGGACCAGCGATTCCCTCGCGCCGACGCCCGAGGCCTGGCTGGAGGGCGCCACGCAGCAGCCGGGCTCCTGGTGGGAGGACTGGCAGCGCTGGATGGACCAGCAGAACGGCGGCGACAAGGTGCCGGCGCGCACGCCGGGCGACGGCGAACTCAAGCCGCTCGAGGACGGGCCAGGCAGCTACGTCATGCTGCGGCTGGGGGCGCACAAAGCCGCGAGTTGAAATCGGCGAGGTAGTACAGAGCAGCTCCAGGCACTCGTTCTTGGGGCCACTTCTAGCAGACTCTTGACGGTCCTGTGAACTATAAATTACAATAGCCATGGAACTTCGCTACTACCAAACCTCCCTCGGTGAGCGACCGTTCGTGGATTGGTTCGAGGGCCTAAACGACAAGCAGGCTCGCGCGAGGATCGACGCGAGAATGGCAAGGATTGCGGGCGGCAACCTTGGAGACGTTGAGCCGGTGGGCGAAGGGGTGCTGGAGTTCAGGATAGCTTGGGGACCTGGATACCGCGTCTACTTCGCGCGGATCGGTCGGGTGATCGTTCTACTCCTTTGCGGAGGAGACAAGAGAACGCAGCAAAAGGACATCAAACGTGCCAAAGCATATTACGAAGATTTCAAAGCGCGCTCCGCGAAGAAAGAGCGCGGCGCCTAGCCTTCCCTATGAACCCTGGCTGATCGAGCGGCTGAAGGCCCCGGCCGAAGCCGCGGCGTACCTCGAAGCCGTGCTTGAGGAAGGAGACCAAGGCGCGATCATGCTCGCGCTGCGCCAGGTGGCCCAGGCACAAGGCGGCGTCGCCAGGATCGCCCGCAAAGCGAAGCTCACTCGCGAAGCGACCTACAAGATGCTTTCCAAGTCCGGCAATCCAGAACTTCGCAGTCTCAGTGCCGTACTGAAGGCTACGGGCCTTCGGATCGCAGTAAAGCCGATCGAGAAACGGGCTGCCTGACAAGCCAAGGGGAGCATGAAGGGACAACCCATCGTTGTTCGAGAGGCCTCTTGGCGCGCGCTTCCGATGGTGGTGTCGAGATCAAGTTTTCGCACTTTGCTCGCCAGCCAACTCGCCCTGAGGAACTCCCAACCATTACACATTGAGATTTTCCGAAATCAATTGGCTAAAGAATCGTCCATCGAGAGGTCCGAAGCCCTGCGAGGGCGCGGACTGGGCGATGTGCACCGATCCATCGACGAGGCCGCTGATCGCCGAGGTGCCCGGCGCTGACACCGAATGCCGGGGACGCAGTCCTTCCTGTTCGAGAAAGCCGCCCGCCATGGTGGCGATGAGCGGCGAGTAGAACGCCGAGAAGCGCGTGAACTGAATGCTGATGTCTAGGCTCAAGATGGCTTCCTTCAGAGGGAGACAGAGAAGTCGGCAAGGTAGCGCAACCCGTGGATTGCGCGGCTGCCGTACCAGGACGTCATCTCGCCGTCGATGAGGTAAACAGGCTTCTTGAGCCGGGCTTGCAGTTCCGCTCGATGACTTTCCTTGAAACGGTAGGGTTCGGTAGAGAGCAGAACAAGTTCCGCGCCGCCCATTTCAAGAGTATCTAATTCAGGGTAGCGCGCTTCCATGTTCTCGGGGAGCGTCTGCATTCCGAACAAACCAAGCGTCCGCGAGATATAGGTGTTGCGCGACACGGTCATCCAGGGATCCTTCCAGATGAGGTAGAGCACGCGCCGCTCCGGGTACCTCCTTCCCACGGCCGCGTCGTAGGCAGACTGGAAGCGCGCGCAGAGGGCTTCCGCCTCGCGCGCGCGATCGAAAGCGGCGCCGAACTGGCGGTACAGCGCGAGGTTGTCGAGCGGGGCGAGGGGATGCGTGACGACGAGGTTGGGCACGAAGGCCGCGAGGGCCTCCGCTGTTTCCCTGAGGTTCTCGTCCTTGTTGAGAATGACGTGCGTGGGTCCGAGCGCGCGGATTTTCTCGAGGTTCACCGACTTCGTACCACCCACCTTGGGTATGCCGCGCACGACTTCTTCGGGATGGATACAGAAGCCGGTGCGGCCGAAGAGGCTCCCCGCCAGCCCCAGTTCGCACACCAGTTCGGTGAGCGAGGGCACCAGCGAAACAATGCGCATCAGAGCGGCAGGTCGCGCGGCTTGCGCGGCGCGCGCGCAGCGAGGCGGTCGTACAGGCACGGCGGCAACCGCCGCAGCAGCACCGAGACGAGGGCCATCTGCCAGGGAATCACCACCAGGCGCCGGCGCGCCGTAATCGCGCGCGCAAAGCGCCGCGCCGCCTCGTCTGCGGCCAGCAGAAAGGGCGTGCGGTAGCGATTCACCTGCGTCATCGGTGTGTCGATGTAGCCCGGGCAGATGGTGACCACGCTGACGCCGCTTCCCACGAGCTCCGCGCGCAGCGCCTCCAGCCAGGCGATGGCGGCGGCCTTGGATGCGCTGCAGGCGCCGGCCCCCGGCAGGCCGCGGAACCCCGCCACGCTGGCGATGCCGCAAAGCGTGCCGCGGCCCTCGGCGCGCATCGCGGGCGCGAAGGCGGCGAGCGTGGCGGCGAGGCCGGTAACGTTGACCTCCAGCACACGGCGCAGCTTTTCCACGTCCGCGGGGTCGTCGCCGCGCGTGCCGATCGAGACGCCAGCGTTGGCGATGACGAGGTCGGGCGCGCCGTGGCGCGAGCAGAACTCGCGCGCGGCGCGCTCCACCGCGGCGCCGTCGGCCACGTCCAGTGCGTAGATCTCGAAGCGGCCGGGGAGGGACAAGGCGAGCGCCTGCATCGGCTCGCGGCGGCGCGCCATCAGGCCAATGACGGCGTCCGCGCTCGCATAGTGCCGCGCCAGCGCCTCGCCGATGCCCGCCGAGGCGCCGGTGATGACGATGCGCTGCCCGGAACTACTTCGCGCCAGCGACGCCCTTGCGCGCAATGCCGATCAGATTATCGGTGATGGCGAGCATGCCGGCCTGGGTGCGCCCCTGTTCGGCGCTCACCGTGTAGCGGCCGTCTACCGCGAGCGCGGGGGTGCCGTCGATGCGGTAGGCCACGGACTGCT
>JANMSV010000167.1:0-12535 GCA_031389685.1 Betaproteobacteria bacterium
GCACGTTGGTGGTGCCGGGCACGCGCTTGAGCATGTCCAGCACATTGAGCGTCACGTAGTTCGATGTGTACAGGTCGTCGTAGCGCCCGTCGGGCGAGAAAAAAGCGAGCACCTGCAGGAAGGACGACGAGCCCTTGAGCACAGTGACGCCCTGGCGGCGCACTTCCAGCGGCAGGCGCGGCTCGGCCTGCTTGACGCGGTTGTTGACGTTGAGCGCCGCCTGATCCACGTCGGTGCCGATGTCGAAAGTCACCTGGATCTCGACCATGCCGTTCGAGGACGAAGTCGAGGACATGTAGATCATGTCCTCCACGCCGTTGATCTGGTTCTCCAGCGGCGCGGCCACCGTCTGCTCCAGCACCGTCGCCGAGGCGCCGGGATAGAGGGCGCGCACCGTGACCACCGGCGGCGCGATCTCGGGATATTGCGCGATCGGCAGCGTGCGCATCGAGGCGAGGCCGGCGATGACGACGAATACCGAGAGCACCGCCGCGAAAATCGGGCGGTCGATGAACAAGCGCGAGAACATGGCCTACTTCTTCGCCGCCTTGGCGTCCGCCGCGGGCTGCCGCGCCGCCGGTTCGGCGATCTTGACCGGCGCGCCCGGTCCGATGCGCATCACGCCGTCGATGATCACGCGCTCGCCGGCCTTGAGCCCCCCGGTGATGATCCAGTCGCTGCCCGCCCATTCGCCGACTTCCACCGGGCGCGCCTGCGCGCTGCTTTTTTCGTCGACCACGTAGACGAACTTGCCCTGCGGGCCTTCCAGCACGGCGCGCTGCGGAATCAGCACCGCGTTGGGGCGCGTCGCGCCGGTCAGCGTGACCTTCACGAATTGCCCCGGGCGCAGTTTGCCGTCGGGGTTGGGCAGCACGGCGCGCGCGTCGCTGGTGCCTGTCTGCCCGGAGATGCGAATGTCCGAGTAAGTCAGCTTGCCGGTGCGCGCATAGACGCTGCCATCGGCGAGCTTCACCATGGCCTCGAAGCGGCCGTCCTCGGGCAACAGCAGGCGCCCGGCCTCGGATTCCTTCTGCAGGCGCAGCCGCTCGTTGTCGGGGATGCCGAAGTTGACCCAGATCGGGTCGACCTGCGTCACGCTGGTGAGCAGCACCTCCGGGCCGGTGACCAGGCTGCCTTCGGAACGCAGCGAGCGGCCGGCGATGCCGGTGGCGGGAGACGCGACGCGCGTGTACTCGAGATTGAGGCGCGCTTCAGTCAATCTGGCGCGCGCCACTTTGAGCTCGGCGTCGCCGATTGCTTCGGCGGATAACGCGTCATCCAGTTCCTTCTGGCTCACCGCTTGTTCCGCCAGGAGCGGCCTGAGCCGCGACGCATTGCGCTTCGCCTGGTCGAGGCGCGCGGCCGCGCCCGCCACGTCGGCCTCGGCGCGCGCCAGCGCGGTCCGGAACGGCACCGGATCGATGGTGTAGAGCGACTGGCCCAGCTTCACCGCGCCGCCCTCGAGGAAATTTCTCTTCAGCAGGATGCCGGTGACGCGCGCGCGGACTTCGACCTCGCGCGATCCCGCGGTCTGCCCCGTGTACTCGAAGTGCGCGAGAACCGCCTTGGGCGCTACGGTGACTACGCCCACCTCGGCGGGCGGCATGCCGCCGGGGCCGCCGTGGCCCGGCTGTCCGCCGGAGGGGCCGCAGGCGGCGACCAGCGCAAGCAGGGGTATTGCGGCGATGGGTCGGATGCGCATGGCGAACACAAAAGTCAGAAAGGGCGCGATTTTACTTCGTAGTGCAGCAAATTTCGTGGCAGTCGCGATTCGTTTTGATATGCAAGTGTTTATCCGACGGTGATCGCATCGACCCGGTCGGGGTAGAAGGCAAGCAGCCCCTTGATCTCGAGGATCCCCTCGTACGGCTGCTCGTAGGTCCACACGGCGTTCGCAGGCCCGTCGGCCAGGGAGAAATACGATGCCTGTCCCTTGTACGGGCAATGCGTCGTACGCGCCGTGCGCTCCAACCGCTCCATCCTCACATCGCGGCGCGGGATGTAGTAGACGGAGGGATAGTCGCCTTCCTTCATCTGCAGTGCGTCGCGCGTGTCGGCAATTTGTTCGCCGCGAAATGTCACCCGCACGCGCACGCCGGCAGGCTTGGTCAAGATGTGGCTGCGGGGCAAGCCTTTGAAGCCGGCAGCGCCGCTATCCGCGGATTGAATCATCGGAAGTCCCTCTCGTATGCCTGCTGCAAGCGCTTGATGTCGATCTTGTCCATCTGCATCATCGCTTTCATCACCCTGTTTGACTTCTCGGCGTCCTTGTCCTGCAGCATCTCGCCCAGGACGGAGGGAATGATCTGCCACGACAGGCCATACTTGTCCTGCAGCCAGCCGCAGCGGTTCTTCACGCCGCCCGCGGAAAGCTTCTCCCACAGCTCATCCACTTCCTGCTGCGTCGCGCAGTCCACGAACAGCGAAATGGCCGGCGAGAACTTGAACTGCGGGCCGCCGTTCAGCGCGTTGAGCTGCTGCCCCTCGAGCTGGAAAATCGCGGACATCACCGTGCCCTTCGGCCCCGGCCCTGCATCTCCATAGCGGGTGACGCTCACCACCTTCGAATTCTTGAAGACAGAGACATAGAAATTCGCCGCCTCTTCAGCCTTGCCTTCGAACCAGAGGAACGGGGTGATTTTCTGCTTGTTCATCGCTGCAGTTCCACGATCGCCTTGATGCCCGCCAGGCCCTTCTCGAAATCTTCCCCGATCATCTTGTCGAAGTCGAAGAAAAGGTGCATTGCCTTGCTGATGAAATTGTTCTGCCCGCTCATGCTCCAGTTGACTGCAGTCCGGCCGGTTTCCTCCTTGAAGGTGAACTCCGCGCTGTTGGTGGCGGAAAAAGGTTTGAAGAACTCCAGCTTGATGCGGATCAGCTCTTGGGGTCGGCTCTCAAGGATCGTCATGCGCCCTTTGCCAACGTCCTTATTGCCCTGCCATGAGGTGATGGCGCCTACGCCGGCGGGCGCGCCCTCGTAGCTCTGTTTCATCTGAGGATCTTTTTTCGCCCACGGCGACCAGGCTTCCCACTTGCGCAATTCGTTCACCTGGGCGAATACCGCGGGCGCAGGGGCAGCAAAGCTCGCCGTGCGCGTTACGCGAAATTCTGTGGGCCGCGTCGCGATGAAGACGGCCAAGGCAAGGACGACCACGGCGAGGGCGATGAGGATTTTGATCAGCATGGGGTGCCTCCTATCATCGCGCGAGGTAGGACGCGAACTGCTCGAAGGTCCCGCCCCAGCCCTGCTGCATGCTGTCGCGGCCTGCGTCGAAGGTCTTGCGCTCGATCTCGGTCGAGCCGTCGGCAGGGGCCCAGTGCACGGTGACCTTGGTCTTGCCACCCTGCTCCTCGAAGGTCGCGCTCGAGAGCATTTCGCGCGGCCAGTCCGGGCTCATGGGGTGCACGGTGGTGCCCCCGTCCTGGTCCGAGAACGAGTTGATCCAGACCAGCCGCTCCGGCTTCACGATCTCGCGGTAGACGAACTTGCCCCACATCTCGTTGCCGTCTGGCATGCGCAGGCAGTAATGCATGATGCCGCCCGGGCGCAGGTCGATCCTGCAGCGTGTCACCACGAAACCTTTCGGCCCCCACCACTGCTTCAGGCGCTCGGCCTCGGTCCAAGCCCTCCACACCTTGTCGCGCGGCGCGTCGAACACGCGCGAGATCTCGAAAGGCTTCATAGGCCGACCATCACCTTGAAGCCGCCGTAGATCATGCGCTTCGCGTCGAAAGGCATGGCCTTCGGATCCATCATGGAGGCCAGGCGCTTGTCCTTCATCACCTTGGCGTTGACGCGATCCCGGTGCGACCGCGATTTGTAGACGATCCACGAGAACATCACGGTCTCGCCCGGCTTGAGCTTGACGCTGCGCGGAAACGATGTGCGCTTGCCCCACTTCACATCATCGGCCACGCACTCGCGGAACTCGAGCGCGCCGTGCTCGCGCCAGATCTTTCCGCCCTTGCGCGCCATGCGGCGGTAGGCGTTCAGCTTGTTTTTCGGTACCGGCACAACAAATCCATCTACATAAGCCATACTTCCTCCTTGGTGGGCCTTGGTTTGTTGATCAGACTCTGGACGGATCCAGCAGCAGGCCGCCCAGCTGGTCGAGCGCGCCGTTCCAGCCTTCCTGGTGCGTGGCCTCGTTTTCCATGTCGATGTAGCGCTCGTGCCGCAACACGAGCTCCGTGCCCTTGCCCGCCCGGCGCAGGGTCACCGTCACCAGCGACTCGTGCCCGGGCTGGTTGCGCCAGCCCCAGGTCATGACGAGCCTGCTGTTGGGGACCACCTCGCGGTAAACGCCCGTCAGATCGAACTCCTGGCCCTTCGTATCCTTCATCAGGATACGGTAGTGCCCGCCGACGCGGACGTCGGCCTCGACCAGCGGTACCAGCCACGACGGATCGGGCTTGAACCACTGCTTCAGCGCTTGCGGGTCGGTCCAGGCGCGCCAGACTTTCTCGGGCGCGACGGGGTAGCTGCGCGTGAGGGTGAGCGAGGGAACTTCGGCGAGTTTTGTTTGTTCCATGTCTGCACTTCCTCCTGCTGGTACAGGTAGCGCGCGAGCGCATCGAGCTTCTCGGTCCAGAACTTTTCGTAGCGCGACATCCAAGCCGCCGCCTGCTTCAAGGGCGCGGCAGAGAGTTCGCAGCTCACCACCCTGCCCTCCTTGTTGCGGGCGATGAGACCGGCGTCCTCGAGCACCCGCAGGTGCTTCATGAAGCCCGGCAGCGACATGCCGTGCGGCTGCGCCAGCTCCGACACCCCGAGGCTGCCCTGCCCCAAGGCATCGAGCACGCCGCGCCGCGTCGGGTCTGAGAGCGCGCCGAAGACGCGATCGAGGACGCCGTCCGTATACTCAACCATAAGGTTAAGTATCAGGCAGGCTGCCCGGCCATGTCAAGATGCGCCCCATGGCCGCGAGAAGAAAAAAATTCGCCCGGCGCGAAGACCTCGGCCTCACCAAGGCCGAGTTCGCGGTCCTGCGCCGCCTCGACAGCCCGGGAAAAGTGCAGCGGTTTCTCTACGGCCTGCGCCAGAATTTTGAACCCGAGGGCGACACCTGCAACTCGGTGCGCGAGGTATTGCGCTCGCGGCGCGCGCATTGCATCGAGGGGGCGATGCTCGCCGCCGCCGCCTTGTGGGTGCACGGCGAGCCGCCGCTGCTGCTCGACTTCCAGGCGGTGCGCGATTTCGACCACGTGGTGGCGCTCTACAAGCGCCGCGGCCGCTGGGGCGCGATCTCCAAGACCAACGGCCTCGGACTGCGAGGCCGCGACCCCGTGTACCGGAGCCTGCGCGAACTGTCGATGTCCTACCTCCACGAGTACGCCAACCGGCGCGAACACAAGACGCTGCGCACCTATTCGCGCCCTTTCGACCTGCGCGCCATGCGCGCCGCGGACTGGGCCACCGCCGAGGACGGCGCCTGGGACGTCGTCGACCGCCTCGAGGCGCTGCCGCACTACCGGCTGCTGACGCGCGCCCAGGAGCGCGCGCTTACGCGCCGCGACCCTTTCGAGCGCCGGGTCGGGGAGCTGCTGCAGTACCGGCGGCCCAGGGCGCGGAAGTAGTCCACGCCCGCGCGCGTTACCGGAATTACACTCGGTAACACACGTGACTGTCCCCTCGGGCAACCATGCCTGCGTGCCGGCGTTGTTGCAGGTGCCGGACCCACAACCAAAGGAGTCAGCCATGAACATGAAAAAAGTCACGCTCACCGCCCTCGCTGCTACCGCGCTCCTCGCCACCGCGCCCGCATTTGCCGACGGCAACCGGGGCGACCAGTTCCAGAATCAATTCCGGGGCGACCGCCACGATTTCCGGGGCGACCGCCACGATTTCCGGCGCGACCATTTCCGGAATCGCGTGGTCTACGTCGACGACCGCGCCCCCTGCTACTACGGGCAGCGCCCGGTCTTCGTGCGCCACCCGGTGGTGGCGGAGCGCCCGGTCGTGGTGTACCGCGACTACAGGTCGCACGACGTCCTCGGCGGCCTGATCATCGGTACCGTGCTGGGCGCCGTCATCGCCAACCACGCCGGCTACTAGAACTCCCGCTCGAGGAGGCAGTGCAACGGCCACCCACCCGGGTGGTCGTTTGCATTGGCGTGTCAGGATCGCGCCCGGCTTTCGACTAAACTGCGCAAGGAGGCCCCATGCAACGACGTACATTGCTGAAAGTGCTGGCCGCCGCTCCGTTCGCGGGCGCCGGCTGGCATGTCCACGCGCAGACGAAAGGACCGAAGATGGTCGAAGAGCTGCAGAACAACTGGAAGACGTTCCTCGCCGCCGGCACACCCGTGCCGTCCGTGACGGATGCGCTAAAGCTGTCCAAGGACGAATGGCGCAAGCGCCTCTCCCCGCTCGCCTATAACGTGCTGCGCGAAGACGGCACCGAGCGCGCCGGCACCAGCCCGCTCGACAACGAAAAGCGCGCCGGCGTATTCGCGTGTGCGGGTTGCGACCTGCCGCTGTTCACCTCGGCGATGAAATTCGACAGCCGCACGGGCTGGCCGAGTTACTTCACCACCATTCCGGGTGTGTTCACCACCAAGACGGATTACTACCTGATCTACCCGCGCACCGAGTACCGTTGCGCGCGCTGCGACGGCCACCACGGGCACATTTTCAAAGATGGCCCGCCGCCCACCGGCCTGCGCTACTGCAACAACGGTGCGGCGCTTAAATTCATCGCGAAGGACGGCAAGGCCTAGCCCGGGCCCCGGGCCGGGTTCCCGGCCTCCAGCCGCAGGTCGGCCGCGAGCGACGGGCCGGGGTAGTGGAACTTGACCGGCCCGTCCGGCTGCATGTGCAGGAACTGGTGGATGCGCGGATCCTGCGAGTCGAGCAGTTCCTGCGGCGTGCCCTCGCCAATCACGACGCCCTCCGAGATGACGAACAGGTGGTCCACGATCTTCAGCGACTCGCTCACGTCGTAAGTCACGACGATCGAGGTCGCGCCCAGCGCGTCGTTAAGCTGGCGGATCAGGCCGGCCACCACGTTGAGCGAGATGGGATCGAGCCCGGCGAAGGGCTCGTCGTACATCGCCAGCATCGGGTCCATGGCGATGGCGCGCGCCAGCGCCACGCGGCGCGTCATGCCGCCGGATAAATCGCCCACGCGCAGCCCGTGCGCACCGCGCAGGCCGACGGCATGCAATTTCATCAATACCAGGCTGCGGATCAGCTCCTCGGGCAGCTCGGTGTGCTCGCGGATCGGGAACGCGACGTTCTCGAAAACCGAGAGGTCGGTGAACAGGCCGCTGGTCTGGAACATCATCCCCATCTTGCGGCGTAGCGCGTAAAGGCGGTCGCTGTCGAGCTGGTGAATCGCCTCGCCATCCACGCGCAGGCTGCCGCGCGCCGCACGCAGCTGGCCGCCGATCAGCTTGAGCAGCGTGGTCTTGCCGCAGCCGCTGGTGCCGAGAATCGCCACCAGCTTGCCGCGCGGCACGGTGAGCGACAGGCCGCGGAACACCGCGTTGTCGCCATAGGCGAAGTGCAGGTCGTCGATCTCGACGACGTTGGCGGAGGCTGCTTTCATCTGCGGTGATAGTCTAGCCGATCGGATGATCGCAACTGCGCCTTACGCCGGGCTCACGCCGGAGACCGTGCTAGATGCGCTCGACACGGTGGGCCTGCGCGGCGACGGCCGCCTGCTCGCGCTCAACAGCTACGAGAACCGCGTTTACCAGGTATGGCTGGAGGACGGCGGCTCGGTGGTGGCCAAGTTCTATCGACCGGGGCGCTGGAGCGACGCGCAAATCCTCGAGGAGCACAGCTTCGTCCAGGAACTCGCGGAGCGCGAAGTCCCGGTGGTGGCACCGCTCGCGCTCGGCGCCACGACGCTCGCCGCACACGCCGGATTCCGTTTCTCGGTGTTCCCGCGCCGCGGCGGGCGCACGCCGGAACTTGACCGGCCCGACACTTTGAAATGGATCGGGCGATTCATCGGTCGCATACACGCGGTCGGCGCGACACGCCCGTTCGCCACGCGCCCCGCGCTCGACGCCGAGGGTTTCGGTCGCGAGCCACGCGACTGGCTGCTGCAACATCATTTCGTGCCACCCGACCTGCTTGAGGCCTGGCAAGGCGCCGTGCACCTGGCGCTCGCGAGCGTGGCGCACTGTTATGAGCGGGCGGGCGCCGTGCGCACGCTCAGACTGCACGGCGACTGCCACGCCGGAAATATCCTGTGGACGGACGCCGGACCCCACTTTGTCGACTTCGACGACGCGCGCAGCGGCCCGGCGGTGCAGGACCTGTGGATGCTGCTCTCCGGGGATCGCGCGGAGATGGGCGGCCAACTCGACGACGTTCTCGCCGGCTACGAGCAATTCCGCGAGTTCGGGCCGCGCGAGCTGCACCTCGTGGAGGCCCTGAGGACCCTGCGCCTGATCCACTACTCGGCCTGGATCGCGCGGCGCTGGGACGATCCGGCGTTCCCCGCCGCATTTCCCTGGTTCAACACGCAGCGCTACTGGCAGGACCGGATCCTGGAACTGCGCGAGCAGATCGCGCTGATGGACGAGCCGCCGCTCGCCAGGCCCTAGTCGGGCAGGTCGTCCAGCGCCGCGTCAAGATGGCCGCTCTCGGCCCAGGCAAGGATGCGCCACGCGCCCGGCCCCGCCTCCACCCAGTTGATCGCCGCGTTCGGGATCTCGAACTCGCGCGGCGTGGACAGGCCGCTTCCATGCGCGTGCCGGTGCACCATCTCCAGCACGCCGCCGTGGGTGAACACCAGCACCGTCTCGCCCGCGTGGCGCGCGGCGATCGCCCCGACACAGGCAATGGCGCGCGCGTGGAAGCTGCGCAGGCTCTCGCCGCTGCCGAAATCGTAATCGAGGTCCTTGGCTCTGAAGCGCGCGTAGTCCTCGGGCAGGCGAGCGTGCGCCTCTGCGTAGGTCAGAGTCTCGAATTTTCCGTAGTGGCGCTCGCGCAGCGCCGCGTCGAGCCGTGGCTCCAGACCAAGTGCGCGCGCCGCCGGCGCCGCGGTCTGGCGCACGCGCCGGAGATCGCTGGCGTAGATCGCTGCGAAGCGCTCGCCGGCGAGCGCCGCGACGAGCGCCTGCGCCTGCGCCTCGCCCACCGGCGACAGCGGCACGTCGGTTTGCCCCTGCACGCGGCCCTCGGCGTTCCACGCCGTCTCGCCGTGACGTATGACGCACATCCGGGCGCGGCTCATTCTTTCATTTCCTGACATCCCGGTATGATAGCGGCGTCGTGCCCGAATCCCCTCCACGCGCGCAGCGCAGCACGCTCCCCAGCATCGAGCAGGAGGAACTGCGCGGCATCTCTCGTACCGTCGCGGAAATCGAGTGGCTGCTGCTGATCCTGGTGCTGGTGTACGTCGTGTTTGGCCGGCAGCTTCCCGACATCGAGCCCGCCTTGTCGACGGCGCTGTTCTTCTACGCCGCCTTCGTCATAAGCTTTCGCTATACGAACTTCTACAGGCGCGAGACGCGCTGGAAGATCGCGGTGGAGACCCTGGCGATGATCGTGTTCATCACCTGGGTGCTGTGGTTCACCGGCGGGGTCGCCAGCCCGCTGCTCAACGCCTACCTGCTGGTGGTGATCGCCGCCGCGCTGACCTTGGGCAAGACGCTCACGCTCTTGCAGGTGGCGCTAATCGGCGTGTGCTACCTGTTCCTCGATTGGCAGGTGGGCGGCAAGGATTTTGCGCGGCTCGCGTACTGGGGCGGGTTCGCCGCGCAGCTCGCGCCTGTAGTGCTGGTCGCCTACATCACCACCATGTTCTCGGCCGACATCCGCTACGGCCTGAACCGCGCCAAGCTGCTCTCGGAGACCGACGAGCTGACCGGCCTGTACAACATGCGCGGCTTCGTGGCGATCGCGAACCGGCTGTTCGCGCAGGCGCTACGCTACGAGCGCGCGGCGAGCTTCCTGATGCTGGACTCGGACAGCCTCAAGCAGGTGAACGACAGGCACGGCCACGAAGCCGGCAACCGTCTGCTGCAACACGTGGTCAAGGCGGTGCAGGGGCAACTGCGCTCCACCGATGTGGCGGCGCGCTACGGCGGCGACGAATTCGTGGTGATGCTGCCCGATACGCCGGCGCGCGGTGCGATCGAAGTCGCCGAACGCATCCGTCACGCGGTCGAGTCTGCGCCGTTCACCACCGAGTCCGGGCGCGTGCCCTGCACCGTGAGCATCGGCGTTGCCAGCCACCCGCAGGACGGGCGCGCCATGGAAGCGTTGCTGGCGCGCGCCGACCGCGCGCTGTACGAGGCGAAGGAAGGCGGGCGCAACAAGGTCGCGTCGTATCGCGCCGAGTAGCCTACAGCGCGAACTCGACGTAGCTGTAGATGTAGTTCGAGCCGCCGTCCACGTTGCCGAGCAGCCGGGACATGCCGAAGATACCCGAGCGGTGCGACACTCCCAGGCCGATGAAAGTGTTCTTCATCGACTTGCTGCCCACCAGGTCGCCCAGGCTCACGTCGATGGTCGGATCCAGGTAAGTGAGCAGCTTGTTGGTGTTCTCCTCGCGCCGCGCCTGGTCGCGCACTTCAAGGTAGGGGACGCGGCCCGAATACGAAAGGCCCGAGCCGATGCCGATGCGCGTTTTCACGCGATCGCGCCAGGGAAATCCGTACCAGTAGGACTTGAAGTACGCGTTCACCTGCCAGTGATCTGGCTGGTAGCCGTTTTCGTCGCGGTGCAATAGCCCGACGAAGCCGGCGACGTCCATGTTCCAGCCGTGCAGCCGCTCGATCAGCGTGCGGCCGATCTCGATCGAGGCCACGCGCGTGTTCTCCGGCGTGTCGGTCGAGGTGCAGGCCAGGCGCACCACCTGTGCAACGTTGCATTCGCTCGCCTTGCCGTAGTAGAGCTTCACCCACAGCGGCCCTGTTTCGGCCCAGCCGCGCGGCTGCGGCGAGTGCTCGTACAGCAGGCCGAGGGTGGCACCGGTCTGCAGGCCGCCCGCTGCGATCGGGCTGTTGCGCACGCTGCTCGACCACCGCGTGGCCGCCACGCCGGCGAGAAGCTGCCAGTGCCTGCTCAGCGGATAGGTCGCATAGAGCGCGAGCTGCAGGTTGAGTCCGGCGCCCGCCGCATACGCCGGCCGCGTGGCGCTCGACTCGGCCGCGCGCACGCCGTAGTAGTAGTCGTTCAGTTTCGCGTCACGCCAGGAAAGCGTCGCCTGCGGCCACAGTCGCAGCAGGCCGCGCCGATGCTCGAACTCATAGCGCAGGCGCAGTTCGCTGCCATCGGAGGCGTCGTCCACGTTGCGCAGGTACTCCGCGCTAAGCGTGCCCCAGGGCGCACGCGCGCGATAACCGAGGCCCAGGTCGGTGCCCTGCTCGCGCAGCGCCATGCCCTCGAGCACCGCCGGCGTGCCGTCGAGCGGCGTGCCTTCAAAGCGGTGCGCGAGGAACAGATCCACGCGGCGCGCCACGGCCAGGTCCCACTTCACGCCGATGCGATCCGCATGCAGGTAGGCGCGCTCGCCGAGAAACAAATTCACCGGCAGGTAGTCGTAGCGCATGCCGTGCCCGCGGTAGGGCGAGCGCTCCGCGCGCACGGCGCTGCCCGATCCCGCGCCGCCTTCGGGCAATGCTTCGGCCAGCCTGTCGCCGGCGGACGACGCTGCAGTCGGTACGGCGAGCAGCAGCGACATCAGGATCAGACCCGCGTTGCGCAATTTCGAATTCTCCCCGGGAAGAACGCGCGAGATTATATGGAATCACGCTAGGATAACGCTGCCGTTCCGCTCAATTCCGGGAGACCCCATGCAATCTCCGCGCTTCAATTACATCGCCTGCATGACCGCCGTCGCCTGCCTCGCTGCCGCGCCCGCGTTCGCCATGGAGCCATGGCGCCTCCTCGCGCAGTCGAGGAAGCAAACGCCGCAGCCGCCCTGGCCAGCGGGCGACGAGCGCGGCATGGCCAACCAGATCGGGCCCGCCACCTGGGCGCGCTGCGCCTGGTATCTCGGTCACGCGAAAGCGAAATCCTACGAGCTTTCCTACCCGCGTTCGAACACCATGCCGTTGTCGCCGTTCACGGGGCCGTACGTGCAAACGCCCAAGCCCACCGCGGGCATCCCCGGCTCCAGCCACGGCTTCAACGGCGAGTCATTCAACGAGGGCGCCGAGCCCGCGGCGCAGGCCACGCAGATCGACGCGCTCGGGCATTTCGCGTTCCTGGCGCAGCCCTGGGACGGCAAGCCGCCCTACCCCGCGGAAAACCTGCGCTACTACGGCGGCCACTCGCAGGCCGAGGTAAAGCCCACGCCCGATTCGCCGCTGCTCAGGCTCGGCATGGAGAAAGCCCCGCCCATCGTGACCAGCGCCGTACTGCTCGACGCGATGGCCGTGGTCGGCGCTGGCCAGCCGATGAAGGCCGGGGAGGTGGTGACCGCGAAGCACATCCAGGCCATGCTCAAGGCGCAGGGTCTCGACAAGCGCGGCATCCAGCCGGGCGACGTGGTCTACGTGCGCACCGGGTGGGGCGATCACTGGCGCGACCCGGATACCGAGAAGGTCTACTACACCAAGGCGCCGGGCC
>JANMSV010000210.1:0-7219 GCA_031389685.1 Betaproteobacteria bacterium
TGCTGCTGGTGATGGGCCTGATTGCCGGGCTGGTCGGCGCACTGGTGCGTCCCGACGATCGCGCGGTGCTGCGCGTCGAGGCCGAGCGGCTGTCGGAATTGCTCGATCTCGCGGCGACCGAGGCTCGCCTGACCGGCAAGAGCATCGCCTGGACCGCGGAAGCGCACGCGTACCGGTTCTGGCAGCTGCGCGAGGACGCCGGCTGGTCCGAAATTCGCGACGATTCCCTGCGCGCGCGCAGCCTGCCGCCCGGAATGGCGATCTCGGGACTGCAGATCGAAGCCATGCGCCCGCCCTCCGGCATGCGTCTGGAGTTCAGCCCGCAGGGCGCGCTGGCTTACGACTTCCAGATCTCCCTGGGCGCCGAACGTTACACCGTCGCCGCCTCGCCGCTCGGCGAGGTGCGCATTTATGCTTCGCCCCATGCGTTGCCCTAGGCCCCGGCACGGGTTCACGCTGGTCGAGGTGCTGGTCGCGCTGGCCATCGTCTCGATCGCGCTGATGGCAGCGCTGCGCGCCGCCGGCCAGGGAACGGCCGCAGCCGGCGAGCTGCGCTTGCGGCTGCTCGCCGGCTGGGTCGCCGAGAACCGGCTCGCCGAACACCGCGCCCGGGGCGACTGGCTGCCGCTCGGCATCGGCCGCGGTACGCAACACCAGGGCGGGGTGGAGTTTGCCTGGCGCGAAGAGGTGATCGCCACGCCCAATCTGGCGTTTCGCCGCGTCGACGTGTTCGTGTCCGAGCCGGCGGCAGACGCACGCGCGCTTGCGCGCCTCACCGGGTTCGTGGTGCAGCCGCCGCCGGGCAGCAGATGACCGGCCGCCAGGTGCCGCAGCGCGGTTTCACCCTGATCGAGCTGATGGTCGCGCTGCTCATCCTATCGCTGCTCGCCATGATGTCGTTCCGCGGGCTGGGCGCGGTGCTCGACGCGCGCGATCAGGTCAGGCAGGAGACCGTGAAGTGGAAGCGCGTGGCCGCTTTTTTTTCTCGCTTCCAGCGCGATGCGCAACTCTCGGCGCCGCGCGCCGTGCGCTCCGCCTCCGGCATCGCGCCCGCCTGGCGGGGCCGACCGGGTGAGGGCGCGGAATTCAGCCGCTTCGCTTCCGCCGAGGGCCTGGACGTGGCGCGGCGCGTCGCGTACCGGTGGAACGAGAACCAGGAGATCGAGCTCTTGCTGTGGCCGGGTCTGGACATCGCGCCCAACGCACAACCTGCGCGCTACGCCGTGCTGTCCGGCGTCTCGCAGTTCGAATTGCACTACTGGGATGCCGCGCTGGCGTGGGTGGACACATGGCCCCGTGCGGAGCGCGACCCGCCGCTTCCCCGGGCCGTACGGCTGCGCATCGTGCTCGCCTCGGGCGAGGAGCTGGTGCGCGTCTTTGCGCTGCAATGATGAGAGCCGTCGTGAGACAGAGTCAGCGCGGCGTGGCAGTGGTGATGGCGATGGGCGTGGTCGCGCTCGCCGCGCTCGCCGCGGCGGCGATGCTCGCCTCGCAGAGCACCTGGTCGCGGCAGGCAGCACTCAGCGCCGAGCATGCCCAGGCGCAGGCGCTGGTGCAGGCCGGCGTCGATTGGGCGCGCGCCGTGCTGAGCGACGATCGGCGCTTGAGCGGTGTCGATCACCTGGGCGAACCCTGGGCGCTGCGCCTGCCGCCGGTACCCGTGGATAACGGCGAGCTCGACGGCCGCATCGACGACCAGCAGGGCGCCTTCAATCTGAACAACCTGGTGCGGGGCGGGGCGGCGAGCCCTGCGCATCTCATGCAGTTCCGGCGCCTGCTGCAGATCCTGGATCTGCCCGAGGACCTCGCCGACGCGCTCCTCGACTGGCTCGACGCCGACAGCGAACCGCAGCCGCAAGGCGGCGCCGAAGACGGCTACTACCAGGCGCAGCAACCCGCTTACCTCGCCGCCAACCGCACGCTCACCGAGGTCGCCGGGCTGGCGCAGGTGCGCGGCTTCAACGACGGCGTACGCGCGCGCCTGCACCCGTTCGTCACCGCGCTCCCGCTTGCCACCGCGCTCAACGTCAACACCGCCTCGCCCGAGGTCCTCGCCGCCGTCGTCAGCGGGCTGGATCTCGACGATGCGCGTGCGTTGACCGCGCGGCGCGAGCGTGCCTATTTTCGCAATCTGAGCGAATTCCTCGCGCAGCTGCCCCCCGGCGCCGTGGCGCAAGGCAACGACGTCAGCACCGCCAGCCAGTACTTTCTGGCAAGCGTGCGCGTGACCATCGGCGACGCGCAGGCGCGCGGTAGCGCGCTGCTGGTGCGGGATTCGGCGGGCTGGCCCGAGATGGTGTGGAGAAAATACCCTTGAGACTGCTGCGCATTTACGCGCCGCTCGGGGAAATGCCGATGCGCTGCGCCTGGGTGCTGATCAACGGGCGGCAATCGGCGCCGGGGGAGGGCACGCTCGCACAACTGCCCCGTGGTGCGGATCTGGTCCAGCTCGTCATTCCCGCAGCGCAGGTGCTGATCACGCGCGCGCGCCTGCCGCAAGGCGCGCGCGGACGCGCCGGACCGGTGCTGGCGTTCGCGGTGGAAGAGGCCACCGCGGCGGAGCCCGAGGCGAACCAGGTAAGCTGGCTCGGCGCAGTGGATGAAAAAGCCGGGGACGCCGACGCGCTTGCGGTGCTCGACAAGCAGGGACTGAAGCGCTGGCGCGATGCGCTGGAGGCCGTGGGCCTGCGCGCCTACGAGGTGCACTCTGAGATCCTGCTGCTGCCGCGCTCGAACGGGCAATGGAGCCTGGCGTGGGATGGCAGCGAGGGATTCGTGCGCACCGGCGAATTCGAAGGCGCGGCGACAGATGGCGGCGATCACGCCTCGCCGCCGCTTGCGCTGCGCATGATGCTCGAGGAAGCCGAGCTGCGCGGCGCGCGGCCCGGCGCGATCGAGGTGTATGTCACGGCGCCCGGCGTGCCGCCGGATCTCAAGCAGTGGGAAGCCGCGCTTGGCGTGCCGCTGCGCCTGCTGGGACCGTGGGACTGGCGCATGGCGCCGGCGCAGGCCGGCACCGGCCTGACGCAGGAGCGCCGGCGCTGGCGCATTTCCCCGGCAGCGCTGTCGCGCCTGCGGCCGGCGGCCTGGATCGCGGGCGCGGCCCTCGCCATCCACGGCGTCGCGCTGAGCGCCGATTGGATGCTGCTGGGCAGCGAGCAGCGGGCAGTGCGCGCACAGATGGAGGGGCGCTTTCGCATTGTCTTTCCAGACGCCGTGGCCGTCGCGGACCCGGCGCTGCAGATGCGCCGCCAGCTCGCGGTGGCGCGCCACCGGTCCGGGGTGCCCGACGGCGGTGACTTCGCGCCGATGATCGAGAAAGTGGCCGCCGGGTTGAAGGAACTGCCCGCAGGCGCGCTGCGCACCGTGTCCTACGAGAGCGGACGCATGACTCTGCACCTTGGCGCGATCGACGAGGCGGCGTTGCGCCGCGCCGTGGCCAGCCTGGTCCGCTCGGGATTGACGGTCGATGTCACCGGCACGAAGCTGATCACGGTGCGCGCCCTGTGAAAGCCGCACTGCGCCGAGCCTGGGAGTCGCGCGCGCCGCGCGAGCGGTTGGTGATTGCCGCGCTGGCCGCGGTCCTGGGCGCCGCATCCTACCTATGGTTGCTGCACGCGGCGGACCGGGGTCGCGGGCAGTTGAGCGTCAGCGTCGCGGCGCTGCGCACGCAGGCGGTCCTCCTCGACCAACAGGCCGCCGAGTACGAGCGCCTGCGCGCAACGCCCGCGCCACCGGCCTCGCCGGCCGATCTGCGTACTCTGGTGCAAGCGCGGGCCGACGCCGCCCGCCTGTCCGGTGCGCTGACGCGCATCGATGCGCCGGACGCCGAACACGTGCGGGTCACCTTTGGCGCGCTGTCCTTCGTCGACTGGCTTGACCTGATCGCGGCGCTGGAAGCGCAGCACGTGCGTCTGGAGGCCGCGCGCATCGAAGCCCTGGCCGCGCCGGGGCTGGTCAGCATCTCCGCCACCTTCACTCGCTCCGGGCCACAGTAATGCGTTGGAGCTGGCTCGCGTTCGGCCTGGGCGCTTATGCCGCCGCGCTCGTGGTCCTCGTACCGGCGACGCTGATCGACGCCCGACTGCACAGTGCAAGCCACGGCCGGCTGCGCCTTGCGGAAGCGCATGGCAGCCTGTGGTCGGGCGCGGGCTGGATCGAGATCCGCGACGCGGAGGGCAAGGCCGGCGTCGCGCAGCGCCTCGCCTGGCGCGTGCTGCCGGTGTCATTGCTGCGCGCACGGCTGGTGGCCGAAGTCGAGCTCGACCAGGCCGCCAAGCCGTTCCCGGTCACCCTCTCGCTCTCGCGCGTGGAGATTGCGGACGCTGGCATCCGTGTCCCGGCCGCGGTGCTGGGCCTGGGCCTGCCCAGGCTTGCGCCGTTGCGCCTGTCCGGGGAGGTGCAGATCAATATCCCGCGACTGTCTGTCGAGCGCGGCCGCGTGGACGGCGATGCCACGCTGCGCTGGCGCGCGGCCGGCTCGGCGCTGACGCCCATTTCGCCTCTCGGCGATTACGAGGTGCAGATCAAGGCCGTCGGCCCCGCCGTGCACGCGGCGTTGAGCACGCTCGAGGGGCCGGTGCAATTCGAAGGCAAAGGCACCTGGAGCAACGGCGCCCCGCCGAACTTTCTCGTCACTGCGCGCATTCCGGCGCAGTACCAGGAGCAGCTCGCACCGCTGTTTCGCCTGATCACCGTTGAGCGCGGCGCGGGCAATTTCGAACTCAACTCAAACAACACCGCGTTCGGATCCTAGGCGATTAATTTTCGCGGTAGGTGAAGGCGCAGCCCGATCCCGCGACGGCATTAGTACTTTCGGACTATGTCCGCCTGATGGGCAAGGGGGAATATCCAGACCGTGTCGAGCTATGTACGCTGACGCACGGTGCACCGGCCGCGAACGGCAGATAAGGGGGCATCTTCCGTCGTGGAAGAACTAACCATAGAGGTGACGCAATGAACTCTTGTCTGAAATATTTCTCCGCCAGTTTGCTGGCGCTGCTCACGCAGGCGGCATTGGCTCAATCCGGCGCGCCACCGCTGAGTACCGGTCTGCAGAGCTTCGCGGTCCTGAGTGGGGGAGCGGCGGGGGTGACCTGTACCGACTCCCTGGTCACCGGAAACGTGGGCGGCACGTTCGCAGCTGCCTCACCTACCCGCTGCACGTTTACGGGCGGGATACCCCCTGCGACCAACGCTGCCGCAGCTGCGGCGCTCACTGACTTCGCCCTCGCCTACACTGCGCTCAAGGGCCAAGCCTGCAGCCAGGGCATCCTGAGTACGATCCCGGCCTCCTTGACGCTGACCCCCGGTGTCTACTGCACCGGTGCGACTGAGGCTTTGACGGCGGCGGGCGTCACGTTGACGCTCGACGCGCGGGGTGACGCCAACGCGGTCTGGATTTTCCAGGTCGGGGCAGGCCTCACCGGCACCAACTTCTCGGTGGTCATGGCCGGCGGCGGGAAGGCGTGCAACGTGTTCTGGGTGCCGAGCGCGGCCGCGACCATGACGACTTCGACGCTCAAAGGAAACATCGTCGCGGGTGGCGACACTGGGTCCATCACCTTGACCGGTGGAAGCCTGGACGGTCGGGCCCTGGCGAAGGTCGCGGTGACGATGACTGACAGCGTCGTCGGTTGCGGCGGGCTCGCCGCGGCGTTGGGCGCCTTGTCCTGCAAGAAACACCACAAGCACCGCCACCACAAAGGCCATAAAGGCGGTCACGGCCACGACAATGACGATAACGATCACGACGACGGCGACGATGATGACAACGACAAGGGCCGTGGTAAGCATCCGATGGGCAAGAAAGACAAAGACGACTGAACTGAGTTGAGAGCCCGACCGGGAAAAGACTTCTTCCCGGCGGAAATGAAAAAGGACCCGCGAGGGTCCTTTTTCTTTGGCGCGCATGCCCTCGCGCGCTGTTGCGCGTGCCGGCGCACAGGGAGAGGGGGTGAGGCTACGCTGCGATCGCGCGCGGCGCGGGCAACTTCGAACTCAACTCAAACAATACCGCGTTCGGATCTTAGGCGATTAATTTTCGCGTTGTGTGAAGGCGCAGCCCGATCCCGCGACGGCATTAGTTCTTTCGGACTATGTCCACCTGATGGGCAAGGGAAAATATCCAGACCGTGTCGAGCTATGTATGCTGACGTACAGTGCACCGGGCGCGAACGGCAGATAAAGGGGCATCTTCCGTCGTGGAAGAACTAACCACAGAGGTGATGCAATGAACTCTTGTCTGAAATATTTCTCCGCTAGTTTACTGGCGCTGCTCACGCAGGCAGCATTTGCGCAGAACGCGCCAACACTGGGCAGCGCCTCGAGCTTCGCGGTCCTGGGCAGCCCCCCACTTGCGACGCCGCTTAACCCGGCGGTGACCTGCACCGATTCCACCATCACCGGAGACGTGGGCTCAACCGGCGTCCTGGCCACGGTCGTTCAGACCAGGTGCACGATTTCCGGTGCGGTCATCGCGCCGGTCTCCGCTGGAGTTTTAGCTGACTTCAACGGCGCGTACGACGCGCTCAAGCTCGAGCAGTGCGACCAAGTCTTGACGACCCTCGACGTCGCCCAGACGCTTTCGCCTGGTGTCTATTGTTTCGACGCGGCGGCGACGGCGGTGGGCAAGGTGTTGACGCTCGACGGAGGCTCGAACGCCACCTGGCTGTTCAAGATCGGGACCCTCGCGCCCGGCGCCCTCACAGGCACCAACTTCAAGGTGGTCATGGCCGGCGGCGCGTCGGCGTGTAACGTGACGTGGTGGGTCGACGCGGCCGCGACGATGACGGATTCGGACTTCAAAGGAACGATTCTCGCGGGCGCGGGGATCACCGTTACCGGTACGGCTGGAACGCTGCCATCGTCGTTACCGTTTGAGGGTCGGGCGTTGGCCAAAGCGGCGGTAACGTTGACCGACGTGGCCTTCGTCGGCTGCGAAGGCGGCAGCCTTGGCGGCAGGGCGAAGTCGAAGTGCAACCAGGGCGTGGGCAACGGGCCCGAGAACTGCGATCCGGGCAACTCGAACCAGGACGGGCACGGTTCCAACCCCTTCGACGGCGCCCGCAATACGAATGACGAACTCGGCGGCACGCCGGGCAACCCGGGCCGCAAGGGCGGCAACATCAAGTAAGCCTGCAATCTCGAAGCATGGAAAAGGACCCGCAAGGGTCCTTTTTCTTTGGCGCGCATCCCCTCGCGCGCTGTTGCGCGTGCC
>JANMSV010000146.1:0-2766 GCA_031389685.1 Betaproteobacteria bacterium
CTCGAACGAAGGCCAGTGCTGCGCCCCCGGCACCAGCTCCTTCAGCGCCGACATCATCTGGCAACCATTACATATGCCCAACGCGAAGGTGTCGGTGCGGGCGAAGAAAGCCTCGAACTCCCTGCGCGCCCGCGCATTGAACAGGATCGACTTCGCCCAGCCCTGCCCGCCGCCCAGCACATCGCCGTAGGAAAACCCGCCACAGGCGGCATAGCCCTTGAAGGACGTTAAGGACAGCCGCCCGGAAATAAGGTCGGACATGTGCACGTCCACCGCCTCGAACCCGGCGCGATGGAACGCGGCACCCATCTCCACGTGCCCATTGACGCCCTGCTCGCGCAGGATGGCGATGCGCGGGCTGGCGCCGGTGTTGACGAAGACTTCCTTAGGATCGTAGGTGAGCGCGATCGAGAGCCCCGGATCGGCCACATCCAGGATCCGGTCGTACTCCTCCTGCGCGCACTCCGGGTTGTCGCGCAACTGCTGCATGCGGAAGGTCGTTTCCGACCACGCGCGCTGCAGGTCCACGCGTCTTTCCGAAAACACCGGCTTCGCGCTGCGCGTGAAAAGGATTTCGTCCCGAGTGTTCAGCGTGCCGATGAGGTGCGACACCGCCCCCAGCCCTGCCGCGCGCAAGGCGTCCATGACCTTCGAGCGGTCCGCCGCGCGGATTTGAATCACCGCCCCCAGCTCTTCCGAAAAAAGGCATTTGAGGATCTGGTCGTGCATGCGCCCGTGCAACTGCTCTTCGGCGTTCTTCCTGAATCCATCCGAATCCTCGGTCAGCGCATCGAAGGCAACGGCATCGAGGTTCAGCGTGACGCCGCAATGCCCGGCGAAGGCCATCTCGCAAACCGTCGCGAACAGCCCGCCGTCCGAGCGATCGTGGTAAGCGAGCAGCAGTCCTTCCTGCGCCAGCTTCTGCACGGCGGAAAACAGTCCCTTCAAGAGTTTGGGCTCCTCCAGGTCCGGCACCTCGGTGCCGAACTTCGAATGCACCTGCGCCAAAATAGACCCGCCCAGCCGGTTCCTTCCCTGCCCCAGATCGATCAGCACGAGCTCCGTCTCGCCCGCATCGGTGCGAAGGCGCGGCGTGAGCGTGCCGCGCACATCCTCCACCGGCGCGAACGCGGTCACGATGAGCGACACCGGCGCCACCACCTCCTTACCATCCCAGGCCGTGCGCATGGACAGCGAATCCTTCCCGACCGGAATCGAAATTCCCAGCGCGGGACACAATTCGATCGCCACCGCCTTCACCGTGTCGTACAGCGCAGCATCTTCCCCAGGCGACCCGGCAGCCGCCATCCAGTTGGCGGAGAGCTTCAGGCGATCCAACGATGAAATTCGCGCCGCGGCGATATTGGTCACCGCCTCGCCCACCGCCATGCGCCCGGAAGCCGGTGCGTTCACCGAGGCCAAAGGCGTGCGCTCGCCGATGGCGTAAGCCTCGCCGGAAACGTTGTCGTAATCCATCAGCGTGACCGCGCAATCGGCCACCGGCACCTGCCAGGGCCCGACGAACGGATCGCGCGAGCACAGCCCGCCCACCGTCCGGTCGCCGATGGCGATCAGGAAAGTCTTGTCCGCCACCGCCGGATGGCGCAGCACGCGGTAAGCGGCCTCCTTCAGCTCGACGCCCTCCAGCGGAAAAGCATCGCCGATGCGCGCAAAGTGGTTCACGTCGCGCAGCATCTTCGGCGGCTTGCCGAGGACCATCTGCAGGTCCACGTCCACCGGCGTGTCCCCGAGCTGCGGATCCTTGACCTTCAGCCGCCTGTCCGCCGTCGCCTTCCCCAGTACCGCAAACGGGCAGCGCTCGCGCTCGCACAACGCCCGGAATAGCCCGAGCGACGAAGGCGCGATGGCGAGCACATAGCGCTCCTGCGCCTCGTTGCACCAGATCTCGCGCGGCGACATGCCCGAATCCTCCGAAGGCGCGGCGCGCAGGTCCAGGTACGCCCCGCGCCCCGCGCCGTGCGCGATCTCCGGCACTGCGTTCGACAGACCTCCTGCGCCCACGTCGTGGATGGAAAGGATCGGATTCGCCTCGCCCAGCCCCCAGCAGCGGTCGATAACTTCTTGAGCCCGGCGCTGGATCTCCGCGTTACCCCGCTGCACCGAATCGAAATCCAGGTCTTCCGTATTCGACCCCGCGCCCATGGACGAAGCCGCGCCGCCGCCCATGCCGATCAGCATCCCCGGCCCGCCCAACTGGATCAGGAGCGACCCCTCCGGCAGCGGGGCCTTCACGGAATCCCGCGCCGCGATGTTGCCCACGCCGCCCGCGAGCATGATCGGCTTGTGGTAGCCGCGGCGCACGCCGCCCACCTCCGCCTCGAAAGTCCTGAAATAGCCGGCGAGGTTGGGCCGCCCGAACTCGTTGTTGAACGCCGCCGCGCCGATCGGCCCCTCCAGCATGATGGCGAGCGCCGAGACGATGCGCCCGGGCTTGCCGTAGTCCTCTTCCCAGGGCCGCAGCGCATCGGGAATCCTGAGGTTGGACACCGAATACCCCACCAGCCCCGCCTTGGGTTTCGCCCCGCGCCCGGTGGCGCCCTCGTCGCGGATCTCGCCGCCCGCCCCCGTTGCCGCACCGGGAAAAGGCGAGATCGCCGTCGGGTGGTTGTGCGTCTCGACCTTCAGCACCGTGTGCGTGCGCTCCGGGCGCGGCAGGTACACCTGGTCCGCGCCGGCATAGAAGCGCCGAGCGAGGCGCCCCTCCATGATCGCCGCGTTGTCGGCATAGGCGAGCACCGTGCCGCG
>JANMSV010000213.1:0-5569 GCA_031389685.1 Betaproteobacteria bacterium
CGCTGCTGGTCACCGACGCGCAGCTCGAAGTGCTCGCCGAAGGCCCCGTGCTGGTGCTGCACCAGCCCGACGAGGTGCTGGCGGCGATGGATTCATGGAACAAGGGCGTGCACGGCAAGTCCGGGCTGATCGACAAGGTGAAGGCCTCGCGGCTCGACGAGGCGGTGGTGGAAGCGCGCATGCTGGAATTCCTCGCGCCGCACGTGGGCGTGGGGGTTTCGCCCATGTGCGGCAACTCGATCTGCCAGGACCGCCGGTTTCTCGTGCGCTGGATGCCGCGGCTGGAAACCTACTTCCATTACCGCAACCTGGACGTCTCAACGCTGAAGGAGCTGGTGAAGCGCTGGAAGCCCGAAGTCGCCAAGGGCCTGAAGAAGGAAGGCAAGCACGAGGCGCTCGCCGACATCCTCGATTCGATCGAGGAGCTGAAGTACTACCGCAAGACCATCATGACGATCTAGGGACAGACCTTCAGGTCTGTCCCTAAAGCGATACGACTTTCCCGGGATTGAACAGGTTCTCCGGGTCGAAGGTACGCTTGAGGTCGCGCATCAGGTCCACCGCCTCGCCGAGTTCTTCCTCGAGGTAGGCCTGCTTGCCGATGCCGATGCCGTGCTCGCCGGTGCAGGTGCCTTCCATGGCGAGCGCGCGCTGCACCACGCGCTGGTTGATCGCCTTGGCTTCTTCCATGTCCTGCCTGCTCGCCGGGTCGATCAGGATCACGAGGTGGAAGTTGCCGTCGCCGACGTGCCCGAACAGCGGGATCGGCATCGAGGCTTTCTCGATGTCCTTGGTGGTCTGCACGATGCACTCCGCCAGCCGCGAGATCGGCACGCACACGTCGGTGGAGATGGCGCGCGAGCCCGCTTTCAGCTGCAGGCAGGCGAAGTAGGCGTTGTGCCGTGCCTCCCACAATTTGCTGCGTTCCTCCGGTTTGGTGGCCCACTGGAAGTCCAGGCCGCCGTTTTCCCTGGCGATCTCCTGCACCATCTCCGCCTGCTCGATGACGCCCGCCTTGGTGCCGTGGAATTCCAGCAGCAGCGTCGGCATTTCGCGGTGGCTGGTCTTGTTGTGGCGGTTGAGCGCCGCCATGGTGGTCGCGCACAGCAATTCGCTGCGCGCGATCGGAATGCCCGACTGCAGCGTCTGGATCACGGTATCGGCCGCGCCTTTCACGCTCGCGAAGGCGCACACCGCCGCGGACATCGCCGCCTGCACCGGGTGCAGTTTCACCGTCACCTCGGTGATGACGCCCAGCGTGCCTTCCGAGCCGACGAACAGCCGCGTCAGGTCGTAGCCCGCCGAGGACTTCTTCGCGCGGCGCGCGGTCTGGATGATGCGTCCGTCGGCGAGCACCACCTTCAGCGAGAGCACGTTCTCGCGCATGGTGCCGTAGCGCACGGCATTGGTGCCCGAAGCGCGTGTGGCCGACATGCCGCCCAGCGTCGCGTCCGCGCCCGGGTCGATGGCGAAGAACAGGCCCGTGTGCTTGATGTACTCGTTCAGCTGCTTGCGGGTCACCCCGGCCTGCACCACGGCGTCGAGGTCTTCCTCGTGCACCGCGAGCACCTGGTTCATCTGGCTCATGTCGATGCACACACCGCCATGGATGGCGAGGATGTGGCCTTCGAGCGAGGTGCCCACGCCGTACGGGATCATCGGCACGCCATGCCGCCGGCAGATGTTGACGATGTCGCGCACTTCCTCGGTGGAATGCGGGAACACCACCGCGTCGGGCGGGGCGTAGGGGAGGTAGGACTCGTCCTTGCCGTGGTGCTCGCGGATGCCCGCCGAGGTGGTCACCCGGTCCCCGAGCAGCGCCTGCAGTTCGGCGAGCACGGTGTGGTCGAATTCGCGCGGCTTGTTCATCAATTTATTGTAGCTTTATTTCGCCCTCGAACGGCACCTTCACCCCGAGCGCCGGGATCTCCAGTGTGACGCGCGCGGCAAGGGTTTCGGCGCCTTTTAGTTTGGCCGCGGCCAGCGCCTGCTGCACCGCCTGCTCGATCTCGCGCTGCGAGTTCACGCCCACCATTTTCAGGAACTTGCGGATGCTGAGGTTGAAGGTTTCCTGGTCCATGCGTCACGTCCTCCTGTTGAGTATCTGGTCGGCGAGCTGCTTGCCCAGTTCGACGCCCCATTGGTCGAAGCTGTTGATGTTCCAGACCACGCCCTGCGTGAACACCTTGTGCTCGTAGGCGGCGAGCAGCCGCCCGAGGTGGCGCGCATCCAGCTTGTCCAGGCGCAGCGTGCTCGAGGGGCGCTCACCGGGATAGCGCTTGTGCGGGGGCAGCGCCGGGTCGGTGGTACCGAAGGCGAGGGCGCGCGACTGCGCCTCGGCGTTCGCGTCGAGCTCCGCGCCCGCGCCGGCGAGGATGAAGTCCGCCGGCACGACCTGCGTGCCCTGGTGCAGGAGCTGGTGGAAGGAGTGCTGGCTCACGGTGCCTTCGGCGCCCCACAGTACCGGCGCGGTGGCGTAGCCGAGCGCGCGCCCTTCGCGGTCGACGCGTTTGCCGTTGGACTCCATCTCCAGCTGCTGCAGGTAGGCGGGTACCAGGCGCAGCGCGTGCGCGTAGGGCAGCACGCAGTGCGTCGGTGCGTGGAGAAAGTTCACGTTCCATACGCCGAGCAGGCCGAGCAGCGCGGGTACGTTCTGCTCGAGCGGCGTGTCGTAAAAATGCCGGTCCATGTCGTTGCCGCCGGCGAGGAACTGGTCGAAGGTTTCAGCGCCGAGCGCGGCGAGCGCGCTGAAGCTCGCCGCCGACCAGACCGAGTAACGCCCGCCGACCCAGTCCCACATCGGCAGCACCTCGATGGCGCCGAAAGCGCGCGCGGCGGCCTGGTTGGCGGTCACGGCGAACATGCGTCCGCGGCCGCCGAGCCACCCCTTCGCGCTGCGCGCGTTGGCGAGCGTCTCGGCAGTGCTGAAGCTCTTGGACACCGCGATCACCAGAGTCGTCTCGGGGTCCGCGCCTTGCAGCGCGCGCTCCAGGTCCAGCGGGTCGATGTTCGCCGCGAAGCGCACCTGGAGCGCAGCCCCATCGCCCAGCGCATCCATGAGCAGCCGTGGCCCGAGGTCGGACCCGCCGGTGCCCAGGTGCACGATGCGTCGCACGCCCTTCAGGCCCTGCGCCAGTTCGCGCATGCGCGCCAGCGTTTGCTTCACCTCCGCGGGCGCCGCGTCGCGCGCGCGCAGCGCCGTGTGCCAGGCGGGGCGTGCTTCGCTGGAGTTGACCGGCTCGCCCGCGTAGAGCGCGCGCCGCCAGTCGGCGAAGCCGCGCTCGGCGGCGAGCTGCGTCAACAGGCGCAGGGTCAGCGCGCCGACGCGCTGGTGCGAATAGTCAAGTTCCAGTCCCTGCGCGCGCGCGATGCATTGCGCGCCGCGGCGCGCGTCGCCGGCGAACAGGTCGGCGAGCCGCGCGTCCTTCCAGCTTCCGGCATGCGTGGCGAGTTTCGCCCAGGCAGGACAGTCGGAGGGCGGGACGGTGGACGGGCCGCTCACGGGGACTCGCGCCGGTATAGGCGGTAGCGTTCGGACTTGTCTCCGGGCCGGCCGACGTCGGCGAGCTTGGACCAGGAGGCGTTCGGCCCGTCACGCTCGTCGCGCGGATTGCCCTGCACCAGCAGCAGCCGGCAGCTGGCCGCGCGTTCCCCCCGCGCGGGTTCGGTGCGCAGGCCGACGTGGTAGCTGAGCGCCGCGCGCTGCGCCCCACCGAGGTTCTGCCCGGCGATGCAGCCGGAGTTCGCCGGTACCTTGCTGCTCAATTGCAGCGCCACCGTGCGGTAGCTCTTCTGGTAGTCCGCCCACGGGAGCCACAGCGTGGCGAAGCAGACCCAGAGGAGAATGACGCCGGCCGCCCAGCGCGTCACCCCGCGAAACGGGGAGGGTGCCGTGAAGAAGGCCACGTACAGCCAACCCAGCGTCAGCGCGAGCGCCAGCAGGAAGGGCAGCGCGTCGAACTGCGGATCAAAGCCCGGTGCGATCCTGGCGAAGTTGCGCGCGATCTTGGGTGGCACGCCGGCCATCATGGCCAGGTAGCCGAGCCACACCAGGCCGGCGAAAAAAGTGAAGCACATGACGCCGAACCAGTCGAGCGCCGCCGCCGCGCCGCGGCGCAGCAGCCCGACCGCCTCGGCGCCGAGCAGCGCGAGCGGCGCCAGCAGCACGATGAGGTTGACGTCCTGTGCCGGTGCGAAGACGACCAATGCGGCGAAGCTGAGCACGAACGCCGCCGCCGGCACGAACAGGCGCGGCTCGCGCCACTCCCGGCGCTTGGACCACAGCACCCACGCGGCAAGCGGCCAAGCCGGCCAGGCGAACCAAGCGCCGGTGACCGCGAAGTAGCGCAGGTTCTCCAGCGTCCCGCCGTGCGGTTGTGTGGCGAGGGACCACCAGGCGCCCAGCAGTTCGGGCGAGCGCTGGGCCAGCGCCAGCGGCCAGCTCGCGGCGAGCAGCGCGCAGGCCACGAGGGCAGACAGGAGAAAGGGCAGCGCGCGCGCCGTGCGCCAGCGCTCGCACAGCGCGTGCGCGGCGAGTACCGCGAGCGCCAGCGCCCCGGGCATGGCCGGACCGAGGGCGAGGAAGCCGAGGCCGAGCGCCGCGCCGAACGCGGCGCCCATCATCTCCGGGCGCTCGTGCGCGCGCGGCAGGACTGAGTAGGCGGCGCAGGCAGCGGCGAGCGCCGCCAGTTCCGGCAGCGCCTCATGCGCGTGCACCATCAGGCCGATGGAGCCCAGGAGCAGCAGCAGCGCTGCGGCGCCCGCCGTGCGGTACAGCAGCCACAGCGCGGCGAGCACGCACAGCCCGCTCGCCAGGCGCGCGGCACCGTGGAAAGGGATCGCCCAGCCCAGCAGCTTGCCGAAGGCCATGGCCATCCAGTGGAACAGCGGCGGATCGTCGAGCCAGGGTTCGCCGGCCACGCGCGGCACCACCCAATCGCCCGACAGGTGCATCTGGTGGGCGATCTCGATGCCCAGGAGATCGAAGGTCTTCCAGGGGTCGTGGCCGGCGAGGCCCGGCAGCACGAAGGCCAGCGCCATCAGCGCCAGCACCGCGGGCAAGGGCGGCAGCGCGAGGCGGGGAATCATGCGCGCATTCTAGGGCCGGAATGCAAAAAGGCAGCCGCAGCTGCCTTGTTCGCAGGAGTCCAAACCCCGCTCAGGCGGGCGGCTTCGTCTTGCTGTAGCGGCGCTTGAATTTCTCGACGCGTCCGGCGGTGTCGAGGATCTTCTGCTTGCCGGTGTAGTACGAATGCGACTCCGAGGACACTTCGACCTTGACCACGGGGTACATGAGGCCGTCGGTCCATTTCATGGTCTCGCGGCCCTTGGTGTCGATGGAGGAGCGCGACAGAAAACTGTGGTTCGAGCTGGTGTCGAGGAAGATCACCGGCTGGTATTCGGGGTGGCCCGTAGGTTTCATGGTGTGGGTGGCGGCGGAAAAGGCGCGAACTATACAGAAATCAGGAACTTAGGTCAATCACGGCGGCACTCAACCCCGGCGCATCGAGTCGAAGAATTCGGCGTTGTTTTTGGTGGCCTTCAGCTTGTCGATGAGGAATTCCGCCGC
>JANMSV010000224.1:0-5840 GCA_031389685.1 Betaproteobacteria bacterium
AGCCCGGCAATCAGGCCCATCACCAGCAGCACGACCAGCAGCTCGATGAGCGTGAAGCCCCGGTGGCTACAGGTTCCAGGAGCCGACGTCGGCATCGTTGCCCTCCCCGCCGGGCGCGCCGTCGGCGCCCGTGCTGAATACGTCGAGCTCGCCGCGCACGCCGGGATTGAGGTACTGATAAGGATGGCCCCAGGGGTCGTTCGGCAGGCGCTCGAGGTAGCCGCCGGCCTTCCAGTTGGGCGCCAGCGGCGCGGACCCCGGCCGGGCGACCAGCGCCTGCAGTCCCTGCTCGGTGCTGGGATAGCGCTGGTTGTCTAGGCGATACAGCTTGAGCGCCTGCATCAGGCTCGCGATGTCCTGCTTCGCGGCGATGGCGCGTGCCTCGTCGGGCCGGCTGATGATCCTGGGCACCACGAGCGCAGCGAGAATGCCCAGAATGACGACCACCACCATCACTTCGAGCAACGTGAAGCCACGTTGCCGTTGCATCCGCATATCAACCTCCATCAGTCATTTACGCCGCAAGCCCGGCATCGGCTGTACGATAGCGTACATACGGCGCACCGCGCCCGCTCTAGGATGCGATTCTTTCAGCAGGCGATCCACGTTTGAAAAATGCGGCGTCTCTCGCAACCCTCGCCGCACTGGCGTTGCTCGGCGCGGTACTTGCGTACTGGACCTGGGCGTGGCTCGCGCCGCCCCCCGCGCCGCGCGCCCCGGCCGTCGTGGAACCGGCCGGGCGTACTTCGTCCGCGAGTGCGCTGTTCGGTCGCCTGAAAGCAGGCTCGAGCGCTGCTGCTGCGTCCGGCGCGCTGCGCCTGCTGGGCGTGGTGGCCGCTACTGGCGGTGAGCGCGGCTACGCGGTGCTGCGCCTGGATGCGAAGAGAACGCTCGCCGTGCCGCAGGGCGAGGACGTCGAACCGGGCCTGCGGCTCGCGGAGGTGCACGCCGATCACGTCATCCTGGATCGAAACGGCGCGCGCGAAACGCTCGCCTGGCCGGAGAAAAACAGCAAATGAAGATTCGTGCCGCATTGCTTTCAATCGCCATGGCGGCCCTCATCGGCCAGGCGTGGGCGCAGTCCGCCCGGGACGATACGGTGACGCTCAACTTCGTCAACGCCGACATCGAAGGCGTGGTGAAGGCGGTGGGCGAGATCACCGGCAAGATCTTCGTGCTGGATCCGCGCGTCAAGGGCAGCATCAACATCGTCTCGGCGCGGCCGATTTCGCGCGCACAGGTGTACGCGGTGTTCCTCTCGGCGCTGCGGCTGCAGGGTTACGCCGCCGTCGAGGACCGCGGCGTGGTGAAGATCGTTCCGGAGGCCGACGCCAAACTCCACCAGGGCCGCTTGGTCGGCCCGAACGAGCGGCAGCGCGCCGGCGGCGACCAGATCCAGACCCAGGTATTCGCGCTCAAGTACGAGTCCGCAACGCAGTTGCTGCCGATCCTGCGACCGCTGATCGCCCCCGCGAACACGATCACCGCCTATCCGGCGGGCAATTCCCTGGTGATCACGGATTACGCGGGAAACCTGCAGCGCATCGCGAGGATCATCGACTCGATCGACCAGCCGGGCGGCGGCACCGACCCGGTCGTGATCCCGCTGCAGCATGCCTCAGCGGTCGATGTCGCGCAGATGGTGGGCCGCCTGTTCACCGACGCCCCGCAGACGGCGGGGGCGCCCGGGGCCGACACCTCGCAACGCTTGAGCGTGGTGGCGGATGCGCGTTCCAACAGCCTGATCGCGCGCTCGGACAACCCCTCGCGCATCACCCGGCTGCGCACCCTGGTGGCGATGCTCGACTCGCCCACCAGCGCGGCGGGCAACCTGCACGTCGTGTACATGAAGAACGCCGAAGCGGTGAAGGTGGCCGAAACGCTGCGCGCGATCTACCTGGGAGAGACGGTGGCCGCGGCGGCGCCCCGATCGATGGTCATTCCGGTCGCCGCATCGTCCGCGGGCACGCCGCCGCCCGCGCCGCCGGCCCTGGCCGGACCCCAGGCCAGCGCGCTGCCGCCCGGCATGATCCAGGCCGATCCGGCCACCAACTCGGTGCTGATCAACGCGCCCGATGCGATCTACAACAACCTGCGCGCGGCGCTGGACAAGCTCGACGTGCGCCGGGCACAGGTCTACGTCGAGGCCCTGATCGCCGAGATCAGCACGGACAAGGCCGCCGAGTTCGGCATCCAGTGGCAGAGTGTGGGCTCCGCGGGCGCCACCGACTCCTCCGCCAGGGCCTTCGGCGGCACGAATTTCGGCGGCCCCGGCCAGAACCTGCTCGGTATCTCGCAGAACCCCGGCTCGGCAGGCGCGGGGCTGAACATCGGCGTGATCAAGGGCCGCGTCACGATCCCCGGGGTCGGCGAGATCCTGAACCTCGGCGTGCTGCTGCGCGCGCTGCAAACCGACAACAACGCCAACATCCTGTCGACGCCGACGCTGCTCACCCTGGACAACGAGGAGGCGCGCATCGTGGTCGGCCAGAACGTGCCGTTCATCACCGGCCAGTACGCCCTCACGGGCGCCGCCACCACGCCAACCCCGTTCCAGACCATCGAGCGGCGCGATGTCGGCCTGACGCTGAGAATCAAGCCGCAGATCTCGGAGGGCGGCACCGTCCGCCTGCAGATCTACCAGGAGGTATCGAGCGTCGACAGCAGCAGCAACCCGGCCGGGGTGATCACCAACAAGCGCGCGGTCGAGACGACGGTGCTGGTGGACGACGGGCAAATCGTCGCCATCGGCGGGCTGCTGCAGGACACCCTCAGGGACGGCGTGCAAAAAGTCCCGCTGCTCGGCGACATCCCGCTGCTCGGTGCGCTGTTCCGCTACAACACGCGCTCGCAAACCAAGACCAACCTGATGCTGTTCCTGCGCCCGGTCGTGCTGCGTGACGCCAGCAGCGCCGACCTGATCGCCGGCGAACGCTACGACTACATCCTTGGCGAGCAAGCCAAGGCGCAGCCCCCGCCCAGCCCGCCGCTGCCCGACATGGAAGCCCCCAGCCTGGCGCCGCGCGACCTGCAAATGATCAACCTGCCCAAGCCATGATCCCCTACGCATTTGCGAAGGCCCATGGCGTCGTGGTCAGCGCGATGGGCGCCGAGTGCGCCGAGGTCGCGGTACGCGCGGACGCGCACGCGGGCGCGCTCGCGGAACTGCGCCGCGCGCTCGGCCTGAGGCTGGTCACGCGGCGCGTGGGCGTGGAGGAATTCGATGAGCTCATCGCCGCGACCTACAACGGCGCGGCCAACGGGGCGGCGGCGCTCGCCGACGATCTGTCGCAGGATGTCGACCTGGCGCGCCTGCTGCAGGAGATCCCGAAGATCGCGGACCTGCTCGACAGCCAGGACGACGCGCCGGTGATCCGGCTGATCAACGCGCTGCTGACCCAGGCGCTGCGCGACGGCGCCTCGGACATCCATTTCGAGGCCTTCGAATCCCGCTCGGTGGTGCGGCTGCGCATCGACGGCACGCTGCGCGACCTGATCGAGCCGGCGCGCGCGCTGCACGGCGCGATCGTGTCGCGCGTGAAAATCATGGCGCAGCTGGACATCGCCGAGAAGCGCCTGCCGCAGGACGGCCGCATCGCGCTGCGCGTGGCCGGCAAACCGGTCGACGTGCGCGTATCGACGATCCCGACCGGGCACGGCGAGCGCGTGGTGCTGCGCCTGCTCGACAAGCAGGCCGGGCGTCTCGATCTCACGCAGCTCGGCATGGATGCCGCGACGCTCCAGCACATGGACCGGCTGATCAAGGAGCCGCACGGCATCGTGCTGGTCACCGGCCCGACCGGCTCGGGCAAGACCACCACGCTGTATGCCGCGCTGTCGCGGCTCGATACCGCCGCGCTCAACGTGATGACGGTGGAAGACCCGATCGAATACGACCTGGACGGCATCAGCCAGACCCCGATCAACGCGCGCATCGACATGAGCTTCGCGCGCGCGCTGCGCACCATCCTGCGCCAGGACCCGGACGTGGTGATGATCGGCGAGATCCGCGACCTGGAGACCGCGCAGATCGCGGTGCAGGCGAGCCTGACCGGGCACCTGGTGTTCGCCACGCTGCACACCAACGACGCGGTGAGCGCGGTCACGCGGCTGGTGGACATGGGCGTCGAGCCGTTCCTGCTCGCCTCCAGCCTGATCGGCGTGGGCGCGCAGCGCCTGGTGCGGCGCCTGTGCCTGGAATGCCGCAAGCCCTACGTACGCGAGGGCACGATGTTCTATACGGCGCAGGGTTGCCCGGCCTGCAACCGCACGGGCTACCGCGGCCGCACCGGCATCTACGAGCTGCTGACGGTCGACGATGACCTGCGCCGCCTGATCCACGACCGCGCCTCCGAGCAGGCGCTGCGCGCGCACGTCCTCGCCCGCGGCATGAAATCCCTGCGCGACGACGGCATGCGCTGGGCCGCGGCGGGCGTGATCAGCCTGGAAGAAGCGGTGCGCGTGACGCGGGAATAGGCCAGAGGCGCACCGCCCCGTGGAAGCGTTCCGCTACCAGGCGCTCGACGCCGTCGGCCGCCCGGTGTCCGGGGTGGTGCAGGCCGATACGCCGCGCGAGGCGCGCACGCAACTGCGTGCGCAAGGCCTGCTGCCCTCGGCGCTCGAGCGCGTCCAGGCGCGCGAACGCGCACGCCAGCCGTGGGCACGCGGCCTTTCCGCGGCCGAACTGAGCTTGCTCACCCGGCAGATGGCGACGCTGCTCGACGCCGGCCTGACGCTGGAACAGGTGCTCGCGGCGCAGATGGAGGAAGCCGAGGCGCCTTTGACGCGCGAGGTGCTCGGCGGCGTGAAAGCCGAACTCATGGCCGGCGCCTCCTTCGCCAGTGCGCTCGGCAGCTACGCCCGCAGCTTTCCCGAGTTCTACCGCGCGCTGGTGCACGGCGGCGAAGAGTCGGGCGCGCTGCCGATCGTGCTGCAGCATCTTGCCGACTACCTCGACGCGCGCCAGGCGCTGCGGCAAAAGACCAGCCTGGCGCTGCTTTACCCGATCCTCGTCACCACGGTCGCGCTCGCCATCGTCACCGGGCTGCTGGTGTACGTGGTGCCGCAAGTGGTGCAGGTATTCCAGCAGTCGCGCCAGGCGCTGCCCTGGCTGACGCGCGGCCTGATCGGGCTGAGCGACTTCCTGCGCGCGGCCTGGCCCTACCTGGCGGCCGCCGCCGCCGCCGGCGCGTTCGCCGTCCACATGGCGCTGCGCCGCGCAGCGCTGCGGCGCCGCTGGCACGCGCTGCTGCTGACCTTGCCCTGGGTGGGGTCGCTGGTGCGCGGCGTGGATACATCGCGCTTCGCCAGCACGCTCGCGATCCTCGTCGCCGGCGGCGTCCCGCTGCTCGGCGCGCTGGCATCGGCGGCGCGGGTGATGGGCAATGCAGTGATGCGCGAAGCGCTCGAGCGCACGATCGCTCGCGTGCGCGAAGGCGTGAGCCTCGCGCGCGCGCTGGGCGAAACACGCGCCTTTCCGCCGCTGCTGGTGCACCTGGTGGCGAGCGGCGAGGCGAGCGGCAAGCTCGAGCAGATGCTCAGCCGCGCCGCGCGCCTCGAGACCCAGGCGCTGGAGCGGCGCCTGGCGGTGTTCCTCACGCTGCTCGAGCCGGTGATGATCCTGGTGATGGGCGTGGTGGTGCTGCTGATCGTGCTCGCCATCCTGCTGCCGATCATCGAGATCAACCAGCTGGTGCGATGAACCGCGGTCCCTTTGTCGCCATGCTTGCGGCCGGGCTGCGCTAGCGCCCGAGCAGTTCGCCCGCAGGCTTGAGCGACTCGACCCGATCGAAGATCACCTTGGCGATGGCCACCAGCGGCGCGCCGAGCAGCAGGCCCCA
>JANMSV010000227.1:0-5013 GCA_031389685.1 Betaproteobacteria bacterium
ATCACTTCGCGGTTTCGCTCAACGCGCCGGTGTTCGGCACGGCCTGCGGCACCTTCACTTACATCGGCCAGGCGTTTAACTACACTACCGCACCGGTGATCACGGTGACGGCGCAGGGCTTCGCGAACAACACGACCACGCTGTACGCCGGCGCCTGGTCGAGGATCACGAATTCGACCGTGACGCCCGCCACCCAGGCGGCCCGCTACTCGCGCTTCGATGCGCTCGGCGGAGGAACGACGCCGGGACTCGACCCCTCGGGCCTGCCACTACCGGCGGGCGATCCGGCCATCGGGGTGTTCACCAACGGCGTGGGCGCGCTCACCTTTTCGTCGGGGACCGGACTGGGATTTGTCCGCAGCACCACTACCCCCAATTCGCCATTCAACGCCGATATCGCCCTGGCGCTAAACGTGATCGACACCGACAGCGTCGCCTACGCCAGCAATCCGGCGGCCTTCGGCACCGCGACCGCCGGCAACGGCATCGCTTTCAGCTCCGGCAAGCCCATGCGTTTCGGCCGCTTGCGCCTGGACAACGCGGCGGGAAGCGGCAACCTGAACTTGCCGATCCCGATCCAGACCCAGTACTGGACCGGGACCGCCTTTCAGACCAACAGCGCCGACAACTGCACCTCGATCAGTGCCGCGAACATCGGGTTCAGCAGTTACTCTGGCGGCATCAGCGCGGTAAATATGAACAGCGCGAACATCAGCGGTCTCGGCGCGCCGTTCACTTCAGGGGTGGGCAGCTTTACGCTCACCAAGCCGTTGCCCGCGCCGGGCTCGCCTGGCGCAGTGACCCTCACCGTGAACCTGACCGCCGAGGCGAAGTCCTACCTGAAAGGCAACTGGGGAGTGCCGACTTTCACTGCTGATCCCACATCGCGCGCTGCTTTCGGCCTCTACGGCAGCCAACCGAAGAACTTCATCTTCTTCAGAGAGAACTACTGAGCTAGCGCAGGAGGACGCGCCCACCGGCGTCCATGCGCTGGGTGGCGCGCCACGTTGCGATTGCCCTCGGTCGTCGTGGTCGCGCTGCAGGTCACGGTGAAGGGGCACGGCGGCAGATTCGCCGTCCCGCCCACTCCGGTTTCTCATAACCCCCTACTCCCCGAAAACTTCCTGCAGCGTTCTCAACAGCGCGGCGAGCGTCCTGGCACTCACCGCCCCCCACTTCCTGACCAGCCGCGCCTTGTCCAGCGTGCGAATCTGGTCGAGCAAGATCAGGCCCTTCTTGCCCGCATGGGTCACGGGGATACGGTACGGGGCGGGCCTGCTGCCGGTCGTCATCGGCGCAACGATGATGGTGCGCAGGTAGTCGTGCATTTCCGGAGGGGAAATGACCACGCATGGCCGGGTCTTGCGGATTTCACTTCCCACGGCCGGATCCAGCGCGGCGAGCCAGATATCCCCCCGCGCTACCACGCCAACTCCGCATCCGCCTCGTTACCGAACTCGGGCCATACCAAAGCATCATTTCCGGACGCCGCGAGCGTCTTGCTCGCCTCGGCCCAGCCTTCGCGGGCCTTGCGCTGCGGTTTGCGCAGCACGATGGCGTCGTTCTCGACCGCCATTTCCGCCTCTCCCTCAAGGCCCACCTGCGCCAGCAGCGGCTTGGGGATGATGACGCCCCGTGAATTGCCCATTTTGCGGATCGTGGTTTTCATTTTCCCTCGCGTTATAACAATGTTAGTCCGGTGCGGCGGAGGGCGTCAAGAAAATCGCACCACGGGCCGTCGAGACTGAACCATACCGCTCTCCCGCGAACTCCCCACCCACGCCAGTGACCCGAACTCAGTCGAGCGGCAGACGGCCGGTCTCTCCCAGGCGCTCGAACGCACGCCAGGGCGCACCGGCAGTCTCGCGGCAGGCGCCGTACTGGAATGGCACCCAGTTGCGGCCCGGATTGACGAAACGCAGGTCGATGAACCAGGCGCAGGTCGAGCCATGCCCGAGCCCGTCGAATGCCGGCTTTTCGGCGAACCGGCGCATGAACCCCAGCGCCGGCGACTCCCAGGCGGCACGCGCGATCTCCTGTTCCGCGCCGCTATCGCCGTAGCGCGTGCGCGCCTCCCAGCGAGCCAGCGCAAGCGGCAGAAATGCCGCATCCATGCGGCTGACGAAATCGTGCGCCGAGCGCAGCGGCTCCTTGCGCACCAGGTTCACCTGCGCGAACCGATGCGCCAGCTCGTCGCTCACGTATACCGTCCAGTTGAACGGCGACACGGCGCGCGGGATGGCCGTCACCTCGACCTTCTGCAGCCCCTGCGCGCGGGCGTAGTCGCGCGCGAAGTCGAGCGCGCGCTCCTTCAGCACCGCCTGGAAGCCGACGTAGCAGACGAGAACCACGCTTGCCGCCAACGCGGGCGCGCGGGAACGACGCCAGATCGCAGACAACAGCAAGCCCGCGAGGATGATGCCGCTGAACCACAGGTCGATGATGAAGGTGGTGCCCCAGCCGAACCTGGCGTCGGAGAGCGGAGAGAGGATGAGGGTGCCGAAGCTGGTGATCAGGTCACCGAGGATGTGCGCGCCGAGGCCGAGCGCCGTGACGCCGTAGAGCGCGCGCCAGCCGCGCGGCTCGCGCAGGATCTTCGCCAGCAGCCAGGACAGCGGCAGCGCCCAGAGCAGCAGCAGCAGAATCGAGTGCGTGGGGCCGCGGTGCTGCTCCAGGTAGACGAGCGGCGAGACGAAGCCGAGCACGAAATCCAAGTCGGGCGCGGCGGCGGCGAAGAATCCGGCGGCGATGCGCCGCGGGAGGGAGCGCGGCGGCGCGTCCTTCGAGGCTGTCGCCCGGGCAAGTAGCGCGCCCGAGAGCGCGTGGGTCAGCGTGTCCAAACGGGGTCTGTCCCCAATTGTTACGCGGCGCGCTTTTTCCTTTGCGCGTCCTTGGCGTGCATCTGTGCGTAGGCGCCGTGCGCCGCGGATTCCGCATCGCCCACGTGCACCGGGTAGCCCATGTCGTCGAGCACCGAACCGAGCGCCGAGAGGCACAGCATGACGTTGTCCGGACGGCAGCTATAGCCCATCAGGCCGAAGCGCCAGATCTTGCCTTTCAGCGGCCCCAGGCCCGCGCCGATCTCCAGGCCGAACTCGGACAGCAGTCTCGATCTCACCTGCGCCTCGTCCACGCCCTCGGCGCAGAACACGGCGTTCATCTGCGGCAGCTGGTATTCCTCTTTCACCAGGAACTTCAGCCCCATCGCCTCGAGCCCCGCCTTGAGTGCCACGTGGTGGCGCTGGTGGCGCGCCCAGCTGTTCTCCAGGCCTTCCTCGCGGATCAGCAGCAGCGCCTCGTGCAGCGCGAACAGTGAATTGGTCGGCGCGGTGTGATGATAAGTGCGCGCGCCGGCGTTCCAGTAGCCCAGCAGCAGGTTCATGTCCATGAACCAGCTGTGGATCTTGTCTTTCCTCTTCTTCACGCGCTCGACCACACGCTCGGAGAACGACACGGGCGACAGGCCCGGGGTGCAGGAGAGGCATTTCTGGCTCGCCGAGTAGATGGCGTCGATTTCCCATTCGTCGACTTTGACCGGCGTACCGGCCAGCGAAGTCACGGCGTCCACGATCGCGAGGGCCCCGTGCTGATGCGCGATGCTGGTCAATTCTTTCGCGTCCGACTGCGCACCGGTCGAGGTTTCCGCATGCACGAACGCCACCACGCCCACGCCCTTGTTCTTCTTCAGCGCGTCCTCGACCTTCTGCGGGTCCACCGGCTCGCCCCATTTGTCCTCGACGACGATCGGCGTGCCGCCGGCGCGCACCACGTTCTCCAGCATCCGGCCGCCGAATACGCCGTTCTGGCAGACAACAACCTTGTCGCCCGGCGCCACCATGTTGACGAAACAGAACTCCATGCCCACCGAGCCCGGCCCGGAGAGCGGGAAGGTCAGCGGGTTCTTGGTCTGGTAAACGTAGCGCAGCAGCGACTTGAGCTCCTCCATCATCTCGACGAACACCGGGTCGAGATAGCCGATCGCCGGCTGGCTCATGGTGGTGAGCACCCGCGGATGGATCTCCGTCGGGCCCGGCCCCATCAGCGTGCGCTGCGGGGGATGGAAGGAGGTGATGCGCTTCGCGGGGGCGTACTGCGTCATGGCTTGGCTCTCCGGGGAAATGCCGAACGGGGCGTCGTCCGGGCGCGACTTCACGCGCACCGGATTCTTGGCGCTGGCTTCGTTGACGATATCGGCCGAGCTGATGCGGCCCTGGGTCACGCGCTCGACCTCGCCGGCCCAGCGCGCCGGCACGTAGCCGGTCTTCACCCAGTTGTGCACCACGGCACGGTCGAGCTGGAAGGCACGCGCGACGTCGGCTTGAGTTCCGAACAGGTCGACCAGTCGCGCCGCGCAGTTCATGGTGGCGCGGAGTTTAATCTGTCAAATCTAATTTGACAAACAGGGTTTCGCGACCGTGCCCTTATGGACCCGACGGCGCGCTAGCCACCCCGAGCCGCCCGGCAATCGGCAACTTTATCGCCGGCGGCCAGGGATCGATGCCGAAGGTCAGGCCAAGGATGTTGACCTCCAGGCCCTCCACCGTGCTCACGGTAATGCCGAGCAAGCCCACCAGCGACAGCTGATACCCGCTGCCGCTGGGCGCCGACGCGAACAATCCGCCGGTGAGGTAGTCCTTGCCCACCGCGGTGGACGGCAGGTCCACCCGGAGCTCCGGCACCTTGCGCGCAATCCAGGCGGTAAACGTATTGGAATTCGGGCCCGGCCACGCGCGATACTCGTCCGCGTACGGATAGCTGCGTGCGGCCGCCTCAATCCTCGGAATCAGCGCTTGCGCGTCCGCGCCGCGCATTTCGGCAAGCAACTCGGGGGAATTGCCGAACCAGCGCGCATCCGGATCGCGCGCCCGGATGGACACCGCGGTGTCGTCCCAGCGCAGCTTCCAGCCGATCACCTCATACACCGTATAGGCTCCGGCCTTTTCGGGCTTCACCGCGACCCAGCTGTGCACGCCGAACAGGCCGCGCACGCCGACGGTGCGCGCGGCATAGACC
>JANMSV010000229.1:0-3075 GCA_031389685.1 Betaproteobacteria bacterium
CCCAACTTACAGTCAAGGAGATGCAAGCCGCCGCTTGCCTGTCGCGCGCGTCTCGAATCGTCTCGAGGGGCGGTAATCGATCGCATAGAATCCGGATATGGACGCCGCGCGGAAAAACGTTGCCTTGCTCTCCGCCTGCCAGGCGCTGCTGTTCACCAATAGCGTGACGCTCATCGCCATCAACGGCCTCGCGGGCTATGCGCTCGCCGCGGACAAGGGCCTGGCCACCCTGCCGGTGACGGCGCAGGTGATCGGATCGGCGCTCGCGACGATTCCCGCCTCGCTGGTCATGCAACGCATCGGCCGGCGCGCCGGATTCCAGATCGGCAGCGCTTTCGGTCTGGTGGGCGGCGCGATTTCGACCCTGGCGATTGCGTGGTCGAGCTTCTGGTTGTTGTGTTTCGGCACCCTGATTCTCGGCGTGTATGGGGCCTTCGGCCTTTACTACCGCTTTGCCGCGGCCGATTCGGCCGGTGCGGAGTTCAAAGCCAGGGCGATATCGCTGGTGCTGGCCGGGGGACTGGTGGGCGGCCTGGTCGGGCCCGCGCTTTCCAGATGGACGCGCGGTCTCGCGCAGCCGGAATTTCTCGCGTCCTACGCGTCGTTGATGGTGTTCAGCCTCGTTTCCATGGCGATCCTGAGCCGGTTGCGGATTCCGCCGGCGAGCGCGGATGAAGCGCAGGTGCCGCCGCGCGCGCTGGGAAGCATCATGGCCCAGCCGATGTTCATCGTCGCGGTGACGCTGTCGGCGATCGGCTACGGCGTAATGAGTCTGCTCATGACCGCGACGCCACTCGCCATGGGCTTCGCCAGCCATCCCTATTCATCGGCGGCCACGGTGATCTCCTGGCACGTGGTCGCGATGTTCGCGCCCTCGCTCATCACCGGCTCGCTCATCAAGCGCTTCGGGTTGCTTTCGGTCATGCTCGCCGGCGTCGCGATCATGTTCGCGTGCGTCGCCGCCGCCCTCTCCGGCATCACGGTCACGCATTTCTGGCTGGCGCTGGTGCTGCTCGGCGTCGGCTGGAACTTCATGTACGTGGGCGGCACGACGCTGCTGACCGAGACCTATCGCCCGAGCGAGAAGGCCAAGACGCAGGGTATGCACGATTTTCTGGTGTTCGGGGTCACGATCGTTTCTTCGTTTTCCTCCGGCCTGCTGCTCAAGTCCAACGGCTGGCAGATGCTGAACTATGTCGCGATTCCGTTCCTGGTCATCGCCGGGCTGGCGTGCGGGTGGATGATGCTGCGTGCAAGGAAAGCGATTGCAACTGCATAGAGACCTTGCCGTGGTTGCCTTTCTGGCGGCGCTGTCGGCACTCATGCCGGCGCACGCGCAACCGAATTCCGGCGCCGGACCGACGCTCACCGTTCAGCTTGCCGACGTGGCTCAGACGGTAGCAGCCGAAGCTGTCGTCGAAGCGGTGAAACAGGCGACGCTCGCGGCTCAGGTGGCGGGCCGCATCGTCGAGCTCGGCGTCAAGGCGGGCGACGCAGTGCATGCCGGGCAGGTGCTCGCCCGGATCGACGCGCGCACCGCGGACCAGGCGCTCGCGGCGAGCTTGAGCCAGGTTGCCGAGGCCGAAGCGAACCTCGCCAACGCGAAGCGCAAGCACGAGCGCAACCGCGCTCTCTACGCACGGATAGGAAAATCAATCCGAGGCTGCCCGCGCGACGTTTCATGGAATGCCCCCTCGGTGCTATGCAGCCCCGGCGCCGCGTCGCACAATGGCGCTTATGTCGCATCGAGAGCCGCTATTGGGGAAAAACCACATGGCAATCTATCGGCTTGGCGCTGCTTGGGCAATAGACGGGCTCCGCCAGGCGAACTCGCCCCTCGCGCAGCGGATTCAGGCGATGTCTGGAACGGGGTGGTAGGTCAGGACGGGCGTGGAGGGCACGGGTGGATCATGGGCGGTCTGCCCCGGTTGCCTTCCCCGTGCCTGTTGCGGCGCCCAGAGGCCCAGGTGGCTGAGGATCTTGCGGATGACTGCCGCATCGTCGATGAGGGCGATCACGCGCATGGGGCCCTTGCACCTCGGGCATTCGAGCGGATCGACTTCGTAGACCTTGTGAATCAGGCGCGCCCAGGTGGAGCGCACGCGCGCGGCTTCGCGAACATCGACCTCGCGGGTGGCGACCTCAGCCGGTTGGGCATCCATGCGTCTGCGCTTTCCCCGGCTGCGGTTCGAGTACCAGCCGGCGTAGCGCACCAAATGCTCGAAGCGATCCGGGATGTGAGCGCAAAGCTGCGCCAGCCAATCGGCGCCGTGCATGAGCTGGAAATTCCGCTTGAGCGTCTTGTGCATCCGTGAACGGTAGAGGACCATCCCGGACTCTGGATCGTAGGACATCTTCTCCAGCGCAAACGGGGCCCGCAGCATGTACTGCGCGAGCCTGCGCCTGCCTGCCGCGTCGCCCGCGCGAACGCGTACGCTGTTGTGCGCGGAGAACCCGGTGTGCCGCCAGGCCAGCATCTTTTCGGCGAGGGCCTCCGAGACCAGGCCCTCGCGGCGCGGCAAGGCGAGAACGTCCTTCCGGAACCATGGCTCGAGCACCTTGCGCGGAATGGGCGGCAGAACGGTGAAGGCGCCGTCGGCGTCGAAAGCGCCGTCCGCCGCAAGCACGTGAATATGCGGGTTGAAGGTGACGAGGTCGCCGAAGGTCTGGACGAACAGGATGACGCCCGGTCGCGCATCGGGCCTCGTGCTTGCATAGGCGCGCTCGAGTAGACGTTCGATGATGTTGCACAGCTTCCCCAGCAGCGCGCGCCTGCGGGCGAACATCGGCCGCAGCAGGCGGGGTATGGTGAACACGTACTGCCGATGCGGTACCGGAGCGAGCACGTTGGCTTCCACCCATTCGCCATACGCCAGCACTCTCTTTTGGTGGCAGCTTGGGCAGAAGTACCTCGCCTTGCACGAGAAGGCCAGGATGAAGCCGTGCCGGGCGGCGCATTGATAAAGCGCCGTCGCGCGCGGCTTGCGCGGCCGGTACGCCCGGCCAGCGGACGTCTGCGGCGCATGCATGCATCCTTGCATGCGTCGAGCAACGCATTCCTAGCGCAAAAGGGAG